>NZ_JAKRGG010000015.1:0-121598 GCF_022347645.1 Vibrio sp. MMH1-50
GTTAACTCTACGCTCTTCACTGAATCGGCTACCGCTGCCACTTGGACAGAGCCTACCCATTGGGTGTGAGTGCCAACCTGTGGCGTCCAGTTGATCGCCCCAGTACCTAGAGTTGAACCTGTTGGTGTCGTCACTTCTTTATCGAATGTAGCTGTCACTGTGACGGTCTTACCTGCCGCAGCGTACTGCGGTGAAATAGTCGTTTGGCTATCATCAACCGTTGGTTTGGTTTGCGTCAGAGTGAACGCTGTAGACACCTCTTTCGCCACAGCTTTCAAATCGTTCGTGCCATTAACAGTCACGGTAATGGTGCCGTCTTTTAGACTTGTGACATCCAAGGACGTATTCCATTGACCTAGAGCATTCGCAGTAGTGGTTTTCGTGACTTCTTTACCGTTCGTATCAACCGCTTTGATGGTTAATGTGTCGGTAGTTACGAAGCGCGTGCTACCGCCACTGACTGCTACTGTCGCAGCGTCAGTTGAATTGACATCACGGATATTCTCAACTGTTAAAGTTGGCGTTATTGGCAATGCGTTTGAGGCATTGTTTTCGCCCACATTACCCACTAAGTCTTTATATTGACTGACAACAAGACCAACGCTAGCTTCCGGTACATTCGGAACCTCAACTGTGCCTGTCCACACCTTCTTATTTGCGGTCACCGCTAGTGATGTAACGTTATTACTTCCTAGTGATGCAGTCGCTTCTTGCAACTCTTTGTCGAACTCAAGCTGGATGTTGACAGATTTGCCAATTTCCTGATGTATCGGGTCAAACGTCACCTTAGTCAGTGTTGGCAACACACCTTCAACCCCTAGAAGCAAACTATCCCCAATTCCGGGGATAGTATTGACGCTCTCATAGCTACCATCATCGACCCGTATGGTTATATCTTTATCCGCCCTTTCTGGAGTTAAGTAGTTGACAGTCCATGTTTTGTCATCAGTTTTGTTCCAAGATAGAAGCTTCAGCTCTCCAACATCACTTCCATCACTTGCTTCGAGTTTTACATCAGAGAACTCAAAGTTTTTGACGTCTTCCGTAAACTTAAACGTAAGCTGAACTTCAACACCACCAGCTAATGGAGCACTCCCAGAGCTCGATATTGTGAGTTCAGGGACACTTGCAGCTTCCACTGTCGGCGTTATCGTTTCTTCAGCCTTATGGTTGACGAGGTCCGACGCCACTACTTTTATCGTGTAGTCTCCTTTTGATAATAGGTAGTGCATTACATACGGGTCGCTATCGTTGGCAGGCTGTGTGATTGATTGTGGACCAACAATTACCCCTGCCCCATTATCAGCCGTTGATGTGACTGAACTTAAGTTTTTATCTGAAACATAAGCGGTTACATCCAAATTGTATTTATCACCTGTCGGAGTCATAGAAACTTGATCAGCGCGAACACCCGTGATAACTGGTATCTCATGGTCAACAACAGAGTCGAGACCTTTGGCATCATAAGATTTATCGAAAAGCTCAAAGTCTGTAATCGAACGTCCTATGGAATCTATGACAGTGACTTTGTACGTGTACTCAGCCTGGTCATCGGCATCAAACACCATAGTGCCTGACGCCGTTGATGACGTTATATTTCCCTTGAAATTAAGCGTATCCCCAACCTTCGGAATCATATCTACAGAGTAGCTAGAAGCCTTGACGTGCTCACTATCTTTAGAGGTAATCGTAAATGATTGATTCTCATCTACAAACGCTAGCTTGTTTCCTTGCAAGCCAGCAATGCCATCAAAAGCAAGTGTTACTGTTGGCGCTTTTAAATAAACAGTTTTTGTTGCGGACTCAAAGTTTTCGACAGCATCAGTCGCGATAACCTCAACTCTGATTTCATCACGACCTGCGATCTGATCTTTAGGCAACTCGAAATAGGTCACATTCTCCGTTTTTTCTTCTTCAAAGTTGAGCACACGCACTGTGTATTTAACCGTAGCGAGTCCACTGACTTCATCTCTCATCTCATCAAAAGTGAACCTAACCTTATCGTTTGGTTGCTCTGAAACCGTGACCACATCCCCAATAATTGGGGCAGTATTATCGAATCGAATGTCTTTAACTGCTGCACTTCCACGGTTATCCCAAACATCTGTGGCAGTCACATTTACAGTCAGTGCTTTGTTTTCTAGAGAGCTTTCTAATTGGTCACTATGGAAAATAGAACAACGATATTCTCCATCAACACCACAAGGCTTGAACTTTTCAAAGTTATCATCCGTTTTGAGATTATAGGACTCATCACCGAAGGTCACTTCTACGTTTTCTAGTTCTGAATTTTTACTCAGTTTCACTCTAAACTCTACATCAAGAGTTTTACCATTTAGAACGTTGCCTTCACTTGGGCTGATAATTTCAACGATTGGATCTTCAGTCGGTAACAAAAATTCAAACTCATGATCTAAGGCTAAATTACCTGCATTGTCTTTAATGTTTGTTACTTTGTAATCATGTGTAACTGCGGTCTTTTGGATAATGTCGGAGTACTTTTCCTTGTAGCGACACACAACCTGACCATCCGCATTTAATACACAACTTTCTGCGCTAAAAGGAATCGCTCCCGCTTTCCGAATTATTTTAGGGTAGTTGTCTTCATTGGTGATGTTCACTCCTGATAATTCATCTTTAAACATAAGCTCGAACGCTAGAAACTTCGTGTCATCACCAGGGTTGTGGGTTACTTCACCACCAGAGAATTGATAAGTATCAGTAGCTGGTTGAGTGACTACTGGGGAATCTGAGTCCATCATTTTAAAGTCAAATTTCTGAACCGCTACCGCGCCATTCGTCCCCTTAGTTTGAACAATCAATATTGCCGGTGACAATGAGGTACTTTCAGAGTCAACGGTACAACTAGGTTCTTGTCCTGGAGATATATTCTTCTTGCCAGAAGTTGGCTTTTCGTTCTCATCAGGGGCTTCATTACCATCGTACTCTTGACGAACCCAGCACTGAATTTGCTGCGCTTTAACTTCACTTAGCGTTGTGAATGTGACATCCAGCACACCATTAGAGACATAGTTTTGAAAGTCTTGAGTTGGTTTTAATACATCAAGAGCAACACCATTACGCTGAACACTAAGCGTGTGGTTTATCTTGCTGACTAATGGATTATCGTCGCTGTTATGCTGGACATTGTTGTAAACACTAATACTGAGTTCATAGTTACCATCAGCTTTTAACTCAGACTCTTTCAAGGTAGCAGTCCACGTACCCTCTTCACCCACAACTTCATCGAACTGAAAGTCCGTAGCTTTGCTCTCACCGGAGTATTTATAAGTAGAAACAATGTTCTTTACACCACTCACATCCGTTACTTTTAACGTCAGCTTGATGTCACCTTCGTCATATACGACGCGATCTATTGTTTCACCGTTCGCAACGTTAGTGATTTTTAAATCCAGTTGAGGAACCTTGTTACTTACATTAAACCGGAAATCTTTTTGGGAAGAGTTACCACGAACATCAAGACCTTTGATCCTAATAGTATGCTCACCATCACTCAAACCACCTAAAGGAACCTTTAGAGTTTCGGCATTAACTATGTCCGTACCTTGCGTACCAAAAGGCGGCTCTGCATCCTCAAATATCCAGAACTCTAGATTTTCTCTATCAACACCTTCAACAGAAACATTGCCGCTTGCGCCCAAGTCAACGGCTCTCAGCTCAAACACATAATCGTTGACGTAATAGCTACTTTCATCGTGACCAACCAAGTTAAAATCTGGACCTTGATTGTCAAAAATGACGCTATTTGTGTTGGATTGACTCTCAAAGCCATGAATATCTTTCGCTTTAACGTAAAGGCTGACACTGTTCCCTTCACCCGGCATATCAATTTTGTCAGTATCACTCTCGACAAGTGGCATAGGAAACTTTTGGCTTGGTTCTGCGGGTTTGAATGTTTTCAGCGCATCTGCTTGTCCAACTTGGAATAACGAGACCTCCGTGATTTTCGAATCATCTGTCACTCCATCAAAAAGCACGTTGAAATTACGACCAACGACTGCATTTTCCTTTGTTAAAGCGTCTTCAACCCAAGGGGTAGAAAGTAAAATAGTCGGCCCTTCGTTATCAACTTTGAAGGTAAACGTACCTTTTCTACTTTCGTTTTTCGGATACGCTGTATCTGTCGCCGTCACGTAGAATTCATTGGTAGCATCATAACTAAAGGCATTTGCAACCAACTGAACTTTAATATCTGGCTGCTCGCCAATAAGGTACGGTTCATCACAACTACTTGCTACAGGGTCACACGCCTCTAATGTCTGGGTCTGACCCGAACCTTTGCTCAACTCAATCTTTACGTTACTTCCCTGACTGAGTTCGCCCCAATCAATGATCGGTGTCCAAACACTGTTGCCACCCAATCGTTCAGCAATATTCGCATCATTAACAACTGGAGCTTCAGAATCGATGTAGATGCGGAACCTTGGCGCACCGCTATCAGCATCAGATACGGCATTGCCCAAATTATCTTCTGCGCTAGCGACTGCGAACCAGTTACCATCCCCTGGGTTGATGGTGACTCCTTGACCCGAACAGTCTTTCTGGCTGCATAGTCGTACTACAAATCGTTTTGTTTCATTCTTATAAAACTGCTCATACGAAACTGGATATTTTTCGCCTGAACTTTTGTAAAGTAGAAGACTACGCTTATCGAGCTTATCACCAACGACATCATCTAAGATAAAAGTCAGATCGTGAATGTTATTCTTAACGCTTAGGTAAACACCATCTTTGATTTCTTCATCATTGATGTCTTTGGGAGGCTCATAACTCGCCTTCGGATAATCGTTATCTACATAAAGGCGTTCTACATGTGGGTTGGACTCAGAATAACCATTGCCTTTGGTATCAAACGCACTTATCTCCAGTGCAAATTCAATAATATCCTTTAAGTCTGATGACTCTGAGTTAAGCGTAAAGAAGTACTCTTTTTTGAACTTCCCACTCTCGCCTGACTCTTCTATGTTTAGATCCAGTGGAATAGCCGTATTTGGATTGCTTCCCGCATACCACATACTTTTGAATTTAGGTGCATTATCGCCCTTTTCGACAATACCTGATGGGTCTTCCAAAACGACTTGGGAAACCACTTCCCCCGCGACATAACGTTTATTACCAACCATCGTTTGGCGACCAGTTACTATCTTCAACGTTTTCTCCGGTGGATATACATCAATACTTCCACCTTCACTATCAAAAATACTGTCACTGCCAAGTTTTGGGTTTGCCTGTGAAATATCATCAGCATATAGCTGAGCAATATTATCAGGAATCTGATACTTACCCGTCATGATGTTGTAATACGACTGAGCAAGGTCTTTCCTGTAAGTGTCAGAACTGAACTCATAATCATCTAGTTTGATTTTGTTACCACCAGCTCCAAGACCATTTGCTTTACCATCGTAGCTAAGATCATCATAGATAGCAGAGGCAAAATCAGAAGAGTTGTTTCTCGGCAGGTTTTGCGCCAAACCATCGATGGCCTCAACAAGGAATCGATGTAAGTAGTCATTGGTCAAAACATTAGGTATTGGTTTCTCTAATATCTCGTTCGTGGCATAAGCCGTCACGGTCGGGTCAAAGCCAAAGAATGAGCTGTTGTTACTGTTGGTACCCGACAAAGCGTATTTCACATCAGTAAGAATTTGCGATGCACGTTCTGACGTTTTATCTCCTGCTTCTACTTGGTTCCAACGATAATCAAACAAACCCGTTTGGTAGGTTGCAAGCTCAGTGATGTAATAAGTGTTTGAGCCATCAAGCTCAAAATATGCGCCTATATTGGCGTTATTTAAGTTTACACTTGCCTTTTTACCCTCATCATCTTTCCATTGGTAGTAATGAGGATCCATCCCTTCTACACCGATTAAACGTACGCGCATGAATTCGTAATTCACCACATCAGTTGTGGTTTCACACACCGCTACGTCAAGCGCGGTTGTCTGATCACTTTCAGGTTGCTGGATGGTGGTACAACTAGCTAAAGATGTGAATTCGCCATTGGGGTTCAACCCTTCTAATTGCACTCGCGCACCAATAAAAGGCGTCACGACAGTCATTGTCGGCAAGTCAAAACTGCTTCTGAAGTAAACGACTTGCGCAGCACTCACGTTTTCAGATTCATCGATGGTTTGGATTTCCAGCTTTTGGCTCGCATTTTCAGAAACGTTCTTAAAGCCTTCACCAAGGATTTCTCTTACGAAAGGAACATAATAGATAACTTCGCTGACTCGACCGTTGCTGTCCATGATCGTTTCGTGAGGAATATTTGCGGTAACGTCTTCTGTTGAGGCTACTGTTTGTGTTCTCTCTTGGAAGGCATATTGACCATCATTGTTTGGGCTTACATAGTACTTGACCACTAGCTTCAGTTTGTCAGCACTCGTTCCCAAGACAGTGTCTGAACTCACATCGGAAACTCGAACCTTTACATAAGGAATTTTCTTTTCTTTTAATAAGTTAACGTTAAAGTTTGCGAAGTCGACACCATCAAGAGATTTCAAACCTGAGCTTGCGTAGACGTAGTCGATCTTCAAGTAGTCACGACTCGACTGCACGTTATCGGAAGTATAAGTATCTTGTGTGTAAACCCCCTCGTATGTCGATCGCTCCCCATCAAGGTTTACATTGACGTAGTTCATCGACGCCCCTTCAGGGTAAGCAACGATCTGAGCTGGAGCTTGGTCATCGCGACTGACGGTAAATGTTAGCTTACCGACATTATCTTTAGTGTCCTTCGCCGTAATATCAAACGTGGTCGTAGATAAGAATTCTTCTGTCGAATATGGTTTACTTGTGAATTCACAAGCACTGCCTGACTCAGTGATAACCGGAGTACAACTGAGCTCTTCTGGTAAACCGTTTTTGAAGGAGACGTTAACCGATTTAATGTCTTGAGATGCCTCTTTAACAGTCCCTTTTAACACATATTCGGGAAGCTGCTTGTTGATCGCGCTCGCTGAACTCACCGTAATAACAGGCGCGTCATTATCCCAATAAAAATTAACGTAGTGACCTTTGTTACTGCCAGGAACAAGTTCATTACCTAAAACGTCTGCAGTGTAAAAGACCAAACGAGCATCCGATACATTAGAAAGACCAGTATCCGAATCACGCTCTACAGCATCAATCGCATTGGTATCAATGCTTACTTTGATGTTTGTTTCACGAACACCAACTTCAAAGCCGCTAGCATCTACCGAACAGAACTCACTACCGGAAGTTTGCTGGTCACTACATTTAAATTCTCCTGACCAAATGCCGTTTAGCTTGTATTCAACATAAGCAGAAATAGATTGAACGCCAATATCGTCGTTGATTCTGAGATCGACGTTATCTGTGCCAGCTAAAACGTCACTATCTGTGCGAGTAACAGTTGGCGGAATTGTGTCAATTTCCGTCTCGTCGCGAGGCGGAATAACGCCATCAGCCTGACCATGAGTCCCCAAATCATTGACTTGTTGGCTAAACGCCACGTAATCATCAGCATCGGTTCCAGAAACATTGAGCTTGGGATCGTTCACCACAATTAAAATTTGCTGCGAAAGATCTTGCGTATAAACGTCACTGGTGACTTTCTGCTGACCGAACGTAAGTGGAGTAACAGCACCTGTAGACTCACTAATTTCTAAGCCATCTAAAAGACCGTCTGCAATAACATCGCGGAATTGAATGTCTGCAAGATGCATTGAGGTATATATATTGTCTTTAGACTGACCGTATTTCTCTATCAAATCATAAGAGTAAGAAGAATAAGCCGTTAGCAACGCACCGTACTGATGTCCGGGTGTAGCAAAGCTACTCTGACCGCCTTTAGTTATGTCAATCGGTGTGGTTTCATTGACATTGAACCCATACATACCATTGATACTACTCAATGCTTTAGAAATAGCATCCGCCCCAGATGCCCCTTCTGCAATTTTGTACTTTGCCAAACCAGAAACAATATTAGTTAAAGGCGTCAGCATTAATGTCTGGTTGCTGCCTTCACTAAAGTTGACGACACCTTCTAGGCGCAAAGTCTTACCTGCACTTGACGACACGATCTCTTTCGTAAGCGGATCGGTATAGCTTCCTTGTTGCGCAACTACATACAAAGGCATCGATGAAGATTCGAATTCAAGCTTGTAATCACCGAAGGCGTTAGAAGTCGTGTTGGCAAGCAACCTGCCAACTTTTCCGTTCTTGTATTCAAACACCTCGATCTTCGCACCATTGACGGGAGCGTCAAAAACGTTTCCTGAGATACTTCCTGTCTTCCTAGCTGGCGGCGTGCTGTCACCCCCACCCCCACCGCCACATGCACTCAATAATAGTGAAGCAGCCATGAGACCTAACGTTGGTTTTAGCGTATTTTTAGTGATCATAGTAATTTGGCAGAGTATATTTTGCCGCGATTATATTATTGTCCAGAATTTTCTCAACGTGACAAAATAACCATAAAATCAAACATAAACGCTAAGAAAATAGGCAGTTTTCAATCTCTTTAGCAGCGCCACTTCACATCTATCGTTATTTAATTAGTAAAAACACAGGAATTGCCTTTAACGGCGTGTAAGATTTTATTTTAAATATTATACTCCCCTCAATTTTTCGCCTATAAGCATAATTTCGATTTAATGACAAGTTTAATATTAAGACAGCAGACTCAGCACATTGCTTTACCCCTTGTTCTTATTGCATTCGTTATCATTGCTGGCGTATCTTTGACTCATTACTTTCTCACCCCAGAACTTCAGACCACTCCCACAAAATCAACAGCAAAAACAGAAAGTTACAATAAGATAAATAGTAATAGTATCGAGCAGACTTATGAAGCACACTTTCAACGCACCAAGATCACCACAGGCATTATTGATTACTCCTTTGTTGCCTCTTTAATTAATTCCGGATTATCCCCGCATGAGATCAAATCTTTGTTCAGGTTAATCGAAGATGAGTTCAACATTATTGGTTCAGCACAGAAAGGCGACCGATTTTCAGTAAAAATCAAAACCAATAGTTATAATGAAAGATACATTAGTTCTTTTTACTACTCAGGTAGTAAAAGAGACTTTTTCATTATTAATGATGGTAAAGACAATGCTTACGATGAATATGGAAATAAGCTAATTCAAAAGCCTTATTATTCATTTCCACTCGCGAAAGCTTACAAAATTAGCTCCGGCTTTAATTTAAAGAGAAGACATCCAGTAACCGGTTTGATTGTTCCTCATTTAGGGACAGATTATGCAGTCCCAATTGGAACGCCGATAAAAAGTATTGCAGACGGTGTCGTCATCAAATCACGCTACAATCGTTTTGCAGGCAACTATATAAACATCCGTCACACAAATGGCTCTATATCCCGCTACTTGCACTTATCACGCAGCAACGTTCGCGTAGGTGACCACGTAACGAAAGGACAAGCTATTGGTCGCTCAGGTAACACAGGCAGAACAACCGGACCTCACCTGCACATAGAGTTGATCGTTGATGGCGTTCCTGTTGATTACGCACAATACATCAGAAAAGCGCGCCCTCCTCTGGTGAACATGCAAATGATGTTAGCAGCAAGGACTGAACGCGCAGAGCTGATCAGAGAATTAAACAAACATGCCTCATAACTCACCTTGTTGGTCTGACGCTCGAATCACTCAGATGTCATTTTCTTTATCGTGATAAGGCACATCATTACCGAGGCATTGATATTCGATTCGAAACTAACCAAAGCCAAAGCAACGCTCAAGCCCTTAAATATCGCGATGTCAGCTTGCTCTAACATTTCCGCCCATCCAATAAAGTGTTAAGATCCTCACATGACTCGCTGTAGTGGTATTGAGTGGGGAAACATACCCCGCTCCCCTTAACATCCTCGTTAGTGATGTAGGTAAATTGATTAACCCACCAGCATAACCATGAAACAATAAGGCGATTTTTCAGATGGTTAACAACTCTATCCAGTGGTTTCCTGGCCACATGCACAAAGCGCGTAAAGAAATCGAAGAAGCAATCCCGCAAGTGGATGTGATCATCGAAGTACTGGATGCTCGTATTCCTTTCAGTAGTGAAAACCCGATGATCTCCCAAATTCGCGGTGATAAACCGGTAGTAAAGGTACTGAATAAACGTGACCTTGCCGATCCGGAGTTAACTCAAGTGTGGATTGATCACCTTGAGAAAGAGCAAAACGTAAAAGCAATGGCAATCACTACGTCAGAGACGAGTGAAGTACATAAGATTATGGAGCTTTGCCGCAAGCTAGCGCCTCACCGTGAAGAAATTGGTAAGAACATTCGTACCATGATCATGGGTATTCCAAACGTTGGTAAATCGACCATTATCAATACTCTTGCCGGTCGCACGATTGCCGTAACAGGCAACCAACCAGCGGTCACTCGTCGTCAACAGCGTATTAACCTACAAAATGGCATCGTACTTTCAGATACCCCAGGAATTTTGTGGCCAAAAGTTGAAAACCCGCACAGTGGTTTCCGACTCGCAGCAACAGGTGCGGTGAAAGATACCGCAATGGAATACGATGAAGTGGCATTTTACACGGTCGAATACCTAGCTGCTCATTACCCAGAGAAGCTTAAAGAGCGTTATCAAATCGAAGAGCTTCCAGAGTCTGATATCGAAATCATGGAAGAAATTGGTCGTCGTCGTGGAGCACTTCGTGCGGGTGGTCGTGTTGACCTACACAAGGTATCTGAAATCCTTCTACACGAACTTCGTCAGGGCACCTTAGGGCAAATCACCCTTGAGTTGCCAGAGATGATTACTCAAGAGCTGATCGAAGTAGAAATCGAAACCGCTCGTAAAGAAGAAGAGAAAGCAAAACGCAAAGAAGAACGTCGTAAGCGTTACCTACGAAACAAACGATAGTTCCTATTCAATCACTGTTTTAAAGCGCGTTTTATACGCGCTTTTTTTCGCCTATTTTCCAGGTTTATAACAATCTGAAAAAAGCTTGATACTCCACTTAGTTGTTGTACTTGCTCTCGAATCCATGACAACACTCTGAAATCCTCATCTTGAAGACATCATCGCGAAGTCACGTGGGTATATCTTTTTTATCAGCTTGAAAATCCACAGACTCGTTAACCACATTAAATGGAACGAACCACTCTAAAACGCCACAAAATGGCGTTGTGATTTGACATCTATTCGTTAATTTTTGTAGAAAAAACCAAACAAATTCATAGTGATTTACTATGTATTTTAACGGTTATTTTCTAAGCTCCATCATAGTTAGACTCCCGAAAGGTAAGGAATTCCAAACCGCACCCAACCCTTAAATACCGAGTTTGCAAGCGTACGCAAACTTATGCAACATTGGCAATGACACATCTCTCATATCAGTTAAAACTATATAACTGTCAGCGCTGGCGTTTTTCGTATTACTAAGAGAAATTATTATGAGTGATAAACTGAAAACGAAACCTCTTCCTTCTTTTGTTGAGGAACGCCTAGACTTTTATATTCAAGACTTGATCGAACAAAACGAGAACCAGAAACACTTGGTTTTGGGTAAGCGACCACAATCCGGAGCGGTGGTCATGCAAAGCAACGACTACTTATCGTTATCCCACAACCAACTGATTCAAAAGGCACATCGTGATGCAATTACCGAGCATGACGACAACGTAGTAATGTCTGCAATCTTCCTGCAAGATGATACTTCCAAGCCTGCATTTGAAACCCAACTCGCCGATTACGTGGGAATGGGAAGCTGCTTGCTCTCACAATCAGGATGGGCGGCAAACATCGGGTTGTTGCAAACGATTTGCCCACCAAATACGCCCGTCTATATCGACTTTTTTGCGCATATGTCGTTATGGGAAGGCATTCGAGCAGCGGGAGCACACGCGCATGCATTTATGCACAACAATATGAACCACTTGCGTAAACAGATCCAACGTCATGGCTCCGGTGTGATTGTTGTCGATTCAGTTTATAGCACGATTGGTACCATCGCCCCACTTCACGACATCTACGAAATGGCACGTGAATTTGATTGTGCATTGGTCGTCGATGAATCCCACTCACTTGGAACTCACGGTCCAAATGGCGCGGGTCTTGTAAAAGCGTTGGGGTTAACCGATCAAGTTGATTTCATTACGGTAAGTTTGGCTAAGACATTCGCATACCGTGCGGGGGCGATTCTTGGTCCTGAGAAGCTGGCTAAGACACTCCCATTTGTCGCGTATCCAGCGATTTTTAGTTCGACGGTGTTGCCACAAGAAGTGATTCGCTTAGAAAAAACGCTTGAGGTGATTAAGGGGGCTGACGATAAACGAACCTTACTGTTCAACCGAGCTAAAGAGCTAAGAACAGGATTAAAACAAATTGGCTTTAATATCCGTAGTGAATCTCAAATTGTCGCTTTGGAGTGCGGTAGCGAGAGAAATACGGAACGTGTACGTGACTTTCTTGAAGAACGTAATGTGTTTGGTGCAGTATTCTGTCGCCCAGCAACAGGTAAGAACAAAAACATCATCCGATTTTCAATCAATGCAGATATGACTTCTCGCGATGTGGACCACGTACTTACCGCTTGTCAGGAAGCATTTAACCATCCAGAACTAGAATTCGCATAACGAATCGATAACGGCACAATTGAATGGAAGCTTGTCGCTGCCGAAAAACAAAGAGCTCAGCACAATGCTGAGCTCTATCGTCATTCCGTTCTTCAATAATGATGCTAGGCAATGAGTACGTTAGGCGATGGAATTAAATCCAGTTCGCTATCTTATCGAACAGTCTGTTTTTATCTGCCGGTTTGACAATAAAATCTGACATGCCAGACGAGCCAATTTTATCGAGAGTCACTGGTGAACTGTCTCCCGTATGCGCAATGATAGGCACGGAAGCATAAGGTTTGTTTGACGCTCGAATTCGACGAGATGTCTCTACCCCATCCATCACTGGCATTTCGATGTCCATTAAGATGAGATCAATGTCATTTGTATCTAATGCGCTTATAGCTTGCTGACCGTCTTCGGTTTGGATCACTTCAAACCCTTGCTTCTCAAGTAACATTGCCGTGAACTTACGCAAGGATTCGTTATCATCAACGACCATAATCGTTCGTTTGTTCGTTGCATCTAGCGGCTTCGTTGATACCTGAGGAACCACATAGTTGGCGTCGTATAGTAAACGATCAATAGTTGCTTTTGTGTTGAGTAACCACGCTTGTGTTTCCACCCAAATCGGCGCAAAAGATGCCTTTCTGGCTCTCTGAATTGGGTGGTGCTCAAACAGATAAACAATACGAGCTTCAGTGAATGAAAATAGTGACTCCATTTTGTCCATATGACTGCCTCGGGCGTCTAGGCTTTCGATATCGACAAAGATCAAATCGTATTCAAATTCATATTCTTTCTTCTTGAGCAGAGCATCAACGTCTAACACCGTAAGGCTAAAGCCCATAAACCGAGCAATGTCCGTCATTTTAGACACTAGAATGTTTTGCTCACTCACAAAGAGTGTGGTTTTTAGCTTGGTTAACTCACTTTTGATCTCTTTGACTTCATTTGAGTTAATCGCCGGGAAGGTCATCGTAAATTGCGACCACTCGCCCACTTCTGACTGACACCGAATATCCCCCCCAAATGAACGCATCACCTTTTTACAGAAAGGCAAACCTAAGCCGTAACTACCCGATTTGCCTGTAGTGTAGAAGTCTTGGAAAATGCTTTGCAACACATCAGGCGCGATGCCTGAACCATTATCCGTAACCACAATTTGATTGCTGAAATCGTCACTGTACATGGTAACGTGAATATGAAAATCTTCCGAACTTCGGTGGTGAAATGCATTCTTAAACAAGTTGTACATGACGTACTTCAACAGCGTATCACTGCCCAAGAAATCAAATTCACTACGTACATCCAACGAAATGGCAAAACGGTCAGTCGCTCGTTTGTAGCTAAAACTTTCAATTGCACTTTCAACGACAGATTGAGCCGAGTGTTTCTGGAACGTCGAACGTGACACTCGGTTTTCATCAATTGAAGTTAGCAGTAAATCAATGGTCTCGTTACCTGAGTGAATGATTTTCATTGCATCGTCACTGACTTCACGCAATAAGGTCACATCTTCGTCACTCAGCTCGTATTGCGCTTTTCTTCCCTCTTTCGGGTTGGGTAACACTGATTGAATCACATCAATTGAAGTCAACAAGCCGCTGAGTGGGTTTCGCATTTCATGGGCGATGCCCGCACCAAAAGACTTAGCCAAGGAAACTTTTGCTTCGTGCTCCACTTGGTTTCGGAAGTAGAACAAGTTACCAAATAGATAAATGAACAAGAAGATTGGTACATGCGTCCAATCCATGGTGAGCTCAATATGAAAGCCTTGAGCTACCCAAGCGAAAAACGTCGCCAAGCCAATACCAGCAAAGGTCTGGGCAAACATAACCCAAGTAATATGAACCAACAAAATATGAAGGAATATCGCCGACATAAACGACATTACCCAAACATTTGACCAGTTGTTCATCAACAACATATAGAAGAAGAAACAAGGTAAACAAAGGGTAATTGCGACTTGATAAAAAGCCGGCAGATACTTTCGCCACTCGAATGGTAGGCGGTTACGATAAATGATACCAAAGAACAAGAAAGAGCAGAGAATTCTCAGTGGCAAGTTTTCGTACGGTTGTGGGAACATGAATTCCCATACCACGTAATAAATTGGGAAGCCCACAAAGCCCATCCACCCTACTAAGGTAAGGTTTGGCTCTGCGTACTGATAAACTTTGCGAATCGCGTCCATATTATTACTTAATTAACTCAGCCCTAACGTTTAACTGTCTATTACATTGTTTTCTTATAATTATATATTAGTTATCGCACATAAACAGCGAGGTGTTGTTCAAAAGTTTATGACGGTCTGCTTTAAATTCAATCCGTTACATTCATAAAGGTGATAATTAGTCAAATAACATCGAAAAGTATTTGAAAAACCGGATTATACGCAACAATTTTTACATAAACATATTGCAATTAAGATATTGTCGGAATTTGAACACGTACCTAATCAAATTAACCCAAGGATACCTATGCAAGCTAACTCAATTAAGAATGTCGTATTTGATATCGGCAACGTCATGGTGAGATGGTCACCTTTAGAAATCGTCAGATTAACATTGGGCAATCATGTTGATGCTGAGGCAAAAGCTAAAGCACTATTCGCAAACGATATATGGTTAGATTTAAACAAAGGCTTAATCACAGAAGCTGAGGCGAAAGAGCGTTACCAATCAGAGAAACAGCTGTCTCACAACGAATGTGAGCGATTCTTTTACTATGTTAAGCAAACACAACTTCTGATCTTTGGCAGCGTAGAACTCCTCACACGCATCAAAAGTGCTGGTTATTCCGTGTATGCATTAACCGATAATGTTATTGAGATTGTTGAACACTTAAAAACAACCTACGAGTTTTGGTCTTTATTTGATGGAACGACGGTTTCCGCCGAACTTGGTTTGCTAAAACCTCAGCCTGAGATCTATCAGAGCTTGCTTGATACTCATCAACTTATCGCCGCTGAGACGGTTTTTCTTGATGATATGCCTTATAACGTAGAAGGCGCTCGAAAACTTGGAATCTCTGCGATTCAATTTGAGAATGCTGAACAATGTGAACAAGAACTCAAAGCACTAGGACTCACCTTCTAAGTGGTATCCCTATGCAAACAAAAAAGAGCAGCGACGTGCTGCTCTTTGTATGTTTATAGGAAACTCAATTTGAGTTACGAGTAAATGACATTCTCTTCAATGCCACTCACTAGTGATTGCGCGTTAGACCAACGAAACACTTTTTCGAGTACTTCATTTCCGCCCGGAGTTTTCCAGTTTCGCTCCTGACACTCTTGCCCGCCAATATGTTGATAAAACTCAACCGCAGGTTCATTCTGAGAGACGACTTCAAGATACAAACCACTGTCCTTAAAGTATTGCTGGTGCCATTCCGCTACCGCTAGAAGTAGCTGTTTGCCTATACCTCTTCCGCGATAACTGTCATCTACGTGCAATGCTTCAATAAAGCTGCCACGTTCAAAATCATGATTACCAAACACACAAACAAAACCAAGAAGAAGACCACCCTCTTCGGCTAAAACAATGTGTTGGTTGAATGGTGGATTGGTTAAGCGCGTTTGCCATATCAACAGTTTGTCGTCGATGGCTTCGCTATCCAAATAGCCATCACTCAACACACCACGGTAGTGGCGCTTCCAACTGTCTGCGTGTAACTGCGCGATGCGTTCATAATCCTTATATTCCGCTAATCGTAATTCCATTACGTATTCCTATGTTCTTGTATTGCTTCTCTAACGAGCTTTGGCATTTTCCACCTCATTAACTGCATATTATTGGCAGATTTTACAAATCTATAGCCACAGCTCATTGATTAATACTACTCATTATTCGTTTAAAAGCAAAATATCCCACCAACGAAACCCAATTATTGCGAGTTTTCGCTTAACGATAGAAATGTCACAACTCGAAACAAAGTCATCGAACTTTAGTTTGACTTACACGTGTACGCTGATATTCTGGCGTACAGTTGTTAGCTCAAAGTTAGGGACACATTGTGAAGCATAATAAACCACCACTTATCTGGTTGAATATATTGATATTTTCCGCCAGTTTTATTCTCACCTTTATTGTACTGCCTTGGTATGCATACCACTTCGGTTTAGGCTGGGAGCATCTGATCTGGGGCATTATTGCCTTTAGTTTCACCAACCTCTCTATTACAGCGGGCTATCACCGCCTTTGGAGTCACAAAACCTACGAAGCTCACCCAGTTTTACGATTCATCTTTGCCATCGGTGGTGCTTTCTCTCTTCAAAACAGTGCAATGCATTGGTCATCCGATCATCGTGTTCACCACAAACATGTCGACGACAACGACAAAGACCCATACTCAGCAAAACGTGGGTTCTGGTATTCACATATCGGTTGGATGCTTCGTGATTACAACAAATCAAAAGAGAACGAGTACACTAATTGTCGAGATTTGAAGCGAGATAAAATCGTCGTGTGGCAGCACAAATATTATGTCCCTTTGGCTATCGCAACGAACATTGGTTTCCCACTGGCTCTTGGGCTTCTATACGGTGATATCTGGGGAATGTTCCTAATTGTCGGTGCTGCTCGTCTGTTCTTGAGCCATCACACCACTTTCTTTATCAACTCATTGGCGCACGTTTGGGGTAAACAAACCTTCACCGATAAAAACACTGCTCGTGACAATGGCATTTTGGCATTCTTTACCTTTGGTGAGGGCTACCACAACTTCCATCACATCTTTGAGAACGATTACCGTAATGGCGTTTACTGGTGGCACTACGATCCAACCAAATGGCTGATCAAATCTTGTTCTTGGCTGGGGTTAACAACGAAGCTTCGTACGACGTCAACGTTTCGCATAGAAAAAGCACGCGCGACGCAGTTATTGAAGAAAGCCAAAGAAAAACTAGAGAGTAAGCCAAACAGCCAGTCGATTCGTGATCAGCTTCAGAAGGAGTTCGACGCATTAGTACATCACATGCAGGAGTACTACGAAGCGCGCAAAGAAGTGCTTGGTGAGAAAACTGCAACAGTAGTAAAAAAGTATGAGCGATCCGTTTCCAAATTAAGATACCAACAAATTAAGGAAGAATTTGAACGTCAACAACGCAGTTGGAATCTCTTAGTGCGTCGCTACGCGTAACGTGTAACTCGCGCTTCAATATAAAGACGTCAAAACAAAAGCTCCGTTAATTCGGAGCTTTTTTGTTCAACCAAGCCCCTTTAACGTGATCTAGCTCGAACTATCGCTTTTCTCACTTTTTAATCATTTAGTACGATTTTCATTCGATTGAATGTTCATATTTTCGTTTCTTTAAAATCCAGAAAACTAGTACATAACACCTAAAAAACGTAATTTAAACAATATAATCCAATGCAATTATTTATTAATCTATTATTTGTTTTAGATCATGCTAGCTCTAATTTAGTCTCGTGCCACAGGAAAGAATTCTGTAAATTCCCAGACATAAACTGAAACAGTTTCTTTCTTTTTTTCATAATATCTGGAGACAACCCTATGTTAGAGCTCTTAATTGGCTTGGTAGTGACCATTGCTGTGGGTTATTTCATTGTCAAAGGCTACAAAGCTGCTGGCGTGTTATTAACCGCAGGTATTAGTTTGCTTCTTATGACTGGCATTCTTGGCCATGACGTTCTGCCATCAAAAGTAACCTCAACGGGTAATATGGTGACGGACGCACTAGAGTACGTAAAATACATGCTTCAATACCGTGGCGGCGGTCTTGGTATGCAAATCATGCTACTTTGTGGTTTTGCGTCTTACATGACACACATCGGCGCAAACAATGTTGTTGTAAAACAGTTCTCTAAACCGCTTTCTGTTATCAAGTCTCCATACGTCCTTTTGGTAGCGGCTTACATCGTGGCATGTTTGATGTCTCTTGCAGTGAGTTCAGCAACAGGTCTGGGCGTGCTATTAATGGCGACCCTATTCCCTATGATGACGGCAATGGGTATTTCTCGTCCAGCGGCAGTGGCAGTGTGTGCTTCACCAGCGGCAATCATTCTGTCGCCAACATCAGGTGACGTGGTTATCGCAGCAGAAAAATCTGGTCTCGCGCTTGACGTATTTGCGGTTCAAACCGTACTTCCTGTTTCTATCTGTGCAATCATCGTAATGGCGGCAGCCGCTTTCTTCTGGAACAAATACCTAGATAAGAAAGATAACACACCAATGGAAAGAATCGACGTGTCTGAGATCAAAGCAGATGCTCCAGCATTCTACGCTGCGCTACCTTTCCTACCTATCATCGGTGTTTTCCTATTCAACGGTCGCACAATCCCTGGTCTAAGCCTAGATATCTACACGATCGTGGTTGGCTCGATTTTCTTAGGTGCGGTTATTCATTACGTTGTTAATAAATTCGACGGTAAGAAATCTCTTGAAGATCTAGACTCGTGCTACACAGGCATGGCGGATGCGTTTAAGGGTGTAGTAATGCTTTTGGTTGCTGCTGGTGTGTTTGCTCAAGGTCTTATGTCTATCGGTGCGATCGACAACCTTCTTCACCTAGCGGATAACGCAGGCGCAGGCGGTATCGCACTAATGCTTATCCTAACAGGTTTAACCGTGGCGGCAGCAATTGCAACGGGTTCTGGTAACGCACCATTCTACGCGTTCGTTGAACTTGCTCCTTCACTGGCTGCGAAAATGGGTTTGAACCCTGCGTTCCTAATCATCCCAATGCTACAAGCTTCTAACCTAGGTCGTACTATCTCGCCAGTATCTGGCGTAATCGTTGCTACTTCAGGTATGGCAAACATCAGCCCATTTGAGGTAGTAAAACGCACATCAGTGCCAGTTCTAGCGGGTCTGATTACTGTGATCATCGGTACTATGGTTCTTGTACCAATGTCAGCGTAAGCGCTAATCACAATCATCTAGTTCGTAAAAGCTCGGCAGTTTTGTCGGGCTTTTTTATTTCTATTCCACAGACCTTGTCACCACCTTTCCCCTCTTTGACACCTCGTACTGAATACGCAATACGTCCCATAATTACAAAACATTGCACATTATAAGTAAGTCTAATTTGCTTAATATCTCAACTACTTATATAAAGTCCAAATACATTCACAAAATGGAACTTACTATGACTTCACTTATTGTTTTCATCGTCATCATTTTGCTTATCGCGGTGTTTGCGGTCAGTATTTACAACAAACTAGTGACGCTGCGTAATCGCTTTAAAAACAGCTTTGCTCAGATTGAGGTTCAGTTAAAACGTCGTTACGACCTGATCCCAAATCTTGTCAGCACAGCGAAAGGTTACATGGAACACGAAAAAGAAACCTTCGAGCGAGTCATCCAAGCGCGTAACCAGGCAATTTCGGGCTTGAAAGCAGCAAGTGACGCGCCAGACAGCGATGCGGCAATTAGCCAACTGGCACAAGCAGAAGGCATGCTACAAAATGCACTAGGTAAGTTAAACGTCGTCGTTGAAGCTTACCCAGAACTGAAAGCCAACGAAACCATGACTCAGTTGCAAGAAGAACTAACCAGCACGGAGAATAAAGTCGCTTTTGCTCGCCAAGCTTTCAATGATGCTGTTACCAGCTACAACACATACAAACAGACTTTCCCACCAGTCTTGTTTGCCAATATGTTTGGCTTCCAAGATGGTAAGTTGCTGGAGTTTGCAGACAGCGAAGCAATCCAAGAAGCGCCAAAGGTTGAGTTCTAATGGATTTTTTCGACCATCAAGATACCGCACGTCAGCGTACCGGGCTTTTGGTGTTTCTGTTCTCCTTAGCAGTATTAATCATCACAAGTTTGGTCAGCGTACTATCCATTACTATTTATTACGTAGTAACCGGCGAGCCATTTGATCAACGCACCGCGATTACTTACACCTTGCTGTGCTTTGCAGGTGTGGCACTGGTCGTCGCAATCAGCTCTATGTTCCGCCTATCTGAGCTTTCTTCCAATGGCGGTCGTGGCGTCGCTGAAAGTATTGGAGGTAAGCTTATTTCCTCAAATACAACGGACACAAAACACCGCCAATTACTTAATGTGGTAGAGGAGATGGCGATTGCTTCTGGCATTCCTGTCCCCCCTGTTTATGTGATGCCAGAAGAGCGAGGCATTAACGCTTTTGCTGCAGGTATGAGCATTGATGATGCCGTCATAGGTGTCACGCAAGGTGCGCTCGACAGCTTTTCTCGTGATGAACTGCAAGGCGTCATTGCTCACGAGTTCAGCCACGTATTGAATGGCGACATGCGCATGAACACGCGCTTGATTGGTGTCTTGTTCGGCATCACTTGTATTGCGCACTTGGGTCACTTGGTTCTCGACAATACACACTACACTAGCCGCTCATCAAGAAGCTCTTCCGATTCCGATAAAGGCTTCGCTGTCATCATGCTGATCGCGGTTGTGTGTTTGGTGCTCGGTTGGGTTGGTACTTTATTTGGCTCAATGATCAAAGCAGCTATCTCACGACAACGTGAGTTCTTGGCGGACGCGAGTGCAGTTCAGTTTACTCGTAATGACCAAGGTATTTCAGGTGCGTTGAAAAAGATTGGCGGTCACGCATCTGGCTCTAGCTTGGATGCACAAGCGAGCAGCCAAATGAGCCACATGATGTTTGGACAAAGCAGCTTGTCTGGCTTCACCGGTTTCTTTGCTACTCACCCGCCTCTCGAAGAACGAATCCGTCGCATTGAACCCAACTGGGACGGCAGTTTTTCGCGCAGAAATCATAGCCAAGCTTCGACGTTTGCTCATGAACAAGTCAGCGGATTTGCTTCGGATGCCGATTTCGGCTCTCAAGACCATGAACCACAAAGTGTCACTCCAACTTCCTCAGAACTAAGTGACACAGGAAAACAACTGATCAGCCAATTGCCCCAAGACTTGGTAGACATTGCGCGTGAACCCTACAGTTCGCGCTTTATTGCATTGCTCCTGATCTTTGATGGCAGCCATGTGCAACGTGAGATGATCAAAGGTCATATTCCAATGGTCTCGCACGCAAAGCTGTTACCATGGCTGGATTACGATTTGCCCCTGCACTTAAGGCTTCCTCTGCTAGAGCTCGCCATCCCAGCACTTAAATCAATGAGTGAAGGTCAGAAAAACAGACTTTGCCAAGTGTTGCGAGAGTTGTCTCAAACGGACAATCACTACTCACTGGGTGAATGGTGCGTCATTAACTTGCTGGAAAAGCAGCTTCTTGCGCCTTTTGGCTCTACTCGCCAAAACAAGACATTCAAGCAACTCCAAGAAAGCGTGCACTGGTTGCTACGTGAATTGGCGTGGGTCACGCATTCAGAACGAGAAGGCGCACAACGCTCATTCAACGCTTCGCTCACCTCGCTAGGATTTGCAGAAACGACATTGGAAGCGCCAAACAACAACTGGCGTTTAAGTCGCGCTGCATTGGAGCTGTTGTTGCAACTTAAACCCCTTCAACGGCGACAGTTCGTTAAGGCGTGTCGTTTAGCAATTGAGTCTGATGGTAAGATCACCGTCGCGGAAGGCGAATTGTACCGCGTGATAGCGTGTTTCTTGGAAGTTCCAGAACCGCCGCTTACCGTGACGCTTTAACTGCAAAAAGTAAAACGCCAGCGATGATCGCTGGCGTTTTTGTATTCGGCTATAAGTGACGCTGATTAAGCAGCTTTAAAGCGCTCTGGAATCTTAGTGATGCTTTGACGATAGCTGAACCACAAGTAGGTTACCGCTAATGAGAAGAACAAGTAAGACAAAGCAAACACGATTGGAGATGTAATCAGCTCGGCTGACATACCCCACATTACGCCAATTACCGTAATCGTCAATTTAGATAACATGCCACAGATCAGTAAGAACAAAGCAAGCTGTGGGAAACGCGAACTACGGAATGCGAAGAAGTAGCAGCTACCTACTGCAAGCGATGCAATAGAAAGACCTAGCATAAATGAATGGATGTGATCTGCTGATGCGACACCTGCAGAAACAGAAGCCATAAGTAATAGGAACAATTTCATAAGTCACCTCACTACGAGTAGAGAAAAGCATCCTTTCATTAATGAAAACTCATTTTGCGCCCTATTTTGCTTATCTATTTAGCAATTACAAGCACATTTTTTGCTCAATTTATGTTCACTCCCTCCTTTTGAATCAAGTTATTACAAGCAGTTAACATTCTCTAATTTATAAACCCTTTAGATCCTGCACTTACAGAAAACAGTCTCTATTTCGCCCACTTTTGTTACAGAACATTAACACTAAAATATTTTGAAACTTTTTGCTTAAACTGTGAGCCAAATGCCCATGCTCTAGCTATAAACCTTGTTTCACTTAGGATCTCACTACCAAACCAACGATTCTTTACGTTAGATCAACATTTCCTTCATATATAAAACGCTCCCATTACAACCATTTTTAATGCTTCGAATTATTTTTAGTAATAGGGGTAAAAAGAGATTCCAATCACACATTTATTGGTTATAATCCGCGCTCATTACGTTATGCGTTGAAAAATGCAAACTTATTTTGAGTAAACCCTATCTTTAAACCGACTCCTCTTTGCTATCTGCCAAGAGGTATTACTGAGAACAAAAATGAGCAAGATTGATAAAGCTATGCGCATCCTGCTAGCAGGATTCTGTATCAACCTTTGTCTTGGCATCCTGTATGCTTGGAGTGTATTCAACAAAGCACTAGTGACTGAGTCAGGCTGGAGCGCAGCAGAAGCATCTGCACCTTACGCGACTGCAACTATTACTTTCTCTATCTGTCTTCTTGTTGCAGGTATTCTTCAAGACCGTATGGGTCCACGTTTGATCCTTATCCTAGGTACTGTTCTAACAGGTCTAGGCATGATCGCGTCTGGTTTTGTTAACTCACCACTAATGCTGAACATCACTTTCGGTGTGGTCACTGGTGCAGGTATCGGTTTTGGTTACGCGTGTCTTTCTCCTTCAGCAATGAAGTGGTTCCACGCATCTAAGAAAGGTATGGTTAACGGCATCATCGCAGCAGGTTTCGGTCTAGCAGCTATCTACCTAGCTCCTGTGACTTCTGCGCTGATCGACAGCATGGGCATCCAAACAAGCTTCCTAGTTCTTGGTGTCGGTATCCTTGCTATCGCTGTTCCACTAGCAGCAACAATCAACAACCCACCAGCGGATTACACGCCAGCAGAGCCTAAAGTAAAAGAAGGTCAAGCGCCTAAGGTTGTGAAGAAGTCTGACGACCTAACTTGGAAAGCAATGCTTAAAACGCCACAGTTCTACTCTCTATGGATCATGTACGCGTTCGCAGCTTCTGTTGGTCTTATGATCATCGGTAACATCACTACTATTGCAAGCGTTCAAGCGAACCTGCCAAACGCGGTTTACCTAGCGTCTATCCTTGCGGTATTTAACTCAGGCGGTCGTGTAGCAGCAGGTATGCTTGCAGACAAGATCGGTGGCGTTCGTACTCTTCTTCTAGCGTTCGTTCTACAGGGCATCAACATGGTTCTGTTCGCAACGTTCAAAACTGAGTTTACGCTGATCATCGGTACAGCAATCGCAGCAGTAGGCTACGGTACGCTTCTAGCAGTATTCCCTACTCTAACGGCTGAATTCTACGGTCTGAAGAACTACGGTACTAACTACGGCGTGCTATACACAGCATGGGGTATCGGTGGTGCAATCGGTGCTGCTGTTGTTGGTTTCTCAATGACTAACGGTGACGGTTACACGCTTGCTTACACTATCTCAGCGGCAATGATGGCGGTATGTATCGTACTGGCGTTCATCACTAAGCCACTGACTGAAGCGAAAGTAGCACAACTGAAAAACGCTTAATTGCCAGTCCAGTTCTATTTATCTAGTAGATCTGCAGAAATTGATTCGAAAAAGGCTTAACCTATGGGTTAAGCCTTTTTTATTGTTAGTTGGTTATGGAAAACACCGTCGAACTCGCGCCAGATTACTATCTCGATAACTTCTTTAAGCTCACACAGCACGCTACCAAGTGGTACAGCGATTTACTTAGCCAAGATGAACATCAATGGCTATCCGCGTTTGAGAGCTTAAGCAAGCCTGCACAGTGCCTTCTTGTACGCCTATACAGCCGTAAAGGGTGCTGGTTTCGTAGCGACAAACTCAACTATCAAGAAATTGAGAACATCCAGTCGGCTTTGGATGAATTGGCAGCTCATGATTTTGTCTCGCTATCCCCTGACCTAACGATACAGGAATTAGCGGCGAATCTACTGACCAAGCCAGAGATTGTCACGCTCTATCCTGAGCATCCTAAATCCCTCAAGAAAGAGGCATTAGTGGCATGCCTGAGTGAAGAGCGTTTTGAGCTATTTGAGGCTCTGGATTTCACGGTGATTAAGCTTAACTCCGCACACATGATTGATGTTTTGTTGACGCTGTTTTTTGCGAATACCCATCAAGACCTCAGCCAATTCGTGCTAGACGATTTAGGGTTACACCAATTCGAACAATACCAGTTAAGTAAAGCGCGTCGATTCTTTGAGAGCAGAGAGCAAATCGATCGCCTTATCGAACTCAACGAACTTTCCAATCTCTATTGGCAATGTGACAAAAAACAAAAAGCGAATCTCGACATTCTTGTCGAAGCGATGCCAGAGCAGGTAGAACATCGCTACGTCGACCGTAAACGAGAGCACATAATTAACGACATTGCGCGTGATTACGAACGCATAAACGAGCTTGAGATTGCAATTGCATTGTTTGAAACAACGACACTCGCGCCAAGCCGAGAGCGTCGTGCTCGCATCTACGACAAGCTGGAACAAAACGATTTATTTTGTGACATCGTCACTAAAATGCTCACTCACCCTATTGATGTCTCCGAGCTTGAAGTGGCACAAAAGCTTGAACAACGCGTTAAACGTAAACAGGGCTTTAAAGTCCCGAGAGCCTCCAAGCCTAAATGCAGCGAATACCACATCGAATTGGATCTATCACAGCAACGTGTTGAACTGGCAACCAAAGCACATTTCGAAAGTTTAGGTTGGACCGTTTTCTATTCTGAGAATACCCTACTCAACGGCTTGTTAGGCTTAACTTTGTGGGATGCGATTTTTGCACCAATAGAGGGGGCATTTATTAACGCTTATCAACATCGACCATTGGATTTGTATCACGCCGATTTTGCCGACAAAAGAAAGCAACTTATCGACAATGCGCTTGAGCAAGTTCAACAAGGGAAGACGCAGGCGTTGTTTGATACATACCGGGATAAAGTTGGGATCAGTAATCCCTTCGTCAGTTGGGTATACGTGAACGAAGAGCTGATATCCCTAGCTCTTGAACACATCCCTAATGACCTGTTGGTCGAACTGTTTAACGTGCAGTTAAGTGATCTGAAACTCTATCGAAACGGCATGCCGGATTTGATTGCATTTAAAGAAGGGAAATTTGAATGGATAGAGGTGAAAGGTCCAGGCGATAAACTCCAAGATAACCAATGGCGTTGGATCAAGGAGTTCAATCGCCTCAATGTACCGTTCTCAGTCTGTTATGTATACCCAAGTAACTTCAAGATGCAGGATTCAGAGCGTTGTCATTGATTCGAGGTCAAGGAAAACGACGCCGCGTAATAGCCAGCTCTTTCCAAGTTATTTGACGCAGAGATCGGGGCAATGACACGCTCCCGAAGGGCGAGCTGTCTTGGCTTGTATACTTTGTTGTCGATTCTTGATTTAGAGTGACTAGATCTTTAAATCGCCGCCGCGTCTACAAACCAAGTCATTCTCGCTGAACCTAGCATCTCGAGGTTACTTGGGTATAACAGCACAAGCTTAGAAAAGAGCCAGAATGGTCTTAGTTACTTACTTTGGCGTTCTTCTGCCCTTTCTTCTCTTTCAATTGATCAATCACGTAGCTTGGTGCGACTTTCTCTAGTTCGCCCAAGCACTCGTCTGTTTTCGGGTTGTCGTAGCGAACATAAATGTCACAAACCGCATAAAGCTGCTCCGGCGCGCCAGAAATCAAATACGCTTGCTCAAAAGACTTCACCGATTTGTCTAGGTTGTACTCTTCTTGCAATACACCATTGAGGTACCAGAAGTAACTGTTATCTTTCGCCATGTTGGCTGCTTTCTCAATCTCTAAAGCTGCGCTCTTCTTGTCATCAAGACGCACAAGCGTTAACGCTTTCGAGTAATGCAAAGATGCGTTGTCAGGATGAAGCTTAATTGCAGAATCCAGCGTCTTTACTGCATCGGCATCGCGTTGCTGCGCTCGGTAGTTGTCCGCCAAGCTTAACCAGATTTGTGAATTCTCCGGCTGATTGATCACCAAAGCTTGATAGATTTTATCCGCTTTATCCCATTCATGATGCCAACGATAGACATCCGCCAATAACAGTTTGGAACCGTTATCTTGCTTGTTCTCTAAATAGCTGATCAGTTCAGCAACCGGGGCTTCAAGCGTTTGCTTTTGCTCGCTGCTCACGTTAGAAAAATCACGCACTAAGTTGGTCGCCGCAGTAATGCGAACCATGGTTTCTTGGTCACTCAATAATGGCTCAATCATGCGCCAACGATGTTCAATCGTATATGGCTCTGCTCCAACAATCGCGGCTTCACGAACCGCAGGGTCTTGGTCTTGAAGGCTGCGTGCAACCGCTACCAGCGCGTTTTGACTTGGGTAGTTCGCCAACTCGTGCAGTGCTTCAATACGCTTTTCAACGGGTTGTTTGATGTCCTGCGCTTGATAAGACAGCTTCGCAACCATTTGCTGTGGCGACATCTGCGCTGAGTTTGCTTTTTGAGCGCTTGTCACGCTCGCTGATGAGACTTGGTCTGGTGCGAGCAAGGTTTCATCTTGTGCAATGACAGATTGGCTTGCGGTGATACCTAAAGCGACAACTAACAGTGTTTTTGAGAATGTCATATCAATCCCCTTAAAATTTGGTTTCGAATACAGGACGCTTCGCCGCTTGTTGGCGTAGCACTGAATCACTGTATTTGCCATGTGCCACAGGGTTACCCGTTGCACGAAGAATGTATGCCATTGCCTTATCAGCATGAGAGAAGAACTTTTTCCAACCTGCACACAGGTAGTTCAACCCGGGTTCACCGTCTTTGGTGCGGATGAAACGGTTTTTCGGACACTCACCGTAGCAAGCAAATTGGTAATCACACTGTTGGCACTGCTTGGTTAACGAGCGAGTCTTGGCAAAGCCAAACTTTTGCTGCTCAGGACCATAGGCCAACTTGTCTAATTTTTCGTGGTGGATGTTGCCAATCTTGTACTCTGGATAAACGTAGTGGTCACAAGCAAAAACATCACCGTTTGGTTCCATTGCCAAGCCTTTGCCACAAATCTCGCCCAGTGTACAAAGTGGGTTTTTGCGCCCCATCCAAGTCTCTACACTCGCTTCAAAGTACTGCACAAACACTTTGCCAATGTCGTGTTGAATCCACTCATCAAAAATCGCGATAAGGAAGTTACCCCACGCCTCGTCTGCCACACACCAAGGCTCTACTACAGAGTCTTTGTGACCAGGAATAAGACGCTTGTCGCCTTGTTTCAGTTGCTCTTGCGGCTGCCATGTTTGAGGTGCGGTAGTACGGAACGTTTTTTGTTCCACGATGGGAATGAACTGCATTTGCGGTGAGCGTACTTCATCACGCAGGAATCGGTATACCTCAAGAGGATTGCGGCTGGTTAGATTGTTTACACAAGTCAGCGTTGCGAACTTCACTTCGTGTTTGTGCAGCAGTTCAACAGCCTTCATCACTTGGTTAAAGGTACCACGACCTGCGCGGTTGGTTCGGTAAGCGTTGTGCATCATTTCTGGGCCGTCGATACTCAAACCGACCAAGAAGTTATTTGCTTTCAGAAATGCACACCAATCGTCGTTGAGCAATGTGCCATTGGTTTGTAAATCGTTAGAAATGACCACGCCTTCAGGCTTGTACTTAGATTGAAACTCAACAATCTTTTTAAAGTAATCCAAGCCCAACATTGTTGGTTCACCACCCTGCCAAGAGAAGATGATTTCCGGCGTGTTCTGCCCTTCAATGTACTGACGAATGTAGGTTTCTAACGTCTCTTCATCCATCACAGGCGTGCAGCCTTTTTTGTACTCAAGTAAGTCCTGTTTGCTGAGGTAATAGCAGTAAGTGCAATCAATGTTACAAGCCGCCCCAATAGGTTTTGCCATGACATGTAAACGCTTAGAGGCTTTACCGTTGAACTGAGGACCTTGAGTAATGTGCATACGTCACCTTTTTCGTTATGAAATGCAGCTGAGAACGCTCATAAGCGTGCCATTCTCACCTTGATGACCTAATCATAAATCCCATTAATACAAGAGGCTTGTTATACCGTTTATAACCTTTTTTCATAGCGTTTATTGCTAATATTTATCGTGACTTTTTTGGCGAGAAACTATTGATGAAATCATTTAAAAGCAAATCGTTAACCGCACTTTCCATTCTATCATTCAGCGTATTAATGAGTGGTTGTGCAACTCAATCACCGCACCCTATCGCGCTCAACATTGATCAAGACATGGTGTTGGTGGAAGGCGGTTCATTTGTCATGGGATCGGACAGCGACTCCGCCAAGAAGGCAGAAACCCCAGCACGCGAAGTAAAGGTAGACGGCTTCTACATTTCCAAATTCGAGGTCACTCAAGAATTGTTTGAATCTGTCATGGGTTCTTCAATGAGTTACTTCCAAGGTGCAAACATTCCGGTTAATAACTTGAGTTGGCAGCAGGCAAATTACTTCATCGAGAAGTTGAACGAACTCACAGGTGAAAACTACCGCTTACCGACAGAAGCGGAATGGGAGTTTGCCGCGAAAGGCGGTAACAAGAGCCAAGGTTTCACTTACGCAGGCTCGAACAACATTGCTGATGTGGCGTGGTATGCCGACAACTCTAAAAACCAAGCTCACCCCGTTGGTCAAAAGCAACCCAATGAACTCGGTCTTTATGACATGACAGGCAACGTTGGTGAATTTGTTATTGATGCTTATGACGACACCTTCTACCGCTTTGGTCCAACCGAAAATCCAAACAACGCTAAAGACGAAAAAGCAGGCTTAGCACACAAATCCGTACGAGGCGGCAGTTTTGCCTATGATGCTGATGAATCAGAGAATTTCCGTCGAGACTTCGCTAGCCAGTCTATAATTATGTCGGACATGGGACTTCGCCTTGCGAAAGATGCTGATTAAGCACGATTACGCATGAGAAACGACGTGACTGCCCCTTTGCGCATTCTTACCAATTAAGACGTCTCTTGGTTAGGGAAATGGTTAGGGGAAAGAGGCTAAATCTACGTTGTTCTCATTTAACCTCAAATGTATACAAACAATACATTCAAACTTAGGTAAATAATAATATGAAGAAACACATCTGTGCCCTTGCAGTCTTATCTGGTTTATCATTCTCAGCGATGGCTTTAGATTGCGATCCAAACTTACTACCTTCTTGGAAAGATGGCGCGAGTAAATCTGCGATTGTTAACTATGTTGATCAATCTACTGATGCTTCGAAAAAAACCTTCATTGCGGAACAAGACCGCATCGCGGTGTTCGACAATGACGGTACGTTATGGTCAGAAAAACCGTTTTACTTCCAACTGGCGTATGCGCTAGACGAAGTGAAACTGATGGCAAAAGACCATCCAGAATGGAAGACGCAAGAACCGTTTAAATCTGTACTGAATGACGATATTGAAGGTGTTTTCAAAGGCGGTGAAAAAGCACTACTTGAGATCGTCAAGGTCACTCATAGCGGTATGACGGTAGAGGAATATCAACAAAAAGTCGCCGATTGGCTGAAAGTCGCGAAAGATCCACGCTTTGGCAAAGCTTATACCGAACTTACATACAAACCAATGCGCGAAATGGTCACCTACCTGCAAGAGCATGGTTTTAAGACTTACATCGTATCAGGTGGCGGTGTGGACTTTATGCGCGTTTGGGCACCAGAGGTGTACGGTATTCCCGAAGAGCAAATCATTGGTAGCGCGCTAAAATACAAGTACGACTACAACGACGGTAAGCCAACCGTGACCAAGTTAGGTGAAATCCTCACGATTGATGACAAAGCCGGTAAGGTTGAGAACATTCAGCACATCATCGGTAAGAAACCCGTTCTCGCGATTGGTAATTCAGACGGTGACCACGCGATGATGCAATGGGCAACTAGTCAACCAAACTCTATGGCGATGATCGTTCACCATACCGACGAAGAGCGTGAGTGGAAATACGACCGCAAGTCCAGTGTGGGTCATTTAGATAAAGCAATGGATGAAGCCAATCAGCGTGATAACTGGCACCTCATTGATATGAAAAATGAGTGGTGCACGGTGTATTAACCATACCTTTGCAACTGACAAACTCCTCCTTAGTGAGGAGTTTTTTTATTAATTTTCAAACGTTAGTCTTTTCTTCACGAACACTTCACGACTCTTCACACAAAATGCCTCCCATCGAAACGAAGAGGTAAATATATAATGAAAAAAACAGTCCTGACGATTCTCGCAGCAAGCTCATTTTCGGTTGCAGCAGCACCTTACGTGGGTTTGGAATACGGATTCGGCACCACAGATCACGATTTTGAACCATCTTTTCAAGCTGACGGTGTGAATCTGAACCCTGAATTGGAAGACGGTATTTTTGGTGGATTCATTGGCTACTCTATCAATGATTCTTGGGCTGTAGAACTGGGTTATAACCAATTTGATCTTGATGATGGTCGTTCCAAAAATCTTGGAATTGTCGATATCAAGGGTCAAAAATACCATCATGAAATGGATTGGGACGCTTCAATCAAAGCCAAACAAATTACGTTAGCGCCTGTGTTTAGCTATGCGTTAAACGAAAAGTGGACAACAAAAGTTAAAGCAGGTTTGACTTACACTCAGTACGAATCCAAAGCAAGCAAATCAGAAGAACGTGAGCTTGTTATGAATGACGACGTCGAAATGAACAACACCTTGTTCCACCGTTCTGAAAAAAATAATGAGCTCGGTGCAATGCTATCTATCGGTGCGGAATACAAAATCTTCCCTCAATTGACCATCGGCGCGAACGCAAAATACCAGCTTGATAGCTACGCAAACACAGCATCAATCAACGTAGGCTCTACTTACTACTTCTAACTTAGGAAGCCATTAGCATGAAAAAACTGATTATTACGACAACATTAGCCCTAATTTCTGGCTCTGCATTGGCTGCCTTCAACGGTCCTGAAACCGCAGCAATCAGCACTGTAAAAGCGGCGCAAAATGCATCTGATGATAGCTATGTACTGTTGACAGGTAACATCGTTCAAGCACTTGGTAATGAGACTTACCTATTCAAAGACAACACAGGTGAGATTCAAGTCGAGATCGATAACGAAGACTGGATGGGTCAAGACGTATCACCGCAAGATCGCGTTGCCATTCGTGGTGAAGTAGACTCTGAATGGACAAAGACTCAAATCGACGTCGATACGATTCAAAAGCTATAAGCCACACGTTCAAACGAAATCCTTACTCTTGTTAAGTACAAAGCCACCGCATTGGGTGGCTTTTGTGCATCTCTTAACAAACGCTCAAGCATGGGCAATTAGGCGGTAGGACCAAGCGAATACTTTTAGATCTAACATCAAATCGAATTTTACGGGAACGATAAGGCTCACCATCAAGATTTAAAGGCAGTGCTTTAGGGAAATCGATCTCCAACCAACTCGCCTGAGTATGCTTAACAAACTGCCCAGTCTCAGTTGGATTTTGAATTTCATCAATGACCTGAGGTAGGTCATGGGGCAAGAATGGATGCACCAAAGTAATGTCCATTAAGCCATCATCTATCAATGCATTTGGCGCAAGCTCTTGACCTCCTCCCGCAAGGCGACTATTACAAAACGCCCCAACCAAGATCTCCCCTTGATAACTGCCCTGCTCAATTGTGAGGGAGCCATCATAAGGTTTAAAGCCAAGCGCCTTCACTAGACCGGTTAATGTGTAGGCACCACCACCCAGAAAGTTTTTCAGTTCAACTGGTGTTTCAGCGGTAATTTCTGCACCAAAGCCAGCTGCAGCAATGTTCATAAAATAGCGATCATTAGCTTGAACGCAGTCTACCGCAACAGCGTCACCATTGACGGCAAGTTCGATGGCTTCTCGAATCATGATTGGGATTTTCGTAGCAGTCGCGAAGTCATTCGCCGTACCCATTGGGATAATGGCCAATTCTGGACGAACGTTCGCCTCAATCTGATTCAAAGCTGTTACCGCTTCGTTAACGGTGCCATCGCCACCAGCAACAACAATACGTTTCATTCCTTGATTGACCGCTTCACTCACTAAACGAGTCATGTCTTGTGATTCCCAAGTGACCCGAACTTGCAGATCCACACCTTGTTCTCGCATTCGCATGATCTCACTGCGAAGCTCAGGCGTTCCGGCTTTCTTACCGTTTAGAATGGCTCGTATTGTCTTCATACTGGTCCTTTACTCTTCGATTGCTTTCCCTGCTTGCTTGAGTTGAGCTCTCAACCATTGATGCGCACTTTCATTGTGACGACTAGAATGCCAGATTGCACAAAGGTCATGAATTTTGTCACTAAAAGGAAGCGGGACGGCTTTAATATTATACGTTTTTGAAAAGTGTTGAATGGTCGACAACGGCAGCATACCGATGTATTCACTACCATTAATGACTGGCAGCATTTCCATTGCACCAGATGCGCGATACACGATATTCCTTTGCGCTAGGTCTGCAATATCTTCCTCATTCATCAAACTTTTACGCGCATGCCAACGCGAAACCACGACGTGTTCTTCCGCCAAAAATTGTTCTACAGAACAAGAGTCATGAATTCGTGGATGCTCGGCACTGCACACCACCATCAAACGCTCGGAAAACACAGGCTCTACTTTGAGGACAGTACGACCACGCGGTGGCATATCGATAATCAAATCATATCGTTGTAAACGCAGATCGCTTTCGTAATCTTCCGTGAACAAAGGATGCACTTCCAAACCGACACTCGGCGCGTTTTTACGGATTTGGCGCAGGAGCTGCGGCATTAACTCATAACTGGCAACTGAGACGCAGGCGATGGAAAAAATACGATTGGATACTTTAGGATCAAAACTGCTCGAGGCGGATAAGGTAGAAGTAAAGTTTTTGAGCGCAGCGACCATCGCAGGATAAATATCCATAGCAAAACTGGTCGGCTCGACACCCGATGTGCTGCGGTGGAACAGTGGCTCATCATAAATGTCACGCAAACGAGCGAGTGCTTTGCTCACCGCAGGTTGGCTGATATCAAGACGAGCAGCAGCCTTAGACAGGTTCTGCTCTTCATAAATCGCCACGAAAATGGGGATAAGGTTTAAGTCGGTGCTCTTCATTTTGCAAACATAAAACAGGACATGACCTTATTTTAGCTAACAGTATGATAGTTAACGACTCAGAACTCTAGATTTGAGCGTCTATGCATGTTTTCGCGAGTTTTAACCTCGCATTGACGAAGAATATTCTGAAAATCACTCAGGATTTTCCTAGGTAAGGGGTCAAGAATGCACTCGCCTCTTCACCGCATAAGCCAACTTCTACTTCAACGCCACCTTCTTTTAGGATTTCGATACCGCGACCAGCATTACGAGGATCAGGATCAAGCATAGCAACCACTACTTTTCTGATACCACAAGTCACTAAGGTTTTAGCGCAAGCTGGCGTGCGACCCACAAATGAACATGGCTCTAGTGTTACGTACGCGGTGACGTCACTTAGGTCTCCGTTGTATGCGTTTAGGGCTTCCACTTCTGCATGATTACCACCAATCGCTTGTGTGTGCCCTTCTGATACGATTTCACCGTTTTTGACCAGCACACATCCGACAGGCGGGTTTGGCTGACAGGCAGGCAGCGCGTTGCGTGATACTTCCAACGCACGAAGCATAAATTGTTGGTTCATTTGAATTTGATACTCGTTATTCAGAATTTGGGTGATGGATTCTAACGCCAGCATGCTTTCCTCGCTATATAAAAGTGTTTGCAATACTGATACGTCTTATCTCAACAAACGACTCATTGCTAAACCTAATCCCCCTAAAAAATAAAAACGGGGCAAACCGTAGTTGCCCCGTTTGGTTACCCTTCAGACCGCATTCCGAAGTGTTGACTAACGAATTCTCATCGTTAGTTCAACTGCACGAAGCTGAGCCAATGCTTTGTTCAACTCCATGTGTGCCTGTGCAAAGCTGATATCGTCTACATGAGCACGAATGTTTTCTTCCGCTGCTCTACGAGCTTCTTCAGCCCTTGCTTTGTCGATGTCTTTACCGTGAAGCGCAGTATCCGCTAATACAGTAACCACATCAGGTTGGACTTCGACCAAACCACCAGAGACATACAGGATCTCCTCAGGCTTGGACAAGTCACCAATAATACGAGCAACGCCCGGCTTGATTTTACTGATAAGCGGTGAGTGACCCGGACGAATACCTAACTCACCATCCGCACCCGCTACCGCGATAGCATGTGCCGGACCTGAGTAAAGAGTGCCCTCCGCACTTACCACATTCAGTTGAAACGTATTTTGTGAAACCGCTATGGCCATATTGCCTCCCGCGCTTTACAGTTTTTTCGCTTTTTCAAGCACTTCGTCGATGTTGCCGCAGTACATAAATGCCTGCTCTGGGATGTCATCGTACTGACCATCAAGCAGCGCTTTAAAGCCTGCAATGGTGTCTTTTAGTGGAACGAATACACCCGGTTGACCCGTAAACACTTCTGCTACGTGGTAAGGCTGAGTTAGGAAACGTTCAACTTTACGAGCACGAGATACCAAGCGCTTATCTTCTTCAGACAACTCATCCATACCCAGGATAGCGATGATGTCTTTTAGCTCTTTATAACGTTGCAGCGTTTGCTGAACTTTACGCGCCACATCGTAGTGCTCTTGACCAACCACTTGAGGGTCAAGCTGACGTGATGTCGAATCCAATGGGTCAATCGCTGGGTACAGACCTAAAGCAGCGATGTTACGAGATAGAACAACGGTCGCATCCAAGTGCGCAAACGTGGTTGCTGGTGATGGGTCAGTCAAGTCATCCGCTGGTACGTAAACCGCTTGGATAGACGTGATAGAACCATTTTTAGTCGACGTGATACGCTCTTGCAGCACACCCATCTCTTCTGCCAGTGTTGGTTGGTAACCTACCGCAGATGGCATACGACCAAGCAACGCCGATACCTCAGTACCTGCCAATGTGTAACGGTAAATGTTATCCACGAATAGCAGTACGTCACGACCTTCATCACGGAAACGCTCTGCGATGGTCAAGCCCGTTAGCGCAACACGTAGACGGTTACCCGGTGGCTCGTTCATCTGACCGTAAACCATGGCTACTTTGTCGAGAACACCTGCTTCCTTCATTTCGTAGTAGAAATCGTTACCCTCACGAGTACGTTCACCTACACCGGTAAATACCGACAAACCTGAGTGAGCTTTAGCAATGTTATTGATAAGCTCCATCATGTTTACCGTCTTACCTACACCCGCACCACCGAACAAACCGATCTTACCGCCCTTCGCAAACGGACAAATCAAGTCAATAACTTTAACGCCGGTTTCTAGTAGCGCAGTGCTGTTAGATTGCTCTTCGTAGCTTGGGGCATCACGGTGGATCTCGTAAGACACTTGCTCACCGATTGGACCACATTCATCGATTGGGTGACCCAACACGTTCATGATACGACCTAGGGTTTCTTCACCCACAGGTACCGTGATTGGATTGCCCGTAGATTCCACTTCTAGACCACGTTTCAGACCATCCGAAGAACCCATTGCGATACAGCGAACCACACCGCCACCCAACTGTTGCTGAACTTCCAGCATCAGTGAGCCGTTGCTACCATCGTTGATTTTCAGTGCGTCGTAAACTTTCGGACCTTTGCCTTGTTCGAACTCGACGTCGACCACCGCACCGATGACTTTGACGATTTTGCCAATACTCATAATTTAAACCTCAAATTCTCTCTCTAAACCGCTTGTGCGCCGGATACAATTTCACTCAACTCTTGAGTAATCGCCGCTTGACGCGCTTTGTTGTAAACCAACTGTAGGTCTTCAATCAGTTGCGCTGCGTTATCCGTCGCGGCAGACATTGCCATCATCCGCGCGGCTTGTTCACAAGCGATACTCTCAACCACACCCTGATAAACCAGTGATTCCACATAGCGTTGAATCAGGTGGTTGAGAATGTCTTGAGGAGACTGCTCGTAGAGGTAATCCCAACGAGCCTCTTTATCACGTGAAATGTCTTCTTTAGGGAACGGCAACATTTGCAATACCGTTGGTTTTTGCACCATGGTGTTTACAAACTGGTTGTAAACGAGGAACAAGCGGTCGATTTTGCCTTCGGAGTAGTGCTCCATCATGGCGTTAACCGCACCCAACATATCTTCCAGTTTTGGTGCATCACCAAGCCCAGAAGTCTGTGCCATTACTTTCCCGAGGGACTGGAAAAAGCTGATTGCTTTCGAACCAATGAGCGTCGTATCTACTTCAACGCCCTTCTCTTGCCAGTCCTGCATTTCTGCCAATACTTTTTTGAACAAATTACTGTTCAGGCCACCACACAAACCTCGATCGGATGAGATGATGATGTAAGCCACTCGCTTCACTTCGCGTTCTTGAAGGAAAGGATGGCTGTACTCCAGCGTACCGGACGAGACGTGACCGATAACCTTACGCATGTTCTCCGCGTAAGGACGGGACGCCTGCATGTTCTCCTGCACTTTGCGCATCTTGCTGGCGGCGACCATTTGCATCGCACTCGTAATCTTTTGCGTGCTACTCACGCTAGCAATTTTGGTGCGAATCTCTTTGGTATTTGCCATAACGGACTCCTGTTAGTGGTCCTACGATTGCAGCGCAGTGAACTCTTTCAGCAAGCTGTGTAGCTCACTCTCGATCTCGTCGTTGTAATCACCGGATTGGTTGATCTTGTCCAGTAGCGGCTGCGCGTTTGTACGACCAAATGCCATCAACTCATCTTCAAAGCGAGATATTTGGTTTAACGCCACATCAGTGAGATAACCCTTCTCTGCTGCAAAGATCGCCAGTGCTTGCTCAGCAACGGTCATTGGTGCGTACTGCTTCTGCTTCATGAGTTCCGTTACTTTCTCACCGTGGTCAAGCTGACGACGTGTCGCTTCATCTAGGTCAGAAGAGAACTGAGCAAATGCTGCCAATTCACGGTATTGCGCCAACGCGGTACGAATACCCCCCGACAGCTTCTTGATCACTTTGGTTTGTGCTGCACCACCTACACGAGATACCGAAATACCTGGGTCAACCGCTGGACGTAAGCCTGAGTTGAATAGCTGAGTCTGTAGGAAGATTTGACCATCGGTAATCGAGATTACGTTGGTTGGTACGAATGCTGATACGTCACCCGCTTGGGTTTCGATGATTGGCAGTGCGGTTAGAGAACCGGTTTTGCCTTTCACTTCACCGTTAGTGAATCGCTCTACGTATTCTTCGTTAACACGTGCTGCACGTTCTAGTAGGCGTGAGTGGAGGTAGAAAACATCACCTGGGAAGGCTTCACGACCTGGTGGGCGTTTTAGAAGTAGTGAGATTTGACGGTAAGCCACCGCTTGTTTTGATAGATCATCGTATACGATCAACGCATCTTCACCACGGTCACGGAAGTATTCGCCCATGGTACAACCTGCGTATGGCGCTAGGTATTGCAGTGCTGCCGCTTCTGATGCTGACGCAACCACCACAATGGTGTTTTCTAGTGCGCCGTGTTCTTCAAGCTTGCGAACCACGTTGGCAATCGTCGATGCTTTTTGACCAATTGCGACGTAAATACATTTAACGCCCAGTTCTTTTTGGTTGATGATGGCATCAATCGCCATCGCGGTTTTACCTGTCTGACGGTCACCGATGATCAACTCACGTTGACCACGACCAATTGGCACCATGGAATCTACCGCTTTGTAACCGGTTTGGATTGGTTGGTCGACAGATTTACGGTCGATAACACCAGGGGCAATGACCTCTACAGGGTCCATACGATCGAATGACACTGCGCCTTTACCATCGATTGGTTGACCTAGCGTGTTCACGACACGACCTAGCAGACCGTTACCAACTGGCACTTCGAGAATACGACCGGTGCCTTTTACTTTCATCCCTTCTGACAAGTCCGCATATGGGCCCATCACAACAGCACCAACTGAATGACGCTCTAAGTTCAGTGCCAACGCAAAGCGGTTATCTGGCAGTTCTAGCATCTCGCCTTGCATAACGTCTGCAAGACCGTGAATTGTGATGATGCCGTCACTCACAGAGACGATAGTACCTTCATTTCTCGCTTCACTTTCGAGGTTGAAGTTAACAATTCGCTCTCTGATTAATTCACTGATTTCATTTGAATTTAATTGCATTTCTATACCCCGTTACACATGTAGGTTGGTTGCCAATCGGCTCAGGTTGGTGAGGACACTGCCGTCATACACGGTCTGCCCTGCTGTGATCACCACACCACCTACAAGGGATGGATCCAGTTGTGTTTCTAGTGTGATGGCTTTACCGTACTTTTCGGTTAACGCTTGTTTAAGCCTTGCCATCTGTTCCTCATCCAGAGGTTCTGAAACACGCACTGTTACTGTCATGGTTCGTTCGTAATCCGCTTTCATCTCTTGGAACTGAACGTTTACTTCACTGAGCGCTTTTAGACGCTTGTTCTCTTCCATAATGCGAAGAAAATTCTCGAAGTTTTGATTCAACCATTCACCACCAGCATGAAGAATCAGATCCAACAATGGTTGTTCAGAACCGTCTTCATCAAGGTCATTCAAGACCAGAAGCGTGTTAGGTTGTTCCAAGACCACTTGGGTAATCGCAAACATTTGTTGCCAATCGTCCAAGCATTCTGCATCGCGTGCGTAATCAAACGCCGCTTTTGCGTAGGGTTGAGCTACCACTGTCAATTCGGACATGTGCCCTCCTACATTTCGTTGATGAAGCGGTTCACCAAGTCGCGGTTAGCCGAGCTATCCAGATTGCGATTAATCAGCTTGCTGGCACTTTCAATCACCAGATCCGCCATTTCATCTTTCAGCTCTTGGCGAACCTTGCTGCGTTCGCTTTCCACTTCTGCTTTGCCTTCTGCGACAATGCGCGCTTTCTCTTGATTTGCCAGATCAACCGCTTCCGCAACCATCTGTTCTTGACGTTGCTTACCTTGGTTGATGATAGCTTGAGCTTTTGAGCGAGCTTCTGTCAGCAGCGCTTCACCGTTCGCTTTTGCCAGTTCTAACTCTTGTGCTGCTTTTTCTGTTTGCTCAAGACCTTGGGCAATTTCAGCACGACGCTCATCAAGCAGTTTTACAAGTGGTGGCCAGACATATTTCATGCACAGCCAAACGAAAATCACGAAGGAGATCGCCTGACCAAACATTGAGGCATTTAAGTTCATAGCACCCTCTCTTCTATAACGTTATGAAAATTATTAATTCGAATTACGCTACAGCGAAGATGATGTACAAGCCGATACCAACACCGATCATTGGCACCGCGTCCACAAGACCCATCATGATGAAGAATTGAGTACGAAGCATTGGGGTCAAATCAGGTTGACGAGCCACACCTTCAAGGTATTTACCTGCAAGGTTACCGATACCTGCTGCGGCACCCGCTGCACCAAGACCGATCAGTAGTGCACCCGCCACGTAAAGAACTGCGCTAACGATATCCATAACAACTCCTAGAATTGAATTTTTTAATTAATAAACAAGATTTTTGAAATTAATGCTCTTCAACAGCCATTCCGAGATAAACCACGGTCAGTACCATAAAAATAAATGCTTGAAGAACAACAATAAGAATGTGGAACAGTGCCCAAGGAACACTTAGTGCCCATTGCATCCACCACGGCATTAATGCAATTAGAATGAAGATCATTTCACCTGCATACATATTGCCAAATAATCGAAGACCTAAAGATATTGGTTTAGAAATTAACGTCACCAATTCAAGAACTAAGTTCACTGGATATAACAACGGATGTGAAAATGGTTGAGTAGTTAACTCTTTAATAAAGCCTTTCACGCCTTTGTTTTTAAACGTATAACCTAACACCAAAATAAATACGCCTAATGCCATCGACATCGTAATATTGACGTCAGCGGATGGTAAGTCACGGAAGTGTTCAACCCCTACAGCACGAGTAAGTGCAGGAATTAAATCAATCGGTAACAAATCCACGGCATTCATTAATAACACCCAAACAAATATTGTCAGTGCCAAAGGACCAATTAACTTGTCCTTCGCTTGAAATATTTCTTTTACGATGTCATCGACGAACTCAAATATTATCTCGATCAAACACTGGAATCGTCCTGGTACTCCTTTCGTTCCTTTCGTCACCGCATAACGGAATGAAAGGATGAAAACGAGCCCCGTCAACCAGACCATGATCATGGAATCAAGGTTAATTCCAAACCAACCGTCGCCGGCGGTGAGAAAGGTCAAGTGGTGCTCAATATATTCATGAGCGGACTGGACAGTCTCCATTTATGCCTTCCTTTCGAAGCGGTCTCTGAACAGCGGCGTTAAGAAGTGACCAAACATCGTCACACAAAAGCCTATCAGGACCACGATGTTGCGAAGAGCCATAAATCGAAACGTCAAAACAAACATCACTATGGTGTAAATGACTTTGATATTTCGACTCAGATGCATGAGGTCACGCAAACTCTCTTCTGGTTTCACCCTAGATTTAATGGACGCGAATACCATGCCAAACAGAGATGGAAGAATCGCAATCAGTACCCCAGTGATTGCTGATTCAGCGCTTAGAGTCCCGCTTCGCATGTACTCATACGCGATGAATACCAGACCCAAAGCTGCTTGAGCAATCAGAATCCTCTTGCCTGCCACCAATATTGGGTCGTCGTGAATATTAGCTTCCATAAATCACCCTTTAAAATAATATCGAATTAAAACTTCTGATAATTAAACTTCACAAAATAAAGCTGCCTAGTGACGACGAATTATATTAAGATAAATTTAATACACAGAATTAAATTTAATCTGATAATTATTATTCACATATTTAAAAATCAAAACGGAATCACTCCGTATTTCCGTTTCCCCAGAAATATACACCGATAATTTTAATAATCTAAATCGAAAAACTTGCAAATTATCATTCCATTTTTGAAGTGTTATTTTATTTGAACAAATCAAAAATGAAATATACATTGAATAAGCCGTCTTTATCAGGGTTAAGACGAAAAGCTTGTCACATGGAAGTGACACTCCATCACGAAAGGAATTAAAGTGATTTATTGGTTATATAATCTTAAATATACTATTTTTAATATATAGCCGATTAATAAACCTGTTTAATATAAAGATAAAATAGATCAAAAGCAGAACGTCGAAGTGACAAGAATTAAATATATGTAGAATATATTATTTTGTCACGCTCATTGTAGCACGCAAAAATAACAACATGACGTTTATTAAAGGATATAAAAAAGGACGCTTTACTAGCGTCCTTTTCGTTTTTATTTCTTATTGCTTGCCTGCTTATCGAGTTGTGGCAAGGCTTTAGGTATCACCCACTTGAAGCGTTTTGGCTTCAACGCTTGTATCCCTTTCCAAAGAGCATTCATCAAGCTTGCGTCCTCCTGCCCCTCTTGTAGGCGCTGTGAACGCTTCTGCCAAACGTCAGAGTCACTGGCTTTACTCATTTCAAGACCACCTGTGTTGCTTCTCAACTGCTTATACAAGCTTGCTCGAACATCACCCCATCGGTTTGCTTTCACCATTCGTCTGAACACTAACCATGGCGGCGTAGGACGAGAACGATAATAACGGTGAATGCTCAAGACGGCGATAACGAGAACAAATAGCGTCACTGCGCAGCCAATCAACCAGCTAGAATAAGCTCGAACAAAGGATTTGAATGTATGCTTGGCTTTGAAGGTCTTACCCTCAATCACCACCGTTTCCAGCTGTTTACTCTGGCTATTCCACCATTGGAACGTATGCTCAGGCAAGGTGAACTCACCACCCTGTTGGATCACATACACGCTTTCTTCGATGCGACTCGATTGGTAATCGCCACGCGTTTGCTTATCATCTAAGCGGTTTGGTTGAGGATAGGCTTGATAACTGGCAGTAGAATCATTGGATAACAAGTCTGGAAGCAATACTGACAAACTGTCTTGTGCATTGATCGTAATGGTGCGAGTGATTGCATCACCGACTTTCAGCTCATCGTTAGACGTTGTCCATTTCTGATCCACACTCACCTTAGTCGCAGTAAACCATTCAGACTCATCACTGAGCAATCCAGAAGGCATAGACGCTTCAAACTTAATTGGCTGCGTATAAAGCGTGCCAGCGACCTTCGAACCATCAGGCGCAGAGACTTGCACACCAACGGCGACCGGTGGAATTACAAATTGTCCCGAGGCTTGCGGATACAGGGTTATTTCCCAACGCTGACGAGACCATGTTCTCCCCCCTTTACGCTCGGTATAGTTGGTTGCTAATTGGTTACGCTGCTTTGCAATCACGTTAGGGATTTCTACGCTGCCAATGCGTGTACCACCGGTGAACCAACGAGGCGTTGCGACTTCGATGTACAAGATCACCTGCTCATTCACACTGAACTTAGGCGCTTCTTTCGTATCTGCCCCTGCTCCCTGTTTACCGATCCATGCTAACAATTCAACATTATCGCTGCGCTGCAAGTCTTGAATGTCTTGTGCGTTCGCCAAACCAGTAAAAAACAAAGTAAACACCATCAAGATAGTGCTTAGACGCCCAACAATAGAGTCAGCGCCAAGTTTGAATACATTCATCATTGTGCTTGCTCCTCTTCTTGTTGTCGTTGCGGTTGTGGCTTCGGCTCCGTTTTCACGGGTTCACGCAGTTGAATTTGGAATTTAGCGCGCAAGAAGTACTTAGGGTCGGCCTCTACGCGTTTTAACCACTTATCCGCCAGTTCTTGGCTGCCAAGGATTTCGTTCGCATTGAGTTTCTCTTTCAGCATTAATTCAGCAGCGGTTTTTTCGTCTGCCCCATCTGCCGTTTGCGGGTTGTCACCCAGTTCAAACGACTCTTCGGGTCCATCTGTTGTCCCCGCTTGGCTTTCACTGGTGCGGTTTATCTCTTCGACAATACCACCAATGACTTTTAGGTTGTGCTCGACGTCTGGTCGCAATTGATCGCTCAAGGTGTCTTTATCTGCCAGTGTTTGCAATAAATTACGCGCTGCCAAATACTCACGTTGACGCGCCAACGCACTCGCAGCGTTGTACAAGCCATAGTCTTTTACCGCATCTGATGGATTGTTTTGCATCTCCAAGAAAGCCGTATGAGCCAGTTTGTATTCGCCTGCGTAGTAATAAGCCGTCCCTTTTCGCAACGGATCCGTAAAGTGCTTTGCTGCCTCAAGGTATTCGTTTTTGTTGAACAGGCGCTGCCCTTGTTGGTTTGGCGTGAGCCATAAATCCCACCACCATTGAGACGCTTTATCCCAGACGGTTACTTCTTGCACCACTTCAAGCTTATCCGCTTTGAGCGAGACGGTTTCCGCCATGACTTTTGGCGTCATAAACAAAGACGTTGACACCATCGCGACAACACACCATTGCACTAACCACCCTTTGCGGAACCAAAGCATCATGATGAGCGCAATTGGGAACAACAGTTGATAACCCATGTCTTTCCAAGGCATTGAGGATTCACCATTGAGTTGCATGTTTCGCTCAACAAAACGATTCAGCTTCTCTATGTCACTATTGTCTACCGTCACTTCCACAAGGCGTCCACCAGTCGCGCTGACAAGATTATTTAACGAGTCCAAATCGACAGGGTTGTTAGAAACAATGTCTGAGTTACCCGCAGCCAAGATAAGCAATTGATAAGGCTTGTCAGCGAAGTAGTTTTTGTAAGCGGTAATAGTTGCAGGATTAACCCCATCCGTGACCAACAGAACCGTCGAACCCGGTTGGTCTTGTAATTGTCGGTCAATCAAAGGCAGCGCCGTTTCAGCAAGTTTACCTTCAACCGGCATGATTTCTGGTGTTATCGCAGCAAGAAACGGTTCGAATACTTTACTGTCCTGCGTCACAGGCATCGCAACATGAGCAGACCCCGCATACACAACTAGCCCAGTACTGCCTCCTTTTCTTACTGCCAATAGGTCGCGGATCTTTTGCTTAGAGCGCTCCAAACGGCTTGGCGGAAGGTCTTTTTGCAACATCGAATCGTTGTTATCCAACACCACCAACATGGAGGCTTTATCCTCTCCAAATGGAGAAGCTTGGCGCTCCCACGAAGGGCCGGCACAGATGACGATGGCAATCGCCACTATCACCATAAGTAGCTTGAGCGGCAGTTGCTTTCGCCAACCATAATCACCAATCGTTAAGGCTTTACGTAAGTGCTCTGGAAGAATGTCTTTCCAGCTAGGTTTGGCTTCTTCTCGCCACCTTAACCAAAGCAAAAGAAACATTGGGATGAACGCCAATAGCCACATTGGACGAATGAAATGGAACTGTGTGAAGAACTGTTCTAGTCCCATGCTAGAGAAAGGAGAATCAAACATGGCGCTCTCCTTTTCCGTTTTCTGCTTGCGTGGAAGCTCCACTAGTCACTGATAGTCGACGACGCTTAAATGTCGCTAACGTGAACGCGGTCAAGTACATCACAACGACTAAAGCCATTAAATAATGATGCAAGCTTTGCTTGGGGCGATACGTGGTACTTTCATAAAGCTGGGGCTCTAACTTACCAATCTCATCATAGGCTTTAGCAAGTTCGTCACGGTTGAGCGCTTCAAACGCCTCACCACCGGACTCCTTCGCAATACGTTTGATCGTATTCATATCTAGCGCAGTTTCACCCACGGTTTGTGGATCACCCATGGCAATCACGTGGATACGTACATCTTTGGCTTTCGCGACTTTCGCCGCATCAATAGGCTCAACGAAGCTTCCAGTGTCATTACCGTCCGTTAGAACAATGGCGACTTTCTCTTTGCTCTCTTCTACGTCGGTACGCGACTTTTCGCTTTGCTCAAACACCTTAATCGCTAAACCAATTGCATCACCTAAGTGAGTGCTTTGCCCTGCCATCGCTACATCCGTTTGGTTAAGCAGCTCTAACCACACTTTTTGATCAGGGGTGAATGGAGTTTGGACAAATGCTGCGTCGCCAAACAAGATCAGACCTAAACGGTCGCCTTTGCGCGTTTTAGCAAAATCGCTCAACACTTCTTTGGCGGCATCAAGGCGAGTGATCTTTTCTCCGGTTTGGGATGTAAAGTCTTGCTCTGCCATTGAGCCAGACAAATCGACCACAACCATGACATCACGCCCTAAGCTTTCACGCACCTGTGGCTCGCCAAGTACTGTCGGTTTTGCCATTGCGGTCACGACCAAAAGCCAAGAAATGATGAGCGTTGCACGCTGCCACCAGCTCGGAGTCAGTTGACTTGCACCTTCTGATGGCGTTTCACCTATGGCATCCACAAGCTGACTAAAAAACGGCACTTTGATGGCCATTTGTTTGGTGCGGTAAGCTGGAACGAGGAAATACACTACCAAAGGCAGTGGCAAGATGATGAACCAAAGCGGATGCTCAAACTCAAAACTGCTCATGCCCAGCCATGAAGCCAGAAGATCACCCATGGCGACCTCCTTTTAATACACGCGCTTTGTAGGCAAGCGTGCGCTTTTCAATATTTTGAGCGTTCTCATCATGCTCTTTCACCCACTTAGTGGCGCGTTCAAGAAGTTGTAAACACTCTGTTTTTTCCAGTTCAACACTTGGGTCAACGATACTTTGCAGCCATCGCTTCGAGACTTCGTCATCAAACATTTTATGCTTAGGGTTAAGCTCATCTAACTTGCGCAGGAACGCCGTATCAAACAAGCGAGCATGAGAGCTATCAAGATGAATCAATACAATTTTCAAAATCGAGAACAGGGCTTTGGGCATACTCGCGTCATCTGGATTCAAACGAGAAATGGCTTCAATAGCTTCTTTACGGTAGCGGTTATCCCACCAATGGTGCAGCAATCGGTAACCCAGATACATAAATACAATCGCACCAATGACGGCAAGGATCTTCCAACCAATGGTTTGTGGTACCCAGCTTACGCTTTCTGGCACCGCAACGTCATGCAGCTCACGCAGAATATACGTGCTTGGAGGCGTGTGTAAGTCTGTCATTTATCGACCTCCAACGAGTTTTTGGAATTGAGTAATGTGGTCACCTGATGTATCGATTTCGATATGAGGCAGCTTTTTCATCGCCATTAGTTGCGCCAGTGATTGACGTTTTAACTGCGCTTTCTCAACCAAACTGGCACTGGCGGCGTCGACTTTGGCTTTGCTGTCTAAGTTGAGCTGGTAACGACCGTCACCAATCACCCATTTCACTTTTGCCAAATCTTGAGGAAGCGACTGCTCTAAAGGGTCGCTCACCATTACCGCGAGAACATCGTTGTGCTGTTGAAGCTGCTTAAGGTGATCTAGGTGGTGCTCTTCGCAATCACGCCAATCACTAATAAAAATTAATGTGGATTGTTTTAGTTTCATGCGTTTGATGAGCTCTATCCATTTACTGAACGTCACGTTATCTGCATCAATCGAGTCCACATTTAAGCGCTGGTTAACTTGAGAGAGTCGTTTCAGTTGTGCAAGCAGATCGTTTTGTGAACGCTGGGCTTTGCTGTGATATAGAGCGGAGTCAGCAGCGATAACAAATCCCACTCGATCACCGTCTTTCAATACTCGCCAACCACACATAGCCGCGACTTCAGCAGCGACTACGGATTTCATGACCTCGGTAGAGGCGAAAAACATCGCACTGCGCTGATCAACGCAAACAATCACATTGCGGTCTTTTTCTTCGGTGTAACTGCGCACATGAGGCTTGCCTGTGCGCATGGTGACTTTCCAATCTAGGTTTCGGATGTCGTCCCCTAGTTGGTAGTGACGCAGCTCTTCGAAGTTCAGACCACGCCCACGGAATAATGAGTTGTGACGTCCAGAAAGCACACTGCCCGCTTTTAAGTGAGGCAGCAGGCTGAAGGATTCGGCTTGTGCTTGTAAACGCACTAAGCGAGCGTAATCACAATACAAGCGAGGATCGAGCCCTTGGGATTGAGGAGCAAGCGTTGGCTTTGCCATAGTCCCTCCTGCTTATCCGATTTCTACACAATCAAGCAGCTCTTGCACCACTCGCTGGTGATCAACACCATCGGCAAGTGCATCGTAAGAAAGTGAGAATCGGTGTCCAAGTACCGATGGCACCATCGCACGTACGTCATCAGGCGTTACATAGTCACGCCCTTGTAGCCACGCGTAAGCACGAGCACATTTGTCCAACGAAATTGATGCGCGAGGGCTTGAGCCGATTTCGATCCATTTTTGTAGCTGGGAATCCGCGTAGCGCTCTGGTTTACGCGTCGCCATCACAAGCGCAACGATGTAGTTCTCGACCAAATCGGAAACAGTAATATTTGGCAGTTGACGTCGCGCTTCAATCACAAGCTCTGGCTCAATGTGTTTTAGCGTCACTAATTCACTACTGGTTTCTGAACCCAGCTCTTCACTGCGCACTAAACGAATAATGTCACGCTCAGCTTCATCTTCTGGATAGTCGACGGTCACTTTCATGATAAAGCGATCCATCTGCGCTTCTGGCAATGGGTAAGTGCCCTCTTGTTCAACTGGGTTTTGCGTCGCAAGCACCATGAACAACTCTGGCAAGACGTGCGTCTTATCACCCACTGTAATCGTACCTTCTGCCATCGCTTCTAGCAGTGCAGCTTGTACTTTTGCTGGCGCACGGTTTACCTCGTCCGCCAATACGATGCTGTTAAAGATTGGACCTGGTTGGAAGTGGAGTTGAGGCTTGCCATCTAGTTCTTGGTACACTTCGGTACCTGTAACGTCTGAAGGTAACAAGTCGGGGGTAAACTGAATACGACCAAAGCTGGTATTAAGTAGATTGGCAAGCGATTTCACCGAGCGCGTTTTTGCCGTCCCCGGTAAACCCTCCAAAAGTACGTGACCATTGGTCAGTAACCCTATCACCAAAGCCTGAACCACATGGCTTTGTCCAATGACACTTTTTTCAGTTTGTTCGATTAATTCATTAATGGCTTGTTGTGCGTGGTTCATAATGTGCCCTCAAAATGCATAATTTTTGCTGTGTACATCCTACTCACAAGCCCTATAACTATTGGTTATAAACTTAATACCCAACTTATTTGTAACCATTTATAGCCAATAACTTACCGCCAATTTTAATTTGAAATTGTAGCTCGTAATTGTTGAACAACCTCCGCTGGAGCCACTTCTGCAAGCTGCTTAACACATTGTTCAAAAGCAAAAGCTACGGCCCCTTGTTTATAGTTGCGCGCTAACACTTCACACTCGGCGTACAAATGCTGCGGATTTCCACCCACTTGGTAGGCTGTGCTCAGTGCTTTGCTTGCCGCGAGTATGTCACTCTTCTCTAACGCCAAGCCATACACATACCAATATTGCGGGTTGTGTTCTGCCGTTTCAGCCGCTTGTTTCAAATATTGGTTTGCCTTAACGCCATCTCCAACACGAAGCCATGCCAAACCAGCGCTGTAAGGCAAAGCACTCGATTTAGGTTGCGCTTCAATCCCTGCCATCAAGGTTTCTAGTGCTTTTCTGTCGTTACCTTGTGTACGGTACAAATCCGCTAAGTTGGCGTAGCTGTTTTCAAAGTAAGGCTCTATTTCAATGGCTTTTTGATAAGACGCAATGGCTTTACCTGTTTCTCCAAGATCTCGATAGACATTTGCTAGGTTGGTTCGTCCAAAACCTCGATCCGCATTGAAACGCTGGATTGCCATGTAGTCTTCCAACGGCTGTTTGATCTTGTCGCGTTGCAGCGGATTCATTTCTGGATAATGACGAACCAAAGCAGCCGCGGCTTCAGCGCGAACGGACAATACTGGGTCAGTTAGTAATGGTTCGAGAATTTGCCAACGATCGCTAAATTCATAACCAGAAGAACCAGCAACGGCACCCAAACGGATCATATCGCTTTCATGTTTTACTGCCCTCGCTAATGAAACCAAAGTGTTCTGTCCGGCATTGCCACCCATACGTTCTAAAGCAGACGCACGAATAATATCGCTTAACGATGCGTCTTGAGCCGAATATGCTAATGCATCAGGCGCACCACGATGACCAATAGAATCCGCGTAAAATGCGACCGCGAAGTGTTGTTGATTTCGGTATTTTGAATTCGGGAACCATTCGCCTATTTTCTTATCTGCCCATTGATTGGTTTCGTCTTCATGACAAGACGTACAGACGTTTGGCGTATTAATATGCATACTCAAATCTGGGCGCGGCACATGCCAACTGTGATCACGACGCGGGTCCACTTGCATGTAAGTCGTTTCTGGCATGTGACAAGTTGTGCATTGCGATGCCTCAGTATTTGCCTCATGGAAAGTGTGATTTTCCGGCATGTAGTCAGACGCAATATGGCACTGAGCACAAACCGCTTCTTCTGGGATCTTCAACTCTGCGGTATGCGGATCATGGCAGTTAGTACAAGTAACGCCTTTTTCTGCCATGGCAGATTGCAAAAATGAACCGTAGACGTAATCTTCGTCATAGATTTGACCATCGTGATAATAGAGCTCTGGTGTGATTAAGCTAAGACGATATTTATCTAGGAAGGAACCTTTTACGTGATCTTCAGTTTCATTGAGCTGAGTACGACGACTATGGCACTGCGCGCACGTTTGAACTTGGTGCGTCATCGCTATTTCTTTTGGCTGGAGCGTACTGTGCCCTTCTTCGTAGACCCATTCTTTTACAGCCAGACCTAAATCTCGATCAAAACCATAGTGATTCGCTGAGACGATGGTATTTCCAGATTTTTCCGCTTGTTTGGCAAGCTCTACATGTTCGCTGGCAGGACCATGGCACGCTTCACAACCCACATTGATCTCAGACCACGTGGTTGAATACGTATTAGTTTTGGCGTCGTAGTTCTTTTCTAGATTCGTTGAGTGGCAATCGGCACACATGAAGTTCCAATTTTGCCCCGTATTCGTCCAATAGAATTCATCTTTTGGCGTGGTATCTGGATATAGGTGAAACCAGCGCTGACCACCTTGTTGCTTGGTTCTCGAATCCCAAGCAAAAGGAATGAGTTGGACTCGCCCATCTTCAAACTCCACCATGTATTGTTGAAGCGGTTCCCATGCAAAGGTGTAGCTAATTTTGTAGTCGTGCCACTCTCCGTCTGGACCTTGGATATTGACCCAATACTCGTCCCCTTTTCGATAAAAACGGTTTGGCTTTCCTTCGAATGTAAACGTGTGCTCGTTAAAGTCACCCAATACGGACTGTGCATCAGCATGCCTCATCGCCATATCATGATGAGATCCTTGCCACGCTTTGGTTTCTTTTTGGTGACAATCTACGCAAGCTTCACTGCCTACGTAAGTTAGCGTTGATGATTCGGTTGATTGCGGTGTTTCCTGCGCAAACAGAGAAAAACTGACGAGCGCTGCAAGACCAGTTAAGGTCTGCTTCCAACTTGCCCACTGAGTCATAACTGTCCTTGTGTGATTCTTTTTATTCTCTGATCAAAGATAGAAGTGTTTTTTCTTTTTAGACAAGCAATTACATAGGTTTTAAGAAAAACTCAAACGAGGCGCAAAAAAAGAGGCTCCGAAGAGCCCCACATTTGGTTGCAATCAATCTATTTATTGTGACTTTCTTGCAGTTTCTCCATCACCTGATCAAGTGAGAAGCTCGCAGCTTTCTGCCTTGGAGGGAATTCTTGGAATGTTTCTAAGAACTTGCCCACATAAGCCTGTGCAGGAACAAGCATATACGCATGGTCGATCAACCAATCGTAATACGTGTTCGACGTAATATCTGCGACTTCGTATGGGTCCATGCGTAGATTGAAGATCTTAGGCACACGCAACGGTGTAAACGGTTCAGCCCAAATTTGCAACGTACCTTTCGCGCGCTGCTCTAGGAATACGATCTTCCAGTTGCGGAAACGCAGTGAGCTCAAATCACCATCGTCTGTAAAGTAGAAGATTTCTTCACGTGGCCCTTTGTCCTCTTTACCAGTTAGGTAAGGCAGGAAGTTGTAACCATCAAGGTGGTTTTTGAACGTCTTATCTCCTGCTTTATAGCCTTTCAGGAGTTTCTCTTTGATTTGATCATCGCCTGCTGCCGCTAGGAATGTTGGCATCCAGTCCATATGATGCATGATCTCGTTAGACACGCTTCCCGGCTCAATTTTACCCGGCCAACGAACCATAGCGGGAACACGGAATGCGCCTTCCCAGTTAGTATTTTTCTCACCACGGAATGGCGTTGTACCTGCATCTGGCCACGAGTTCATGTGTGGACCGTTATCAGTGGAGTAAAATACGATAGTGTTATCTTGAATGCCAAGATCATCCACTTTCTTCAATAGCTGGCCAACATGGTTATCGTGCTCAACCATGCCGTCGGCATAAAAACTGATGCCAGTTTTGCCCAAGTTGTCTTCTTTAACGTGGGTGCGGAAATGCATGCGTGTGGCATTCCACCAGACGAAGAACGGTTTGTCAGCTTTCACCGCACGATCCATAAAATCAAGTGCCGCATCTAGCGTTTCTTCATCTACGGTTTCCATTCGCTTACGAGTGAGCGGTCCCGTATCTTCAATTTTGCCATCAGCAAAGGATTTAATGACACCACGAGGACCAAATTTCTTACGGAATTCTGGGTCTTTCGGGTAATCAACATTTTCCGGTTCTTCCTCGGCGTTCAAGTGATAAAGGTTGCCAAAAAATTCGTCGAAGCCATGATTGGTTGGAAGATGTTCGTCTTTATCGCCTAAGTGGTTTTTACCAAATTGCCCCGTCATATAACCTAAAGGTTTAAGCATTTCTGCAATCGTTGCATCTTCTGCTTGCAAGCCTAAGTCTGCCCCCGGAAGACCAACTTTACTCAAGCCGGTTCGCAGCACTGTTTGACCCGTAATAAAGGTGGAGCGACCCGCGGTACATGATTGTTCGCCATAGTAGTCGGTGAACATCATACCTTCTTTTGCGATTCTATCGATGTTTGGGGTTTTGTAGCCCATGAGGCCGAACGTATAGGCGCTGATATTCGACTGACCAATATCATCACCCCAGATAACCAGAATGTTCGGTTTTTCTGCTGCGATACTGCTACTTGTCGCGCCGATAAAAGCAGCGGCAAGAATCGCTAATCGGCGTTTAACGCCATAATTCGCTGTCATATAAACCTCTGTCTGTATTAGAAAAGTGCATCCTGCACACAAACGTATAGCTCACAAAACAGACTAATGCGAATCCAATAGCATAATTAAAATTAAGTTAAAACTAAGGTCTTATAAGCTCTAAACCAAAGGGGAATTAACGTGACCCAAGTCTCGCTTCAGTTTTCCATACAAAAGGTAAGGTTTGAATATTAAACCAAGAAAACAAAGAGTTACGCGTCTGCATAACTTATGGTTATAAACACTATAAAGCGACATTCTTCAATTGCATCATTAACTTAATAGCCAACGAAGCGTAGGCGGTCCCTAAGCTTCTCTTCCAACTTTCAACCAATTTGGAGTTTTTATGGCTAACCAAATGAGCAAGCTGGCTGTCGGTCTCGGCGTACTGGCAACCTCAAGCGCAGCAGTGGCGGCAGACAAACCGAATATCCTAGCGATTTTTGGTGATGATGTTGGTTACTGGAACATCAGTGCATACAACCAAGGTATGATGGGTTACGAAACCCCGAATATCGACCGTATCGCAAACGAAGGTGCACTATTTACTGATCACTACGGTCAGCAATCTTGTACTGCAGGCCGTGCAGCATTCATCACAGGCCAAGAACCGTTCCGTACTGGCTTGCTTACAATTGGTATGCCAGGCTCAACTCACGGCATCCCTGATTGGGCACCGACCATTGCAGACTTGTTAAAAGAGCAAGGCTACATGACGGCTCAGTTCGGTAAGAACCACTTGGGTGACCAAGACCAACACTTGCCAACTAACCATGGTTTCGACGAGTTCTTTGGTAACCTTTACCACCTAAACGCTGAAGAAGAGCCAGAAACATATTACTACCCGAAAGACCCTGAATTCCGTAAAAACTACGGTCCTCGTGGTGTAATCAAATCATTTGCTGACGGTAAGATCGAAGACACAGGTCCTATGACGCGTAAGCGTATGGAACATGCCGATGAAGAATTCCTAGAAACGTCATTGGCGTTCATGGAAAAAGCCGTAAAAGCGGACAAGCCTTTCTTCATCTGGCATAACACAACACGCATGCACGTATGGACTCGCCTTCAAGAGAAATACCAAGGTAAATCTGGCATCAGTATCTACGCCGACGGCATGTTAGAGCATGATGATCAAGTGGGTATTCTACTGGACAAATTGGATGAGCTAGGCGTCGCAGACAACACCATCGTTATCTACTCAACCGATAACGGTGCAGAGACTGTATCGTGGCCTGACGGCGGTGCAACACCATTCCACGGTGAAAAAGGCACGACATGGGAAGGCGGTATGCGTGTTCCTCAGCTCGTTCGTTGGCCTGGCGTAATCGAACCAGGTACTAAGATCAACGAAATGATGGCGCACCAAGACTGGTTACCAACACTGATGGCAGCAGCAGGCGTTCCTGACGTGAAAGAGAAACTGGCTAAAGGCTATAAAGCAAATGGCAAAGACTGGCGCGTACATATTGATGGCTACAACTTCATGCCTTACTTCCAAGGTAAAGAAGAGAAAGGTCCGCGTGAATCACTACTGTACTTCACAGCAAACGGTGAGCTAAACGCAGTTCGCTGGAACGATTGGAAACTGCATTTCGCAACACTAGAAGGTAACATTACGGACGCGGTACGCTTCGCACCAAACTGGCCGAAGATCATCCACCTACGTGCTGACCCATTCGAGAAAGCGCCTCACGAGTCTGGTATGTACTTGCGCTGGATGGCTGACAACATGTGGTTGTTCGTACCTATCCAAGACGTGCTAGGTGAGTTCTTCAAGACACTACCGGATTACCCAATGCAGCAAGGTCAAATGATGAACCCTGCATCAATTAGCTACCAATCTCTTGGTCTACAAGGGAAAATGAAACAGCTAGAACAACTTCAGCAAGAAGTTAAGAAAATGAAATAGTTTCTTTTGCTACTACCGAAAAAACCCGCCAACCTTGGTGGGTTTTCTTTTTTCACTTTTATCCGTTGGTCGCTTGTTCTTTACTAATTGACCGCCCTATATCACACGTTCGCATCACCTCCCTCTCAGATAACGAAACTTCTAATTAGGTCGCACTTTGACGCTCTATTACTAATAACTGATAGCTTTCTCATTCAGCACATTGATTTTCATCAGTTGATTTTTGATAATAGTTCGCATTATCAAGTAATGAGTAATGCATCAACATGTTCAGTCCAACGTCAGCCACTAGCACTTCTCATCAAAACTGGTCTTCTAGTGCTCCCTCAACTGCTCCTTCTATTTTGTTAGTTGAAGATGATCCCGACCTCAACCTTCAACTCACAGAACTACTCAAAGAGCAAGGTTACAACGTGAGTTCTATGTACAGTGGTGACGATGGAGTAAGCGCATTTCATCAACAAACGTTCGACTTGGTGATTTTAGATGTGAACCTACCTAACCTTGATGGATTTGAAGTGCTCAATGTGATTCGATCTCAGTCGCAAACCCCCGTTGTCATGCTCACCGCTTACGGTGCGGAAGAATATCGGATTCAAGGTCTTAAATGTGGTGCTGATGATTACATTACTAAACCCTGTAACTTCACCGAGGTTAGCTTACGTGTTGAAGCGATACTGCGCCGAACCCAACTGATTCAACAACCTAACTCTGCCACAAAACTCAGTGATAGAGAGCTTCTTCTCAGTAAGCAGACGCATTCCGTTACGCTTCATCGCCGCCCAGAAATGGAACCTGTTCAACTCACACCGATTCAGTTCAAGTTACTTTGGACTTTAATCGAACATCGCGGTGAAGTGTTAAGTAAACCCTTTCTCTATCAGACCGTTCTAGAGCGTCAGTTCAGTCAATACGACCGTGCTCTTGATATGCACTTAAGCCGAGTACGCAAGCGCCTCATCGCAGAGGGAATGTCTAACGACCGCATCCAAACCGTTCATGGCAAGGGATACATTTTTAAATGAAAAAAATGCTGTTTTGGCGGCTATTTATCGTCTTATCCCTTGGAGTGGTGATCTTTTTCTCTCTGATTCATAGTGCTGCCATCCTCTCTAACGAGAAAATGAGCTATTTAAAGAAGTCTCATCGTCAACAAATTTTAGATTGGGGCAATACCGCACAAACCTTCATTGACCAACAAGATTGGCACGGACTTGATGTTTGGCTGGAAGAGCTTGCTATCAAAGAATCAACTTGGGCAACCGTGTTGCAATCCCATCTTGACGTAAAAGGAGGGAACCCGCTCAACCAACGTTTTTGGCAAGGTTATGGAATTGGTCGAAGTGTAGAGTGGAAGATTCACCTCGATTTCCCAGACAACCCAATTATGGAAGTCCCACTCTCTCCATTCGGATACCACTTTTTGATTCTGCTACCAGATCGAATGCGACCGGGAACCTACATGTCTCACGCGTTTTGGTTGTTTCGCTTTGTGATTCCCTTTCTTTCTCTACTAGCACTGACTGTGTATTTGTACCGTTATGTCATGCGCCCCTTGCAGCAGTTTCATCGTGCCAGTCAAGCTTTCAGTCAGGGCGATTACTCTGCCCGTATTGGGCATACCATGAAACTAGGCAACGACGAGATTAGCCAAGTCGCTCGTACTTTCGACAAAATGGCGGAACGAACGTCAGATGTGATTCAGCACAACCGCAACCTTATTGCGGACATGTCACATGAGATACGTACCCCACTCGCTCGAATTGAGATGGCAATTGACTGCGTAGATAAAAATATCGAACGCGAGCAAATGCTAGAACGAATCAAAAGCGATACTCAAAAAATGCGAGCGACCGCCGAAGACACACTGACCCTTGCGTGGATTGAAAATGAGCAACCAAACTTAAGAACCGAGTCGTTTGATCTCGCCGAGCTAATTGAAATCATCGTAGAAGATGCGCGTTTTGAATACCCGGATAAACAGGTTTCATTGCTGCAAGATCATTCTCTTCCTCTACAGGACTCGAACCAAATGGCACTCAGCCAATCTTTGGAGAACATCATTCGTAACGGTCTGCGATACACACAAACAAAAGAAACGTTAGACATTCGTGTTCTCACCAAATCCAATCATTATCAAATCTTGATTACTGATTCAGGTCCGGGTATCGACCCTAGTCTGTATCGACAAATCTTCAAACCCTTCTTTAAAGCAAATAACCAAGTCACATCCCGAAAAGGCTTTGGTGTAGGTCTTGCGCTCGCCAAGCGCCATATCGAAGCAGTAGGCGGCAAGATCACCGCTTACAACGCAGAACCAAAGGGATTGACGATGGATATTTCATTACCTAAACGACGCTAACTCCAGCTCACTGCAAGGATTGTAACAGTTGTAAAAGTCGTTTACTCAGAGTGGAAGAATCACCAAAATCTCACTCGATAATAATTCTCATTAACAATGGAGGTTACGGTGTCTGCTTCAACCGTATTTAAGCTAAGCCCACTTACCATCGCGCTTTTGGTTGCATCACAAGCGACATACGCCAAGGATGACATCGAAATTGTCGAAGTTACTGGGCACACGCCTGAAGGCGCCGATATCACAATCGATTCCGATCAGCTCGCTAAATCCCAAGCGCAAGACTTGAACGACATTTTCCGTAAAGATGCAGAAGTTAGCGTCGGTGGCTCTTCCGGCGTTTCTCAAAAGGTCTATGTCCGTGGTCTGGAAGATACCATGTTGAATGTATCTATCGACGGTGCGGAGCAATCCGGTAACCTATTCCACCATCAAGGTCGACTCTCTATTGAACCTGAACTTCTCAAGCAAGTTGATGTGAGTGCAGGTACAGGTCGTGCAACAGACGGACCAGGTGCACTCGGCGGCGCGATTAAGTTCACCACTAAAGATGCACACGATCTCCTTGCCGCAGGTGAAACCTATGGTGCGATGCTAAAAGGCGGTTATTACACCAATAATGAGGGTTACAAGGTTTCAGCAAGTTTATACGGAGAAGTCGCTGATCAGCTTGGTCTTCTGGCTTCATTTGGTTACGTCGACGGCGATAACATCGAAGACGGTAAAGGTCAGGAACAACCCTACACAGCGTTAGAGCAACAAATTGCGCTTCTAAAGCTTTCTGGTCAGTTGAATGACGAACATTACTTATCTATCAGTTACGATTACCGCAATGATGATGGTCGACGTTTAAATCGCCCTCACTTCCAGCCAAGCTTTAAAAATGCGCCTCTCGATCAAGAAACCGATCGTTCTACTTTTACTCTGAATCACAAATACGCAGCAAGCGAATTGTTTAATTTAGACACCACGCTCTACTACACCGATAGTCGCTTAGCTCATAAAGATCACCCCCGCTGGGGCACCAGTGATGGTTCGATCCAGACTACTGGTATAAAGATATTCAACACGAGTAAATTGACTGACCATACTTTGGTCTATGGCTTGGATTACAAGAAAGACAAATCGGAATTTGAAACCAACTACGATGGTAAAAAGGATGATGAAGAAAAAGGCACAGTCTATGGTCTGTTTGTCCAAGATGATTGGATGTTAACAGAAACCATCATTCTAACCGCTGGTGCTCGTTACGATTGGTACGAGTTAACCGATAACAAGGACCAAGACTTCGACTCAAACGGTTTTAGCCCTAACGTAGGTATTAATTACAATGCGTTGGAAGGCTTGAACCTATTTGCTAGTTATGCGGAAGCGTTCCGTGGTCAACAAATCAAAGAACTGTTTGTTATCGATTACCGCGAAAATGACCCAAATCGTAAACCTGAAGAAGCACGCAACTTAGAGCTAGGGGCAAATTACCAATACGATGATTTCTTTGCTGGCGTCACCTTCTTCGATAGCACAATCAAAGACGTGGTAACAAACCAAGGTGCGGTTTACACCAACGTGGGCGATTTAGATAACCAAGGTGTTACCGCTTACTTAGGCTATGCAATTGCTGATGTATCAGCTCGATTGAGTTACAACCAATCCCGTCCAGAGCTAAACGGCACACCGCTTTCTGATGAAGATTCCACATTGGGAACATCGATTGGTGATACTTGGGTACTTGATCTTATCTACCAACCAATGGAAACCCTTGAGTTTGGTTGGAATGCACGATTTGTTGAACGCTTGACCGATGTAGCGGATCCAACCGTCCATCCAGAAAAGCCAGGCTATGGTGTGCATGACGTTTACGCATACTGGATGCCATTAGCTGATGAAGAACTTTCCTTAACCCTATCGGTGAAGAACGTCTTTGATAAGTACTACTTCGACCATGCCTCATACATGGCATACATCGGAAGCCCAGTAGCACAAGGGTATGCGAGCCCTGGTCGAGACTTCCGATTTAACGTCACTTACGCGTTCTAGGTTCGAGTGAGTACATTGCCATTGACCTAACGATAACAACTCAGAAATCGGGGCGAATTGCTCCGATTTTTGGTATTTAGCGGCGTATTTTGCTTTAATTAACGCAAATTCAATTTACTCAAAATAACTCAATGAATTTACGTTTAATTTTTACACTGTCTATTGCCACTCTATTTGCGGGTTGTGCGACCTATGCAGGACTAAACTACGATAAACTGTTTGGTCCTGAGCAAGTTCGCGAGCGAACCGCAACGATTGATACGCCACAAGCGGATTTCTTTCAACATGACGTCAAACCTATTGTTGATAATCGCTGTGTGGTTTGCCATGCCTGCTACGATGCCCCTTGTCAGCTCAAACTTTCTTCCGTAGAAGGCATAGACCGCGGAGCAAGCAAAGCTTTAGTATATGAAGGCACTCGCCTCACTGCCGCTGCCCCAACTCGTCTATTTGAAGATGCACAAACCACTCAGGAGTGGCGTGACGCTGGCTTCCATCCTGTGCTTAACGAACGTGAGCAGAGCATGGCGGCTAACATGGATGCAGGTCTAATTGCACGAATGCTGCAACAAAAGGAACGTCACCCTCTTCCCGACCAAGTTCAGCTAGAAGGCTTCGATTTTTCTATCGATCGTGAACAAACCTGTCCGACCATTGAAGAATACGCGCAATATGAGCAAGACAACCCAACATGGGGAATGCCTTTTGGTATGCCGAACTTAACTTCAGCGGAGTATCAAACATTGATGCTTTGGTTAAAGAACGGCGCGATCATGAACGCACATGTACCGTTAACCGAGCAACAACAAACAGAAGTAGACAAGTACGAAGCGTTACTCAACAAGGGCTCTCGTAAGAATCAACTTGCTGCTCGTTACATTTACGAACATCTGTTCTTATCTCACCTATATTTCTCTGAATTAGATGGAGAACAACCTCGATTCTTTATATTAGTTCGCTCTGCGACGCCTCCCGGCGAGCCTGTAAAACGCATTACCACACGTCGTCCATATGATGACCCCAAAGTGGAACGCGTTTACTACCGTATTATTCCAGAGCAAGGCACTATCGTGGATAAGACCCACATGCCGTTTGCCTTGAATAAACAACGCATTGATAACTGGAAAAAGTGGTTCATTGATGCCGATTACAAAGTGGCACAACTGCCAAGCTACGAGCCAGAAGTCGCTGCTAACCCGATGACTGCATTCATTGACCTACCAGTGAAATCTCGCTTCAAGTTCATGCTGGATAATGCACAAAACACCATTATGGCTTACATCAAAGGTCCGGTGTGTCGCGGTCAATTAGCATTGAATGTAATTAACGACCGTTTCTGGGTGTTCTTCCTCGATCCAGACAAAGCGGATATTCCCGAGGTGAACGAGTTTTATCGTTCCCAAGCAGACAATTTGAAGCTTCCGGGCGAGTTAGAAAGCAATACCGTACCAGTAACAAACTGGGTGAAGTACTCACGCCAGCAAGCTCGTTACCTAGAGGCTAAATCAGACTTCATCAACAAATGGTTCAAAAACGGCGAGCATCTTTCTACGGATGTGATTTGGGATGGTAACGGCACCAATCCGAATGCAGCGCTAACGGTATTCCGCCACTTTGACAGTGCATCTGTCGTGCAGGGTTTAGTCGGAGAACAACCAAAAACAGCTTGGGTGCTGGACTATGCCCTACTTGAGCGAATTCACTACCTTCTCGTTGCTGGGTTTGATGTTTACGGCAACTTTGGTCATCAGTTGATCACTCGTATGTTCATGGACTTCCTTCGTCTTGAAGGGGAGAGTAATTTCATTGCCCTATTGCCTGCCGATATGCGTCATCAAGAGCACTCAAGTTGGTACCAAGATCAACCGCGTCAGCTAAGCGACTTCTTGCAGCGTAATGTCGCACCATTTAGCCAACCGACTAGCGTTGTGTACCATACTGACGACCCGAAATCCGAACTGCTCGACATCTTGCGCAAGCAGGTTTCACCTATCCTGTTACCACGTTATGACATTGTAGATACCGCACTAACGGTGGAGAGTGAGCAGCAGTTGGCAAGCATCAACCAAGTTCGTGGAGAGGGACTCCAAACTGTGCCGCAAATCACCATGCTGATGGTGCGCAGTAATTCCGGTCAAGATGAGCTGTTTACCCTGCTGCATAATAACGCGCATATCAATATTTCTAGTTTGTTTGATGAAGAAAGTAACCGTGACTTCGCAAATGATGATATGACCATCGTTCGAGGTGTTGTTGGCAGTTACCCAGCTGCGTTTTTCTCAATTAACGAAAATCAGGTAAAAGAATTTGTCGATCAATTTAGTGCTCTAAAATCCGAGTCAGATTACGTTAAGTTACTGGATAATTTTGCGATTCGCCGAAGCTCAGAAAAGTTCTGGCCGTTTAGCGATCGTATCCACGATTGGTATCGTACAAATCAACCGATCGAATTTGGTTTACTTGACTATAATCGTTTTGAGAATCGATGATGATTTAAGGGGGTTCTCATGAGTATCCGAGACAACATTGCCGCTCTCGAGCAACAGATTTACGTTGCTTGCTCAGAGGGGGATTACGATACGGTCAACATGCTTGAGCACCAACTCGAATACTTGCGTGGCAGAATGGAGCATCCGTTCGAAGATGATCCTTATGCATTAGACACTCGGTTTGAGTGGGAAGATGATCTGACCGAATAGAAAAAAACCTCCGGCGTAAACCGGAGGTTTTTGTTTATCGGCATTGATCTACTTGCTCGAATTTACCTTCTGGCTCAAGCAGGTAGCAAAATAGACGTTTATTCAGCCATCAGGTTATCAAGGGCATGAATCGACTCATCAACTTGCTCTTTTAGTGCACCTTGGTGTGTAGCGTACGCCTCCAATGGCTCAGCGGCAATTTCAACACATTGGCATGTATTCATTAATGCCGTCAGACCTAAACTGCCTGCGCTGCCTTTCAATTTGTGGGCAAGATCTTTCACGCCTCGGCTGTCACCGCTTTCTGAAGACGTTTCCATTTGGCTTAGTACATCAGCGCTGGTTTGTCTGAACAAATCAATGATGTGCAGCATCTTTTCTCTGCCCAAAATCTTCATGTCTGACTGAATCACATTAGGGTTGATGATAACCATTGCTGGCTCCTCTGCTATCGTGTCTGTTGTGACCGCCGATTCGTTGTTGTCGGTCGTTGTTGTTATTTCATCATGTGGGATGCATTCCCCGCTTTGAGGAAGCAGCAGCTGTTTGCCATCCAACATATCTTGGATGAGCGCAGCAAGAGCTTCTTTTTCCATAGGTTTTGGTAAGTAGCCATCAAATCCCGCCGCCAAATAGCTTTCCACTTCTTCAGCAAATACATGAGCAGAAACCGCCACCATTGGCGTAGGTGCAAGTGCTTTATCCGCTGGTTTGTTGCGCTCTATGCGTTTAAGGCGGTGGATTAAATCAGCACCGTTACAATCTGGCAAGTTGATATCGACCAGTGCAATGTCGAAATCGTGCTTGTCAATGATCTGCTCCGCCTCTAAGCCATTTTCTGCCATGATAACTTGGTGTCCCATGCTCTCTAAGAAACCTTCCGCCACAACACGGTTTACAGGATTGTCTTCTACTAGCAGAACTTTCGCTTTCACTTTACAACGAGCGCTCGCGATGGAAACCGTCTCTACAGGCTCACTCTCTTCTAAAGGAATGGAAAACCAGAAACGGCTGCCATGTCCTTCGTCCGAATCCACATCCAAACGGCCCCCCATTGCTTGAATAATACGGCGGCTAATAGCAAGACCTAACCCGGTACCACCAGTTTGATTCAAACCGCCTTCAGCTTGTGTAAAGGCATCGAATAAGGTTTTTTGGTCTTTCTTTGCAATGCCAATACCGGTATCCGAGACTTCGAACAGAACTTGCGATTCATCTTCTGGGTTCAAGCTGACATAGATGTCAATCTCACCTTGTTCGGTGAACTTAATCGCATTACCCACTAAGTTATTTAGAACTTGATTGATGCGCGTAACATCCCCTTTCCAGTAACGTCCTACATCACTTTCGATATGGTAAGAGAACAGCAGTTTTTTCTCTTGCGCTTTGCCGTTCATTAACTGGAATGTGTCTTCAATCATTTGGTGCAAGTCGAAACCTAAACTGCGGATCTCCAAATGCCCGGCTTCAATTTTCGAGTAATCCAAAACGTCATTCAAAATCGCCAGCAACGTTTTACCACTGCGGTTGATGATTTCTGCGTAACGCTTTTGGATTGGGTTCAGACCGGAATCAATCAGCAGACGTGCCGTACCAAGCACGCCATTCATCGGCGTACGAATCTCATGACTCATAGTAGCAAGGAAGGCAGACTTCGCTCGGCTGGCTTGTTCTGCTTGCTTACGTGCTTTCGCGTGGTTCAACACCTCTTCATTCAAACGGCGGTTTGCTTGTTTCAACTGAGAAGTTCGTTGCTCAACCAGCTCTTCGAGGTGCTCTTTATGCTCTTCCAATTCACGCTTGGCTTTCGCTTCGCCCTCAGCAACCACCTTGAGGGCTTGCGCCGTATTACGAGCAGTAATGATGGCTTGCCCCATATGCGCCAGCTCATCTTTTCCTTTCACTTCCAGCTCTACCGCTAGGTTGCCCTGCGCAACAGAAAGCAGCGCCGAAGAGTATTCTGTCAAGCGCTTCACGACCGACACGTAAACCACACGCCAAAGAATAAGCACAACAATGATCAAACCAATGATCGAAATGACCGTCAGCGACCACTGAGCAAATTTCAAGGTACTTGTCAGTTGTTCAACCGCAATACGGGTAGTCTGGTTAGAATCATCCACCAGCTTGTTTACGGTGCCGTTTAACTCAGAGAAAAGCTCAAGCGTTTTTTGCATTAGTTGCTGAGACTGCTCGTTGTTCTCATATTGTTGAAGCAAAATGGTGAAGACAACTTGACGTTTACCCAGTTCAGTAAGAAGTTGGCTCATTTGCTCTGAGCGCGTTGGGTCTTCTACCGCTAACACTCGGCGTTTCATGATTTTTAGGTTGTCTTCGAACGCTGTTTGGATCTGTTGAATACGGTCTACGTTAGTCAGTGTGCGCGCTTCTTCAATTTGGTTGAGCATCTTGAAGGCGAGTAAATGCAGCTCGTGAAGTCGTTCGGTCAGGTCTAGGTCGACTTCCACTAATGCATCTAGCGCTTGATACACTTGATCTTTCTTGTTGGATTCAAGCAAATCATAAATATGCGTCACGTTCGCAACGGCAATGGTACTGGTGTTTTGCACTTGAGTACGCGTAAGTTGCTCCAACTCTTCACTCAATAAGCGCATTTCTTCTACACGCGTATCGATCTCTTTCGCTAGCCAAAGCTTGCGTTCTACCGTGACACCTAACTCCGCCAGGTTGTTAATGACGTTCTGGACGTTATTTTCCAATGCCTCTAGCAATTGTGAATCAAAAGACTCTCCACCCAGCTCTTTGATGTGAGTAAGTAAGGACTCAAGCTGATCAAATAAGACGCGCCCCGCCTCTTTACGCTCCTGTTCGTTTTGCGCATTGGACAACATTTGAACCGATGAAATGATGCGGGTACTAAGCTCTGACACTTGTCGAGCTTCAATCATTGCTGGTATGGCAGCATCTACCACGTTCCTTTCCGTTTTTGCCACCAGAGAAAACCCTGATACACCGATTAATGCTGATAACATCACCAACATTGCCATCGCAATGAAGGACAATAACAGTTTACGACCGATGCTTGCGGTAGCTAGCAACATATTTTCCTGACCTTAATATTCGTGTTCGGCGACATATTACGTTATATTTTGCAGTGTTTACTTAATCTATGCCAACGAACTTCATTTCATGGTTATAAATCAGCGTTCATTTCGCACAATTTTCAAACAATCTGCGCTAGCAATGACACTTTTCGCTTCAGTGCCGAGTTTTGCAGCAGAGAAAATCTGTGCCATTTACCCTCATTTAAAGGATTCATACTGGCTATCAGTAAACTATGGAATGGTTTCCGAAGCGGAAAAACTGGGTGTTAACCTGCGCGTACTTGAGGCAGGCGGTTATCCCAATAAAACGCGCCAAGAGCAACAATTGGCTTTGTGCACTCAATGGGGTGCCGATGCCATTATCCTTGGTACCGTTGATCCACAAGCTTATGAGCACAACCTGAGAAACTGGGTTGGTAATACGCCTGTATTTGCTACCGTAAATCAACTCGACCTTGATGCAGAGCAAACCAAACTGCTTAAAGGCGTAGTTGGTGTGGACTGGTATTGGATGGGCTATGAAGCCGGCAAATACCTTGCAGAAAAGCACCCTAAAGGCTCGGGTAAAACCAATATTGCCCTACTGCTTGGTCCAAGAACGCGTGGTGGTACCAAACCGGTTACCACAGGTTTCTACGAAGCAATAAAGAACAGCGATATTCACATCGTGGATTCTTACTGGGCTGACAATGACAAAGAGTTACAGCGTAACCTAGTTCAGCGTGTTATTGATATGGGCGATATCGACTACATTGTCGGTAGTGCCGTTGCGATCGAAGCCGCGATCAGTGAACTACGCAGTGCAAACAAAACCAAGGACATTGGTTTGGTTTCCGTGTATCTCAGTCATGGTGTGTATCGTGGACTATTGCGTCATAAGGTGTTATTCGCTCCAACCGATAAGATGGTGGAACAAGGCCGTTTGTCTGTCCTTCAAGCGACGCACTATTTGCGTCATCAACCGTATGAAAAACATGCGTCTCCACAGATCAAACCATTGACGCCAAAGACACTTCACGACGATACAATTGAAGAATCGTTATCTCCGTCAGAATATAGGCCGACATTCAGCGTTAAGGCTGTTGATTGATAGGCAAAAAGTGTGTTTTATTGAACCGGAACGACTTTAAAATCATAAAAACGGAAATAACTTGATGCAAAAAACAACTCGTACCATGCCTGCGCACAAACATGTGGCATTGGTTGCCCACGATAATTGCAAACCTGAACTGCTTCGTTGGGTAAAAGAGAACAAAGAAAAGCTACAAAGCCATTTCTTGTATGCGACTGGCACAACGGGTCACATGCTAAGCAAAGAAACGGGCTTAGCGATCAAGAGCATGATCAGTGGTCCAATGGGAGGCGACCAGCAACTTGGAGCGCTGATTTCTGAAGGCAATATCGATGTTCTTGTGTTCTTCTGGGATCCGCTAAATGCTGTACCACATGACCCAGATGTAAAGGCACTACTACGTATTGCAAGTGTTTGGAACATTCCTGTAGCAACGAACCGCGCGACAGCGAAGTTCCTATTCAACTCTCCACTGATCGACCAAGAAGTTGATATTGAAGTGCCAGACTACGACGCATATATAGCAGAGCGCACTTAATTCCTCTGAGCGGATCGACTCGTCACAAATAAAACTCATCACAAGTAAAACAAAGGCGATACTGAGTATCGCCTTTGTTGTAATCAGATAACAGGTATACCTTATCTTGACGTCACGATGGGATAATCACCATTTACCAGCTCTTGAACAAATGAGGACCCTGCTCCCGTGTGCGTGATCCACACTTTTTCCTTCGCACGCGTAATTGCCACATAGAATAAACGACGTTCTTCTGCGTATGGATACTTGTCTTTCGACTCACATAGCGCACCATCAATATGAGCTTGTTTTTTCTTCGCAGGGAATTGCCCTTCGTCCACAGATAGAATAATTACAAAGTCTGCTTCTCTACCCTTACTCGCGTGACAAGTCATAAAGCGAATATCCAAGTTCGGGAATCGCTTCAACCAGTCATCGTATAAGTCTGGTTTGTGGTAATGATTACGTCCTAACAACAACACAGATTTGGTTTTCTTCGCCTGTTGGTTAAGCTGGTCAAGAATCTTCTCAACTTGGTTGCTTGGTGCCGTATGAACGCTTTTCTGCTTACGCTGTTTGTGACTGTTTAGTGTCTTCGGTAATTGCGACGGGTTTTCTTGCACAAAGGTATTTGCTACATCACCAATTTGATTGTTGAAGCGATACGTCGTATCCAAGTGATGCACCGTTGAATGAATGAATCTATCTTGGAATCCTGTCGTCAAATCCACATCTGCGCCCGCAAATTGGTAGATCGCTTGCCAGTCATCACCTACAGCAAATAAGGTTGCACCTGCTTGCTTCTCTGTGGATTCACATAGAGCCTCAATCAACGCCAAGCGATCAGGAGAAATATCTTGGTATTCATCCACCATAATAAAACGCCAAGGTGAACTGAATTTCCCTTTCTTAACGTAATCGGTCGCACGACTGATCATGGTTGGGAAGTCCACTTGATTGGTTTCTTTGAGCATCTTTTGCCACGCACTAAAGCACGGCCAGCAAAGTGCCAACTCACTGTTTAAACGAGTGTAGTCTTGGTGATTAACTAGCTTTTCTTGTACTTGTTTCTTAGTTAAACCAACCGATGCAAGTTGAGACAATTGGTTATCTAACCAAGCAATCAGTTTAGGATTTTCCGAGTGACTGCCGAGCTCATCGTCACCTTTCAAGTACGCAATCGGCCATTTATCTAGATGCTTTTGCCAACGCTTAAAGTTTGTTGGCGTCATCCAATGTTTCTTAAGCCAATCAATACACCAGGCTGAGCGCTGATTATCATCAAGCGCTAATGGGCTGATTTCCACGGGTTGAGTCTCAACTTGATTTAGGATGCGCAAACCAAGTTGATGGAATGTATTAACGCGAACACTTTCTGCCGCCAAGCCAACTTTGTCGACCAATCGCTCTTTCATCTCTTTGGCAGCGTCACGGCCAAAGGCCAGCATCAGCAGCTCTTCTGCCTGTGCTTGATGGCTTTGTAGAAGGTACGCCACACGCGCTGTCAGCACACTAGTTTTACCTGAACCAGCTCCGGCTAGTACCAAGTTATGGTCATCGTTAAGGAGCACCGCATGCTGCTGAGAAAGGTTAAGCGGCGAAGATTCAATTCGGCTAAACAGCACTTCCCAGTTTGGGCGTTCGTTCTCTAACCATTCATGGTTACGCTCACTCAACGTCTGCGAGGTTTGTGCAAGCCATGGTTCAATCTCCGCCATACGTTTAGGCATGCGCATTTTCGCTTCTGCCAAACTGGTTTTGATTTCAATGAGCTCTTCGTTCAGTTGAGTCACCCAAGACTGCACTTTTGAGTGAGGTAAGTAGGCTGGAAGATGTTTGAGTTGATACAGCTCATCTTCCCACTTGGGTAGATATTCCGCGAGTTTACGACATTGGGTGTTATGCCAATCTTGATACTGACGCACGGCTTCGACCGCAAACTTACGACATTGCGGCCAAGGTAAACCTTGCACAAGCCAGCTTTGTTGCTTGCCATCTTGCTCATGAGCAAAAAACTGAAGTGAGCTCCAGAGAAGACCACGTTTCACGCTAACTTTGCCATTCCAAATCGTAAACGGGATGTGTTCTTCACTACCCACTGAGCTTAATAAAACACTGTTTTCTTTTATTTCGACTTGGTAATACTCATTTTGAATAAAAAACTGTGCTTTATTAGAGGCAGTAAGCTGCATGAAAGGTGCGCCTTTTGATATAGAAGTTCCCGTTTTATATCATTTTAGACCGCTAAATTGTAGCGATGGATGAAGCACAAATCGCCTTCTGTCTGTATTCTTAATTAAAATTCACATTACTGTTGAATTTGTGAACAACGGTATATTCTTTCATCCGTGTAGATTCGTTAAGTCAATGACAAATCTGTTGATTTCCTGAGCAAGTGACGATTTTTATTAAATTAGGTCATAAACGCGCTATAGTGAGTTTGTTAAACTTCTCTCGTTTTCCACCGGCAACGAAAGGCGCATCGTGCAAGCAGCTTTAAAATTCCGCCTCTTTTGGGCAAACAAAACTCTCAACTACAGCATTCTTATTCTGATCACTTTACTAGGCGTCGTGATCCCCGCATGGTACTTCCAGCAAAACACATTAATCACGCCCCTGATTCTAGGTGTCATTGCCGCTGCACTTGCAGAGACTGATGACAGCTTTACAGGTAGGATAAAAGCCCTCTTTCTCACCTTTATCTGTTTTGCGGTCGCTGCTTTCTCAATAGAGATCTTATTTGATACACCATGGGCATTTGCGATTGGTCTGTTTGTCTCGACATTCGGCTTCATCATGCTAGGAGCAATCGGACCTAAGTACGCCAGCATTGCATTTGGCTCATTGTTGATCGCCATCTACACCATGCTTGGGGCACATGAGAGTACCAATATTTGGTTCCAACCATTGCTGCTTTTAACGGGTGCTGCGTGGTATTACTTTATGTCGATGATTTGGCAGATGTTTTGGCCAATGCAGCCTGTTCAGCAAAGTCTGGCAACTGTGTTCCTGCAAATCGCCAATTACCTTGATGCGAAAGCCAAGCTGTTTCATCCAGTAACGAACTTAACCCCGCAGCCGATGCGGATTGAAGTAGCAAGATTAAACGCAGCCACCGTAAATGCATTGAATGCTTGTAAAGCAACCCTGCTTAGCCGCTCCAAACGCGGGCATATTGATGGTCCGAGTGACCGCTTCCTCAATATCTACTTTATTGCACAAGACATTCACGAGCGCGTGAGTTCCAGCCATTATCGCTATCAAGATTTGGCGACGGAATTCGAACGCTCTGACGTCTTATTCCGCTTTAAGTATTTGCTTGAGTCTCAAGCCCAAGCTTGCCGCGATATCGCTCATGCGATTCGGTTGGGAAACGAGTACACGCACACTGATCAATCCATATTGGCATTAGCGGAATTACAAAACTCATTGGGTTATTTAGAAGAACAACAGCAAAGTCACTGGAAGCGCTTATTGGCTCAGTTAACGTACCTGTTCAATAACCTTGCGACCGTGGAAAAGCAGTTGAGTAACATCAACAACCCAGATGCTGAACGATTGGAAGAAGACGTACTGGATGACACCAATCCGCACACGCTTAAAGCAATGTGGCAACGCATTTCAGCTAACTTGAACAAGGATTCAATGTTGTTTCGTCATGCCTTGCGCATGTCGATTGCGCTTACTGCAGGGTATGGGATCATTCAAGCGTTCGATATTGATCGTGGATACTGGATATTGCTGACCACGTTGTTTGTCTGCCAGCCAAACTACAGTGCGACAAGACAGAAGCTTACTGCGCGCGTAATTGGCACGTTAGCGGGCTTGTTGATTGGCGTACCACTGCTCACCTTCTTTCCTTCCCAAGAAAGCCAGTTGGTCTTCATTGTGATATCCGGCGTGATGTTCTTTGCGTTTCGCATCAACAACTATGGTTATGCGACAGGCTTTATCACCTTACTCGTGCTGTTCCTATTTAACCAATTGGGCGAAGGCTACGCTGTGGTGCTCCCTCGCCTTGCAGATACCTTGATTGGCTGTGTGTTAGCGGTTGGTGCTGTTATGGTGATTCTGCCTGATTGGCAATCAAAACGTCTGCATAAAGTCATGTCTGATGCAATCGACGCCAACAAGCAATATCTTGGACAGATCATCGGTCAGTACCGAATTGGTAAGAAAGATAACTTGAGCTATCGAATTGCTCGTCGCCAGGCGCACAATACCGATGCCAACCTCTCTTCAGCCATCAGCACTATGCTGGCGGAACCGGGTAAGTACCGTACAGCCGTGGATGAGAGTTTCCGCTTCCTAACGCTAAACCACGCGATGTTGAGTTACATTTCAGCACTGGGCGCACACCGTACAAGGATTGAGGATGAGTCGATTCACCAACTCGTTCTGGATGCACACCGTTGTATTCACCAACATCTAGACGTACTGCACCGACAACTGCATCAACATTGTGAAGAATGCGATTTGTCCTCGATCGATGACACGAACTTGGAACAACGGTTAAATGAGTGGCGTGATGAAGATGATCATTCTGCACGAATGGTGCTTCAACAGCTTCACCTAATCTATCGCATGTTACCCGAGTTGCATTCACTGGCTTCTAAGTTTGCCGTGCGCGTAAACTGATTAAGAACACTGTTCCAGAGGAGTAGGTTATGATTCTACTCCTTTATGATTAGCAGACTTATTCATAAGAATATTCTTACATGTCATTTGACACCATCTGACATTTCTCGGACAAAAAATCACCACTCAAAATCTAATCTAACCATATTAGAACACTGTTTGATTGTGACCATGAGGGTTGCTGAGGTGGGTTGATGAAGGAGAAACCCAAGAAATGTGGGGAGGTCACGATGACTACTCAAGAATTTTATGAATTAAGAAAGAAGATTAATGAACTGACGGCTTCTCAGTTAAAGTCACTTCAAGGTGAAATTAATCTATCCCTTAATAAAAAAGAGAGTCCGCTTCTTTCTTCGGAAGAGCGTGATATGCTTTCAAAACTGTTTGCGTAATCAAACAGTTCAAATAAAGCACTTGCACGAATTATCAACACTTCCTATGCTAACAAAAGCATAAAAAGTGAGAGAGTAACCATGCCAGTATCAGGAATACAGTCCGGATATAATATGATTCAGCTATCGCATAAGATGGCTGAAGGTGCTGCGCATGAAATTCAGCAAGACTTCATAAAAGAAAATGATCTCGCCTTCAATAAAGTCGATTTAGTAAAAGGCAACGAACTTGAGTTCAATAAGGCTTCTGATTTGCCTTCTAACCCAATCGAACCCTTGGTAAATCTCACCCAAGCCTCAACTTACAATCGCATTGGTGCTTCCGTTGTTGATAAAAACAACGAAGTCATCGGCAGCTTACTCGATATCCACGTTTAAGCCACTCCTAATTAATACCTGCGAGCAACGGTAATCTACCAGCAGTCAGCGGTCGAACAGCAACAAACTGAACACAAAAAAGCGCGATAACTCTATGAGCTATCGCGCTTTTGCTTTTACACTCGTTTAACCATTGGCAAGAACGTTATTATTCAACAATGACTCAACAATTTCATTAGAGGTTAACCCATTGAAATCAATTGAATCACCTAGATGTTCAACCACGATAGTTTGATGAACATTGGCATCGGTCGTGATGTTCAATGACACAGCCTCTGTTGACGCATCGTAGTCTGCAGAGATATGACTCAACAAATCATCCATATCGATCATTGGGCTACTTAGGTCAGAAATTACTTCGCGTAGGTCGATACTGTCTTCGTTAAGGGTGAAGTCCGTAATGGTATCAATCGCCCCCTCATCTACAGAATCGATTGTCCATTTAAAGATATCACTACCATCACCACCAGTGAGGATATCGGAACCCAAACCGCCGATAAGGACGTCATCACCATCACCACCAACGATCAGGTCGTCACCGTCACCACCTGTTAGGCTAATGCCCGTATCGCCACCAGCGAGGTAACTGTCATCCGATGCGCTCGATTGATCAATGTCGTCTCCATCACTGCTAACATCTAAACTAATTTGAACGGGTGATGATTGCGCTTCATCGCCATTAGATTCGGTTGATACCGCCGTTACGGAGATATCGTAACTACCCACATCAATACCGTTGTTTGTATCCGTTGCGACAATTTGCAGTGTATCAATCTCATCACTTGGAACCGTCCATGTTGTGCCATCAAACGTAATGTTTGACGGCGCAATACCACTGGTCACGTTCGCACTCGCGGGTACGCCGGTTAATTCAAGAGATAGCACTTCATCAATATCCGTCAGTGCCGCCATGATACCGACAATGGCTAAACCTTGAGCACTCGCCGTTTGGCTCGCCGCAATTTGACGAATGTAGTTAAACTGAGGGTCAATACCTAATGTCGGAGCGTCAGCTACCGGTGTCACATTGATAGCAAAGTCCTGGTTTGCCTCTAGCGCCGTGCCCGCTGTATTCTCAAAGTAGACGCCATTATCTTCGACTTTGACAGACAACGAGATAGAAGCCGTGTTAACGTCTCCTGCATCCACAAATACACCTTCAGCAGCATCCGTTGCCCCAAGAACGGCATTAATATTGTCAGGCGTCCCCATAAGAATAACTTCACCCGCCATCCCATTTCCAACAGTGACACCACTGCCCGCAGGTGGCTCAACACGAACATCGCCTTCGGTCAAGCTGAGTGTTACGGTCATAATTTCGTTCGCTTGTGCGCCTGTAAAATCGATATCACTGACACTGATACCTGTGATTTTCTGTCCATCTGCTTCATTAATGGTATCCGTAACCGATGTTGCCATAATTTGTGGTGCATCATTGGTAGCTTCAACATTAATCACTGCTGTGCCAGCGACCGTAATTGGGTCTGGTGAACCATTGGTCGTACCATCGTCGGTGATTTCGTAGGTAAAATTCACATCTCCGAAGAAGTTTGAAGCAGGTTCAAACGTCCATTCCGTTGCGCTCACTTGAGTTAAAACGCCGTCAGTAGGATTAGCGAGAGCAAGGTTACTAATGGTCAGGTTGTCCGATTCAGGATCCGTGGCATTACTTAACAATTCTGTCGCCGTAATTGTCACGGTACCGCCATCTTCTTCCGCACTGCTCAGCGTCACTTCAGAAGTCACTGGTGCATCATTGACTTCCGTCACCTCAAAGGTTGCTGTTCCTGACGCAGTCTGTGGGTCAGAAGCGCCATTGGTTGTACCATCATCAGTAATGTCGTAAGTCAGATTTACTGTGCCGTTGTAACCTGGCGCTGGTGTAAAAGACCATGTACCCGCAATGCTATCAAAGGTGAGTGAGCCACTACTTGGATCAACCAATTGCACGTTACTTACAGTCAAGGTGTCGTTTTCAATGTCAGATGCGTTAACGAGCAGATCGGCTTGAGTAATTTCGACCGCCGCACTGTCTTCAGCTATGTCAGAGAGCGCAACTTGTGATGTGGTTGGTGCATCATTCACTTCCGTTACATTGAATGAAGCGGTGCCATTTACCGACTTAGGATCCAATGCGCCGTCTGTCGTACCATCATCTGTTATCGTGTAGGTGAGCTCGACTGGACCGTTATAATCCGACGCTGGCGTGAACTCCCACTCTCCCGTCACATTGTTAAAATTCAAGCTACCAGCGTTTGGATCCGTCACCTGCACATTACTTACTGTGAGGTTGTCGTTTTCAATATCCGTCGCGTTCGCAATTAGGTCTGCTTCAGAAATAGAGAATACGCCACTGTCTTCTTCGATATCCGGCAAGGTAACTGGTGTTGTCTCTGGTGTATCATTGACCTCAGTCACTTCGATATTAAAGCTAGTGCTGTTGGTATTGAGTGTGTCATCGACGCCACTGATCACTAGACCTTCGTTACCTTGGTCATCGACAGTAACGCCAACGGTAACGTCACCAAAGAAGTTCAAATCAGGGTTGAACTCTATCAAACCATTGGCAATAGCATTGTTGAGATCAGCCACTGTCCCTTTCAATTCAAGAGTATCAGAGCCATCACCTTGCACGGTTAAGTTGTAAGTAGTGACAAGCGCAGGGTCCAGAACCAACGTACCGCTATCGACCGTCACATCCAATACGTACTCAGCACTCGGATCATCCAGAACGGCATCAACATCCGAAACACTAAAGCCATCAAGGAGTAATGGTGTGTCTTCCGGCGTTTCAACATCTACGGTATTAACGAATTCAGGACGGTCGTTAATCGCCTCAACCTCAACATTCACATCAAATTGCTGTGGAGTGCCTAAGCTTTGGCTTCCATCTAGACTGGTATCCACGGCTTGAACTTTAAACTCAAGCGTACCATTCCAAGAGTTATCGTTACGATCACCCGAATTGAAGACCACTTTATCCAAATCTTGTGCATCAATTTCTAGGACGAATACACCACTGCCTTGGTTCACAAACTGAGTACCATCTGCCAGTGCAATGGTTGCGCCATCTGGCACGTTTGAAATTTCGACGCGAAGTGTTTCTGGGTCATTTTCTTGATACGTTGCACCATCACCAATCGACTCTTTATTGTCGACCACTAGAGCATTTATGTTGATATCGATGTCTTCGCCTTCGCTACCTGACACAAGCGTATCTGGGTTAACGTCGACATCATCACCAATTGGGTCAATCACAACTTTGAAATTGCCAGTATGTTCAGTAGGAACTTTAAGTAATTCTTCCTGCGTAAAGACTGTAATTCCGATCTCCGCTTCACCACTGAAGTTTTTCGGCGGTTGAATTTGAATAGCGCTGAGATCAACTGACGTTTGCGTCAAGTCTTTCAACTGAATACTCCACTCTCCGCCGCCATTGTTCTTCACGGTGTAATCAGGAGAATTTGAAGTGACGATAAAGTCAGTCGGTAAACCCGTCAGTTTCAGCGATACAAACTGTTCCGAACCATCATTGTCATTCAGGCTCACTGACACACCAGAGCCTGATTGCGCTAAGGAAATCAACGTATCTTCATCGCCCGTTACCACTATAGGCTGAGTAGGATCGGCACCGCTAATAGTGATGTCATCCACAACAGGAGTGATTTCAAATGACACACTGTCGGTGAAGTTGCGTACGTCCGTATCATCACCCGGGTTTGCCAATGTAGTCTGGTCAATAACTGCAGTATCGGTGATCTCGCCTTCAATATTGATTTGAACCGTATTTTGACCACCACCGACAGGGTAGTTTTCTTTCGGTTTAAACAACACCTCATCAAGTGCACCTGCCGCAATCTCAGCAGCATTAAACTCAATGCTTGTACCAAGTGGATTGCCATTTGCATCAACAAACTCACCCAGTGTTGTATCGGCAACCGTAAGCTTCACGTTAGTGAGCGTTTCTTGTCCTGCTTGAAGGTTGTTACGGTCGTCAGCAAAATCAACGTTCAAATTCAACTGAATCAAGCCATCTTCGTAGCCAACACCATCGTTCGTTGGAACATCGCTATTGAGGTCATTAACTGGTTGTTTGTTAGCATCAAGACCAAGTGTGCCAGTGATGTCGACCGTCACATCCGGAGTGACGTCGCTATCAAGAGGTTGATCAACAGAGGACCCTGGTACGTCTGCAACGGGTAGGATCTGAACAGGAAGTGACTCAAGCGTTGAGTTTTCGTCACCGGACTGCGTGTCAGTCGTTACAAATAGTACTGGTAGGGTAAAGTCTCCCGCCCAGTCTTCTGCCACACGTAGAGTGAGACCGTCCAAACCAGTGATATTTCCACTTGCATCAACCGTCGCTTGGAACACATATTTGCCATTAACAAAGTCGACATCGGTACCACCAATAACAAGACCTGGCGGTACACTTGGAGATGTTGGGTCTATCACTAACGTCAGCACGTCTTCTACTGTGTCGCCATTTAGGGTGCTGACTTTCGATGCCAACTGAACACCTAAATCAATGACATTGTCTTCACTACCATCAATTTGGACCGTGTTATCAAGCTCTATATCAGCCGCTACACTAGTTTGAGGCGTGATATCAGTTGGGAACTCCAGTGTGATATCGGTTTGTCGCGTGACGGTTGCGTCGACTTCTGACGCATCCTCACCTAAATCGTTAACTTGAGCATAGATGGTAAGGCCAATCGAAGAGATACCACCGTTTGCTCCGTCATCCGTGTTGTCGTTTGGCGTCAAATCTAAACCAGCAGGCGCAATGATTGAGAAGTTCTCTTCATCGGTAATAGTCCAACGACCACCGCCTTCGTTAGAAGCACCAATAATAACTAATTGATTCAAGATCTCTGGAGAAGTATTACTAAACTGCACCACAAGTTGGGTGACCACTTCATCTGAAGAGTTATCGAACTCCTGATACTTGATAATGTTTGCATCAGCAGAACCACCGGTCGCAGTATTAATAGTGAAATCAATTCGTCCCTGAGTATCGGACTGTACCGTGTCAGTAACACCGCCTGTACCTTCAACAAGAAGACGTGTTTGACCTGAAACTGGACCGGTTAAATCTTCTGGCTCAACCACTGGGTTAACTTGAACATTGACCGTACCATTGATGACCGTTGATGCTATGCCCTCGCCCGGATTACCCGAATCTACGTACTCAGCATCAATTTCCTTCACCGTTACTTGCGTGTTCAAATCAAAGTCTAGACTAGAGTCTTGCTCCAATTGCACCTGAATATATCCGTCTTGGGTTATTCGCGCCGAGAAATCTTGCTCTGACTCATTGGTTCCCGGCGTCAACGTGATGCTGCCACCCGTTACCGTTTGAGCAACACCACCAACATATACGGTGCTGCCATTCGGGAAGCCACTGATGGTTAGTTCGGCAAAGAATTCGTCCGCATCCGGACTTTGTGTTGCAGTTGGCTCCCAATCGATATTGATGCGAGTATCTTCATTACCTTCAGAGCTCACCACATAGTTGTCTTGAGCATCAATAACTGGTGCCACTTTAACGCGGATCTCACCCGCCACAGAGCGAGTATGACCATCGTTTTCTGTCACGATAGTGGTCGCCGTGATCGTGATATTTTCCGTAGATGAGGTTTCAGGTCGAATCACAATACCTGAATTCACATTTGCGTCCGTAATGTTCGCTTCGTAAATCGGCTCACCAGCACCGTCGTATCCAACAAACGTCAAATCGATGGATGAGCCATCACTATCAAACAGTTCAACACCGTCTGGAATGTTCGACAGAAGAACCGTAATGGTTTCTGAGCTGTCTGCAGGGTTATCCTTCAGTTCTCCGGAAACCACGCTAAATGCAAGATCGACTTGACCATTTTCGTCAATGGTTGCTTCGATACCACGAACGTTACCATCATCAAAAACATTCCAAACCCCAGTTTTATCGTTCAGCTCAATGTCCGGGATATCGGCAACACCTTTGACTGAAACGATCACTGACTGGGTACCTAATGAGCGGATATCCTGCGCGGCGCCAGAAGAAAGTGATGCGTTGTCTTTCACAATGCCTTCGACATCGAAAGTGAAGTCTTCATTGCTGTGAATTGGAGGAAGCACCTCAACATCCGCTAGATTCGCTTCTGGAATTTCGTAATACAGAACATTGCCACCAGAGTCAGTAACAACGTTGATTTGGCTTGGGTTACCGCTATCAAGCCACACTAAGGTGACACCATCAATTGAGAAGTTATCGATGCGCACAAACAGCTCTTCCGAGCCATCTATATCTGCAGAAGGCGTCATCTTAATCACTTCACTGAGTTGAAGTGGATCATGATCTGTCACTGGGTCTACGGTGTCTTGCGTTCTCGCATTGTCCTCAAAAATATTAATGCGGTTAACAGTAAAACTACCGGCATCAGCAACCGGATTCACGTCAATCACAATTTCTTCTGTCACAGAGCGAGCGGTATCTTTACCAGCAAGCGGGTTATTCCCTTCCGTCGTAATCGCTGTCACATCGATTTTAATCTGACCGGAGAAGTTATCTGCAGGATCAACCTGGACTTCACCAATTCGGTTTGCGTCAACAAGATATTTACCACCCACTTCTGGGATAGCGGAACCATCTGAGTACACAAGTGTTGCGCTAGCACCACCTTCAGTAAATACAAGCTCATAGGCTATTGCTTCCGGATTACTGTTATCTTGCGTTTCAGCTTCAATGTTTAATGAGACGTTGTTAGCATCCTCATCAACCGTATACGCAAAGTCACTGGTCCCTTTCCACGTAGCAATATCCGCAACAGCATCCACCTCAATATCTAAACGACCATCAACAAAGTGATCTCTTACGCCGTTGTTGAGGATTTCAATACGAATACGAGGGTCAACACCTGCTGCATCTGTTGAAGCATGGCGGTCAGGAACGAAATATAGATTATCGAGTGACACAAGTTCGCCGTTGAACGACTGCTCGACATTCGCACCATCCAAAATAACATTGTTACCGCTAGTCGTTAGCGCCACATAGCTACCAGTAGCACTATCTAGGTAGAAGAAAGTACCTTCGTAACTGTTCGCGTCACGAATAATGATATCGCCTAAACTCTCATTACGATCGATATCATGCAGATCAATAACGAGGTCCACTTTTGCAGGAGTGATATCTAACGTTGACAGGTTGTCTTGTGTATTCGCTGAATCAACACCAGCGACAACACCACCGCGCCCTTGGTCCTCAAACGCGGTTACTGTCGACGTTTTAATTTCAGCATTTCTATCTCTTACCGAAATATCTACATCTGCATCACTTGTATCACCATCACCATCGGTAGCAACAACGTTGACAGTGAAATCAATAGAATCTGTTTCGGTATGATCTAAGTCGTCGTTAGGGCGGAATGTCACACGACCATTAGTGCGAACAATCAAAACACCGATTTCGGCATCGACACCATCTAATACTTTATGGACTGAGACGGTTTGATTGCTGCCATTGAGGTCAACTGAGCTGGAGTCAACACCATTCTGCTTGAAGTAAATTCCGGAATTGTCCGCTGAGAAAGAGGTAATTTGCGCACCATCGGCGCCAAGATCATCGTCACCTTCTACTGGGTCTCTAAACAAGCGAACCGTGCGTCCACTTTGCCCTTCAACACGTGAAATCGATGCGTCATATAACGTTGGGACGTCATCGGTTATGGTTACAGGTAAATTAATGCCCGCAGTATCTCCATCCACGTCTGTAGCAAAGACAGGCAAATCGAGGATTAAAGTGTCTTCACCTTGCACAGAATGGTCAAGGGCACCTTCAAGCGTAAACTTGTAAGAGCCGTCTGCATTGAGTACCAAGGTGAACACGGAGCTGCCATTTGGCGTTTGTCCTTGATAGGTGTAGTTATTATTGCTTACCCCAGTTTGTACCAGAGTCACCGCTAACCCACCCGAAGTGACACCAGGAATAGGATTCGAAGTCAGATCAAGCTGATAAGAAACAACCGTATCTGCCCCTTCAACCGTATCAAAATTGCCAGTTGCTTCTAAGCTATCTTTACCCGTTGCTTGAGAGCCATTGGCTAAGTCGTCTTCATCTACGGCAAGCGCATCCGCCGATTTAATTTCTGGAATGTCATCCACTATGGTGATCGGTAGATTAAGTGAAGCAGACGTATCACCGTCATAATCGGTGACCGTGATTGGAATATCGATCGTTAGCGTGTTCTCACCTTGAACCACCGCATGATCGAGCGGACCCAATAACTCAAATTGATAACTGTCGTTATTCGCATCGAGTGTCAGCGTGAAGATTTGCGTTGAAGTTCCCACAATGACGGCTTCATAACCTGTCACACCACCGGCAGAAGGCAATGGCTTCAACTCAAGATCTAAACCATTCGAAGTTAGTCCAGATACCACCGCATCAAAATCAGAGATTTGATAACTAACAATCTCATCCGCACCGTCGACAACGTCAAAACCACCATTAAGTACGCGAGAATCACCACTAGTAGTATCCGAGCCTCCTGGCAAGTCATCTTCATCCACTGTTTGTTCGCTTGTGTCCGCGACTTTGATAATCGCCGGGACATCATCCACAACGGTGATCGGTAAGGTAATGTTGTTTGAGACATCACCATCAAAATCGGTCGCATTGACAGGGAAGTTAATCACTAGCGAGTTTTGGTCGCTGCCTGATGGATGGTCCAAAGCCCCCAATAACTCGAATTCATAACTGTCTGCAGAGCCATTAAGCGTCAGTTTAAATACTGTGTCGGTTGTCCCTTGGACGTAAGCACGATACTCAACGACACCGTTAGCATTAGAGAATTCAACCAACTCAAGGGATTGACCTCCTGATTTTAGTCCTGAAACAGGCGATGTTAAGCTATCTAATTGGAAACTCACGATAGAGTCAGCACCGTCAGTAACATCGAAGTTACCACCAATAACATTGGATTCAGGCGTGGTATCTGAACCTTCACTTGGGATGTCATCTTCATCCACTGACAAGATGCTACCAGGACGAATGTCATCAATCGTTGGCTTATCATCCACAATGGTAACAGGCAACGTTGCTGTAATCGTATCGTTATCGCCATCTGTAATTTGAACAGGAAGATTCAATAGTATTTGGTCTGAGTTAACCGCATGATCAAGTTGACCAGACAGTTCGAAGTCGTATTTACCATCTTGGTGGAGTGTTAAGGTAAAGACCGTTGCTCCATTCGCAGTTTGACCAATGTAGACAAGTGCATCTGCCGTTGACGCGCTTGCATCCGGTGAAATGGTGACATCCTCCCCACCCGATTTCAGGTTTGGAACTGGATTCGTGCTCAGATCCAAAACAAACGAATCAATACCATCGGCACTGGTTACTTCAAACTCACCGGATACGGTCAGAGGCTCTTTCGACGAATCTGAACCCAAAGGAAGGTCATCTTCGTCAACTTGCAAGCTATCAATTTGCGTAACGACTGGAACATCATCCACTACCGTAATCGGCAACGTAAACACTGGTGACGTATCGCCATCGTTGTCTGTCGCTGTAACAGGAAGGTCAATAACAATGGTGTTTTGATGATTACCATCTGGATGATCAAGTGGTTTTTGTAGGTCAAACTCATAAGAGTTATCTGTCGCATCTAACGTCAGCTCAAATACCACCTCTGCTGGGTTACCAGCAATGCCTTGGTAAACATTGACCCCATTGAGACTTGAACTCAACACAAGAGAGATAGGCTGACCATCAGACATTAATGACGCAACCGGCGTGGTCAAATCGCTAAGCTGGATAGAGGCGACTTGGTCTGCGCCTTCATTGATATCCAGCGTGCCTGTGATGACAGTATCTTCGGCACTTGCCCCGTCAGTGCCTGCCGGCAAGTCATCTTCATCCACAATCTGCTCGCTGCCAGCCACTACGCCATCAATGATTGGAACATCATCGACAACCGTAATCGGTAGCAATTGCGTATTAGAAACATCATCATCAAAGTCGGTCGCTTGGATAGGTAAATTGATGACGAGCTGGTTTTCTCCGTCCGCATCAGGATGGTCTAGCGCACCAAGCAAATCAAACTGATAGCTGTCATCCGATGCATCAAGCGTAACGCGGAAAATTGGTGTCGTGGTCCCATCAATACGCGCTTCATAAACAGAAACACCGCCTGAATTAGAGACTTCAACCATCACTAGGTCTTGCCCTCCAGACTGCAAACCTTGAACTGGAGAATTTAGATCGGACACTTCATACTCAACGATACTGTCAGAACCATCATTCGCGATGAAGTTACCCGTAATGCTATTCGATTGAGCACCATCAGATCCTATCGTTGGAATATCATCCTCATCCACTGTTTGCGTGCTGGTATCAACAATACCGCCAAGTGTCGGTTTATCGTCCACAATCGTGACAGGAAGCGTTTCAGATGATGTATCACCATCAAAGTCGGTCGCAATGATCGGGAAGTCAATCTGCAAACTATCACTGTTGGTCGCATGGTCAAGTGGACCTTGCAAGGTGAATGTATAGCTACCGTCGGGCTTAACAACTAATTCAAATACAGCACTACCATTAGCCGTGGCTGTGTAGGTATAACTGCCATCAAGATTAGCGGTCTCAGCAAGTGTTACGTCATTACCTTGAGATTTCAGCCCTGCAACCGGATCTGCCGTCGTATCTAATTGATACTTCACTACGCCGTCAGAACCCTCTGTGGTCGTGAACATGCCTGACATAAAGGCGTCGTCGTTTTGGTCAGAACCAATGGTTGTGATGTCATCTTCATCGACAGTGAGTGCATCAACATCAGTAACGGTTGGCTTGTCGTCCACAATCGTAACAGGAATGGTTGCCGTTGAAGTATCGCCGTCAAAATCTGTAGCGACGATTGGGAAGTTGAGGATCAATTCATCACTATTCGGCGCATGGTCAATCGGACCTTGCAACGTGAAGTTATAGCTGCCATCAGTATTAACCGTTAGCGTAAATACTGCATTCACCCCAGCCGTCGCCACATAAGTGAAGCTGCCATCAGGGTTAGCGGTTTCATTGAGAGTAACGTCAACACCTTGAGATTTCAGCCCAGCGACAGGGGGTGCAGAACCATCTAATTGATAGCTCACCACACCATCTGAGCCTTGAGTCGTCGTAAAGTTGCCATCAATGGAAACCGGATTACTTTGGTCGGAACCGATACTCGCTAGGTCATCTTCGTCCACACTGATTGCATCTACGTCAGTTATGGTTGGTTTGTCATCCACAATCGTAACAGGGATCGTTGCTGTCGAAGTATCGCCATCAAAATCTGTCGCAATGATTGGGAAATTGAGGATCAACTCATTACTGTTTGGCGCATGGTCAATCGGTCCCTGCAACGTAAAGTTATAGCTGCCGTCAGCATTAACGGTAAGCGTAAATACCGCGTTAGCGCCTGCTGTCGCTTCATACGTAAAGCTACCATCTGGGTTTGCTGTTTCCGCTAGTGTCACGTCGACACCTTGCGATTTCAGTCCAGCGACAGGGTTTGCAGAACCATCTAATTGATAGCTCACCACACCATCTGAGCCTTGCGTCGTCGTAAAGTTACCATTGATTGAAATTGGGTCTGAACCATCCGAACCAACGCTCGCCAAATCATCTTCATCGACAGAAATCGCATCTACATCAGTGATGGTTGGCTTATCATCGACGATGGTGACTGGGATACTTACCGTTGACGTATCACCATCAAAATCGGTCACAATGATTGGGAAATTGAGGAGCAACTCATCACTGTTTGGTGCATGGTCGATTGGACCTTGCAGCGTAAAGTTATAGCTGCCGTCGGTATTAACGGTAAGCGTGAATACCGCGTTAGCACCAGCTGTCGCTTCATAGGTAAAGCTGCCATCTGGGTTTGCAGTTTCCGCTAGTGTCACGTCGACACCTTGCGATTTTAAACCATCAACTGGTGTTGCAGAGCCATCAAGCTGATAGCTCACCACACCGTCTGAGCCTTGCGTCGTCGTGAAGTTGCCACCAATTGAAATTGGGTCTGAACCATCCGAGCCAATGCTCGCCAAATCGTCTTCATCCACCGAAATCGCATCTACGTCAGTGATGGTTGGCTTATCATCGACGATGGTGACTGGGATACTTACCGTTGACGTATCACCATCAAAATCGGTCGCAATGATTGGGAAATTGAGGAGCAACTCATCACTGTTTGGCGCATGGTCAATTGGACCTTGCAGCGTAAAGTTATAGCTGCCATCAGTATTAACGGTAAGCGTGAATACCGCGTTAGCGCCTGCTGTCGCCTCATAGGTAAAGCTACCATCTGGGTTTGCAGTTTCCGCTAGTGTCACGTCGACACCTTGCGATTTCAGACCATCAACCGGTGTTGCAGAGCTGTCTAGTTGGTAACTCACTACTCGGTCTGAGCCTTGCGTCGTCGTAAAGTTGCCATCAATAGAAACCGGATTACTTTGGTCTGAGCCAATACTCGCTAAATCGTCCTCGTCCACACTGATCGCATCAACATCAGTGATGGTTGGCTTATCATCGACGATGGTGACTGGGATACTTACCGTTGACGTATCACCATCAAAATCGGTCGCAATGATTGGGAAGTTAAGGATCAGCTCATCGCTGTTTGGCGCATGGTCGATTGGACCTTGCAGCGTAAAATTGTAGCTACCATCTGGGTTTACCGTCAGCGTAAAGACCGCACTGTTCCCTGCTGTCGCCTCATACGTAAAGCTGCCATCTGGGTTTGCGGTTTCCGCTAGTGTCACGTCGACACCTTGCGATTTCAAACCATCAACTGGCGTTGCAGAGCCATCAAGCTGATAGCTCACCACTCGGTCTGAGCCTTGCGTCGTCGTAAAGTTACCACCAATGTAAACCGGATTGCTTTGGTCTGAACCGATAGTCGCTAAATCGTCCTCGTCCACGCTGATTGCGTCAACGTCAGTAATGGTTGGCTTATCATCCACAATCGTGACTGGAATGGTTGCCGTTGTGCTATCACCGTCAAAATCAGTAGCGATGATTGGGAAATTGAGGATCAATTCATCACTGTTTGGCGCGTGGTCAATTGGGCCTTGTAGCGTGAAGTTATAGCTGCCATCGGTGTTGACCGTTAACGTAAAGACCGCATTGCTCCCAGCGGTCGCTTCATACGTGAAGCTACCATCAGGGTTTGCAGTCTCGTTCAGAACGACGTCGACACCTTGTGATTTCAAACCATCAACTGGTGTTGCAGAGCTGTCTAGTTGGTAACTCACCACGCGATCTGAACCTTGCGTCGTCGTGAAGTTACCATCAATGAAAACCGGATTACTTTGGTCTGAACCGATAGTCGCTAAATCGTCCTCATCCACGCTGATTGCGTCTACATCAGCAATCGTTGGCTTGTCGTCAACAATCGTAACCGGAATCGTTGCCGTTGTGCTATCACCATCAAAATCGGTCGCGATAATTGGGAAATTGAGGATCAACTCATCACTGTTTGCAGCATGGTCAATCGGACCTTGTAACGTGAAGTTATAGCTGCCATCTGGGTTCACCGTCAGAGTGAATACGGGATTTACCCCTGCTGTCGCTTCATAAGTGAAGCTACCGTCTGGGTTAGCCGTTTCGTTCAGAACGACGTCGACTCCTTGCGACTTCAAACCATCGACTGGCGTTGCAGCGCCATCAAGCTGATAGCTCACCACTCGGTCAGAGCCCTGCGTCGTCGTAAAGTTACCATTGATTGAAATTGGATCTGAACCATCCGAACCAACGCTCGCCAAATCGTCTTCATCGACAGAAATCGCATCGACATCAGTAATGACCGGCTTGTCGTCCACAATCGTGACAGGAATCGTTGCCGTTGTTATATCGCCGTCAAAATCGGTCGCAATAATCGGGAAATTAAGGATCAATTCATCGCTGTTTGGAGCGTGATCGATTGGGCCTTGCAGCGTGAAATTGTAGCTGCCATCGGTGTTGACCTTCAGCGTAAAGACTGCATTTGCGCCTGCTGTCGCTTCATAAGTGAAGCTACCATCTGGGTTTGCCGTTTCATTCAGAACGACGTCGACACCTTGCGATTTCAAACCACCAACTGGTGTTGCAGAGCTATCTAGTTGGTAGCTCACCACTCGGTCAGAGCCTTGTGTCGTCGTAAAGTTACCATCAATGGAAACCGGATTGCTTTGGTCTGAGCCAATAGCCGCTAAATCGTCCTCGTCCACGCTGATTGCGTCAACATCGGTAATGGTTGGCTTATCATCAACGATGGTAACTGGGATGCTGACTGTTGACGTATCCCCATCAAAATCTGTTGCTGTAATTGGGAAGTTAAGAACCAACTCATCACTGCTTGATGCATGGTCGATCGGACCTTGCAGCGTAAAATTGTAGCTGCCATCTGCGTTGATCGTTAACGTAAAGACCGCATTAGCGCCTGCTGTCGCTTCATAAGTGAAGCTACCATCTGGGTTTGCCGTTTCATTCAGAACGACGTCGACACCTTGCGATTTCAAACCATCAACTGGTGTTGCAGAGCTATCTAACTGGTAACTCACTACTCGGTCTGAACCTTGCGTCGTCGTAAAGTTACCATTAATGGAAACCGGATTGCTTTGGTCCGAGCCAATACTCGCTAAATCATCTTCATCGACAGAAATCGCATCAACATCAGTAATGGTTGGCTTATCATCAACAATCGTGACTGGGATGCTGACTGTTGACGTATCCCCATCAAAATCTGTTGCTGTAATTGGGAAATTAAGGATCAACTCATCACTGTTTGGTGCATGGTCGATCGGACCTTGCAGCGTAAAGTTGTAGCTGCCATCGGTATTGACCGTTAACGTAAACACCGAGTTAGCACCCGCTGTTGCCTCATAAGTAAAGCTACCATCTGAGTTTGCAGTTTCATTCAGAACGACGTCGATACCTTGTGATTTCAAACCATCAACTGGTGTTGCAGAGCTTTCTAGTTGGTAGCTCACTACTCGGTCTGAGCCCTGTGTGGTAGTGAAGTTTCCGTCAATTGAAACCGGGGCAGAGCCATCTGAACCGATCGGCGCTAAATCATCTTCATCAACAGAAATCGCATCGACATCAGTAATGACCGGCTTGTCGTCCACAATCGTAACTGGGATAGTCGCGATTGTTGTATCACCGTCAAAGTCTGTCGCTATGATTGGAAAGTTGAGGATCAACTCGTCACTGTTTGGAGCGTGATCAATTGGACCTTGCAGGGTGAAGTTGTAGCTACCGTCAGTGTTTACCGTCAGCGTAAAGACCGCGTTAGTGCCTGCTGTCGCTTCATAAGTGAAACTACCGTCTGGATTTGCGGTTTCCGCCAATGTGACATCGACACCTTGCGATTTCAGACCATCGACAGGAGTTGCAGAACCGTCTAACTGGTAGCTCACCACGCGGTCAGAGCCTTGCGTCGTCGTGAAGTTGCCATCAATTGAAACTGGGTCTGTGCCATCTGAACCAATCGTCGCTAAATCATCTTCATCAACAGAAATCGCATCTAAGTCAGTAATGGTTGGCTTGTCGTCTACAATCGTGACAGGAATCGTTGCCGTTGTACTATCACCGTCAAAGTCTGTCGCAATGATTGGGAAGTTGAGGATCAATTCATCGCTGTTTGGCGCATGATCGATTGGTCCCTGCAAGGTAAAGTTATAGCTACCATCGGTATTAACGGTAAGCGTGAATACCGCATTTGCACCCGCTGTCGCTTCATAAGTGAAACTACCATCTGGATTTGCGGTTTCCGCCAATGTTACATCGACACCTTGCGATTTCAGACCATCGACAGGTGTTGCAGAACCGTCAAGCTGGTAGCTCACCACGCGGTCAGAACCTTGTGTCGTCGTGAAGTTACCATCAATTGAAACTGGCTCGGAGCCATCTGAACCAATACTGGCTAAATCATCTTCGTCAACAGAGATCGCATCGGCATCAGTAATGGTTGGCTTGTCATCTACGATGCTAACTGGAATCGTGGCTGTCGAGGTATCGCCGTCAAAATCGGTCGCAATAATTGGAAAATTGAGAGTCAACTCATCACTGTTTGCAGCATGGTCAATCGGACCTTGCAATGTGAAGTTATAGCTGCCATCGGTATTAACGGTAAGCGTGAATACTGCATTTGCACCCGCAGTTGCCTCATAAGTAAAGCTACCATCTGGGTTTGCAATTTCCGCCAATGTTACATCGATACCTTGCGATTTCAGACCATCAACTGGCGTGGCAGAACCATCAAGCTGGTAGCTCACCACTCGGTCGGAGCCTTGTGTCGTCGTGAAGTTACCATCAATTGAAACTGGTTCGGAGCCATCTGAACCAATACTTACTAAGTCATCTTCGTCAACAGAGAGCGCATCAACGTCAGTAATAGTCGGCTTATCATCCACAATCGTGACTGGGATGCTTAAGGTAGAAGTATCCCCATCAAAATCGGTCGCAATGATTGGGAAGTTAAGGAGTAATTCATCACCGTTTGCCGCGTGATCAATTGGACCTTGCAGGGTGAAGTTATAGCTGCCATCGGTGTTCACCGTCAGCGTAAAGACCGCATTCGCCCCTGCTGTAGCCTCATAAGTGAAACTACCATCTGGATTTGCGGTTTCCGCCAATGTTACATCGACACCTTGCGATTTCAGACCATCGACAGGAGTTGCAGAACCGTCTAACTGATAGCTCACCACGCGGTCAGAGCCTTGTGTCGTCGTGAAGTTACCATCAATTGAAACTGGTTCGGAGCCATCTGAGCCGATACTTGCTAGGTCATCTTCGTCAACAGAGATCGCCTCAACATCAGTAATGGTCGGCTTATCATCCACAATCGTGACTGGGATGCTTACCGTTGACGTATCACCATCAAAATCGGTCGCCGTAATTGGGAAATTGAGAACCAACTCATCGCTGTTTGCAGCATGGTCAATCGGACCTTGCAGGGTGAAGTTATAACTGCCATCGGTCTTAACGGTAAGCGTGAATACTGCATTTGCACCCGCTGTCGCCTCGTATGTGAAGCTGCCATCTGGGTTCGCAGTTTCCACCAATGTCACGTCGACACCTTGCGATTTCAGACCGTCAACTGGCGTTGCAGAACCATCAAGCTGGTAGCTAACCACTCGGTCGGAACCTTGTGTCGTCGTGAAGTTACCATCAATTGAAACTGGTTCGGAGCCATCTGAGCCGATACTTGCTAGGTCATCTTCATCGACAGAAATCGCATCTACGTCTGTGATTATTGGTTTATCATCGATGATAGTCACTGGAATGCTTACGGTTGACGTATCACCATCAAAATCGGTCGCCGTAATTGGGAAATTGAGAACCAACTCATCGCTATTTGGCGCGTGGTCAATTGGACCTTGTAGCGTAAAATTGTAGCTGCCATCTGGGTTCACCGTCAGAGTGAATACGGGATTTGCCCCAGCTGTCGCTTCATAAGTAAAGCTACCGTCTGGATTAGCCGTTTCGTTTAGACTGACGTCGACTCCTTGCGACTTCAAACCATCGACTGGCGTTGCAGCACTATCTAATTGATAACTTACTACTCGGTCGGAACCTTGTGTTGTCGTAAAGTTACCATCAATTGAAACTGGATTGCTTTGGTCTGAGCCGGTACTCGCTAAATCATCTTCATCGACAGAGATCGCATCTACATCAGTAATCGTCGGCTTGTCATCCACAATCGTTACTGGAATGGTTGCCGTTGTACTATCACCGTCAAAGTCTGTCGCAATGATTGGGAAGTTGAGGATCAACTCATCACTGTTTGGCGCATGATCGATTGGACCTTGCAGCGTGAAGTTGTAGCTACCATCGGTATTAACGGTAAGCGTGAATAAAGCGTTAGCACCTGCTGTCGCTTCATACGTAAAGCTACCATCTGGGTTTGCTGTTTCATTCAGAGTGACGTCAACACCTTGCGACTTCAAACCATCAACTGGCGTTGCAGCGCTATCTAATTGATAACTTACTACTCGGTCAGAACCTTGTGTCGTCGTGAAATTGCCATCAATGGAAATTGGATTGCTTTGGTCTGAGCCGATACTCGCTAGGTCATCTTCATCGACAGAAAGCGCAACGACGTCGGCAATGGTCGGCTGATCATCTACGATGGTAACCGGAATTGTTGCTGTAGAGGTATCGCCATCGAAGTCTGTCGCAATGATTGGGAAATTGAGGATCAGCTCATCACTGTTCGGAGCATGGTCGATTGGACCTTGCAGCGTGAAGTTGTAGCTACCATCGGTGTTTACCGTCAGCGTAAAGACCGCATTTGCACCCGCTGTCGCTTCATAAGTGAAACTACCATCTGAGTTCGCTGTTTCCGCTAACGTCACATCAACACCTTGTGATTTCAAACCATCGACTGGCGTTGCAGAATTATCGAGCTGGTAACTCACCACTCGGTCAGAACCTTGTGTTGTAGTGAAGTTGCCATCGATAGAAACCGGATTACTTTGGTCTGAGCCAATACTTGCTAAATCATCTTCATCGACAGAGATGGCATCGGCATCAGTAATCGTTGGCTTGTCGTCTACAATCGTGACAGGAATCGTTGCCGTCGAGGTATCGCCATCAAAATCTGTCGCTATAACTGGGAAATTGAGGAGCAATTCATCACTGTTTGGCGCGTGGTCAATTGGACCTTGTAGCGTGAAGTTATAACTGCCATCGGTGTTGACCGTTAACGTAAAGACCGCATTGGTCCCAGCGGTCGCTTCATACGTGAAGCTGCCATCAGGGTTGGCAGTCTCGTTCAGAACGACGTCGACACCTTGTGATTTCAAACCATCAACTGGCGTCGCAGATCCATCAAGCTGGTAGCTCACCACTCGGTCGGAGCCTTGTGTCGTCGTGAAGTTACCACCAACTGAAATTGGTTCGGAGCCATCTGAACCAATTGACGCTAAATCATCTTCATCAACTGACAAGGCAACTACATCATCAATCGTAGGTGTGTCATCTTGGACTTGAATGACAATCTGAGCAGCTTCAGGTGTATTCGAGCCAGCGGTAATAGATGAGCGGTCTCCGTCGGCGTCCACTGCATAGACTGGCAAAGAAAACGTTAGAGAATCATTATTACTGCCAGTGTGATCCAACTGTTCATATAGATTAAACTGGTATTCACCAAGATCCGGAGAGTCAACCGTCACATCAAAGACCGTGATGCGATTACCACCCAGTTCGATATACCCTTCATAAGTACGAACGCCATTGCTCTCGGAGGTTTGTTCCAGTTGAACAACTTGCCCTTGAGATTGCAGCTCTCCAGAGTTATTAAATTCGCTCGGTTCTAATTCATAATGGTCGACAATGTCACTGCCAACAGAAGTCGTAATAGATCCAGCACCACTGGTAATCACAGCCCCTTCTTGAGAGCCTTGATCTACGCCCGCTTCGTCTAAAGATAGCCCTGTCACGTTTTCGATAACTGGATTGTTGCCATCAGAAATGGTCAGGCTGAAAGTATTAGCAGTGATGTCCTGGTCAAAATCAACAATAGTGGTAGGCAGGGAAAGCACAATGGTATCGTCGGCATTACTCTGCTCTAGCGGTTTGAACTGCTCGAATTGATACGTACCATCTGTGTTGAGACTTATCGATAAAACCGTTTCGTTAGAACCGGCGATAGATAAAATAATGGTGCTACCGTCATCGGATAGTGTTACTTCTGTTGCTTGGTTGTCACTAAGCAAACCATTAAACTGGCTCAAGCCTTCTTGGTTAAAAGAGACAGAAGATAGTTGATCACTGCCAATATCGACAAAGCTCCCTGTAATAGGTGTTGAAGAAGACTCAACATTTTCAAACGCGATGTCTTGCGAACTTGGGTTATCACCATCAATCACAGTGGTTGTAAAATCCACTGGAGCTAGAATACTGTTACCACCTACATCTGCACCCGTAATATCAAATGCAATGCTAATTTGGTCGCCAGCGATGGAGACTTGTCCATCCGCTATCGAAGGTAAATGATCAATACCTTGGCTAATTGTCGTGGTGACTTCAAGTTCTGCATCTAAACCTAACGACGTTGCATCAATTTCAATACGAAGAACTTCGTTACTACCTTGAGTACCGATGATCGCATTTTGGTTTTCATCATAGACAAATGAAACGGCAACACCACCGGAAGTGATATCCGCGTTTAACTCTGCCAGTAAAGATGCAAGAGATGCGGCTTCAGGTACAAAGGAGTCTGTATCAAGTGCGAGATCAGCGGCGCCAACCACCACAGTTGAAGAAATAGTTTGAGGGTAAGTAGAGAGAGAAATAGAGCCTTCTGTTACTTGAGAAGACAGCGTTTGACCGCCATCAGCAAAGATGGTGACATTAATGCCATCCAAATCTTCATCAGTTTCAGTGTCGGTTGTTGGAGCGGAGGTTTCAAAAAAGGTCGAAGCAAGAATTTCAGGGTTATTGTATTCAATGGTGACAAAACCCGCATTTGCCGATCCCGCACCGCCACCACCACCTGGACCAGCAGCAGTAGCTTCAAGAATAGCCGTTGGGTCGGCGCCTTCTAAAATAGCTTGTTGAATCGCAGCGACATCTTCTTCACCGAATTCAGCATCACCAGTTGCGGTTGGGTCAACGTTAACCTTGCCATCAACAGGCGCTACGACAAGCGCATCACTAGAGTCTTGTTCAGGGCTTGAGGTTGGTATGCAAGCAACACAATTCTCATCAACGAGATAAAGTGCCCCCTCAGCAATAACCTCCAGAGCAGCACCATTTTCCGTGATGACCACCTCATCAGGAAATAAAATATCCCCAACTTTTACTTCTCTAACATTCCCTTCTGGGGTTAAAGCGTAAACACTACCTTTGACAGCATCAACAACTACTTCCTGCGGCACAGTTTGTGTACTCATCTGACCCCCGCTCATTGCCTAACGTCTTTACGAAAGACCTTTATAAATTATTTTAGTTTATCGAAATGTGATGCGCATTAGCTCACAATGCTGATTTAACTAACAATCAACTCAATAAACAATCAAATTTTGAACATTCAATACGCTTTAGACATGTTATCTGTGTTTCATCACAACAATGGCATTTGTCACCATGGCAATACATTACATAACCATATGAAAACATAAGCCTATTAATTAAAGCTTAGACCTTAATTGTAAAAAGTAGAAACCAGTAGATTTTAAGCGGTAAACATCATCCCACCAGTACCGATAAGAAGCGGTAAAAAGGCAAATAAGATGTCATAAGAAGAGGAGCGTTTTGCAAGTCGAATAAGGAATGGAGAAGAGAAAAACATCACCATAAGGTATTGGACAACATAGTCAGAAGGGATAAGAAGTAGCATCAACACATGTGTTAAAACGTGAAGAATCACGCCCCATGTATGAGGTTTAGTACGCATCATTAGAGCAAACGAAAACAAGAAACTGATGGCTACTGGCATAATATCGACTTAGTTGTAAATAATTCTCATTTGCAATAGTATGCGATAATTCTTATTTCTTCAACTTTGTTTTATCTATTGGTGACATCGTTATTATCAATCAACATAATAAGTAAAATTATCAATGATTTTTTTCCTAAACGTTTGCGTAATCGCTAACCTTCTCTTAACCTTGATTTGAGGCTTTCATCACGGTTTTTCCATTGCTATAGTTCACCCATCAAAACGAACAAGACCATTCGAGGCATGGAGCTTCCTCGTTAATCTCAAGATGAGAAGAAGTGGTACCGACAGAATTCGGCAGATTTAAGAGGGTCAAATAATGGAAATGAATATGGTTGAGATTCTAGGCTACGCGGCTTCAATCATGGTTGCAATCTCACTAACTATGAAAGATATCGTTAAGCTTCGCATCCTTAACTTTATCGGCTGTGCGCTTTTCACAGCTTACGGTTTGATGATTGATTCATGGCCAGTAGTACTAACAAACGGCTTTATTGCATGTGTTAACGTGTACTTCCTTGCGAAAATGCAACAGGAAAAAAAAAGCCTAGCGCCTGAAAAAGCCTAGTTAAAACGAATTAAGAAAGCCCGTAAGCGTGATGCTACGGGCTTTTTTGTGCGTTCTAGATCGCGAAAAAGTATCAAAACCACTAAGCCATTAAGCCAGACATAAAAAGCCCTGCTCCATTCGCTTATTACTTGGACTGGAGCCCCGTCTTCTGCGCAAACTCTTGCATTGCCTCAGCAAACGTTGTGGTTCCGCCTTTAGCTTGGACCTGAATCACCTTATACCCCATCTTTTCCAACGCTTGGCGTTCTGCCAAAACCGCTTTGTCATCTTGCTGACTGCCCTTTGCAGGTTGATGAAGGTAGCACCCTTCTAGTTGACCATCTTCGACCAGTTGGTGGTGTTTTAGTGCATTAATATCAAAATTCATGGTAATTCTTTAAATCAAAAATAGGGAGTTTCTCTGGCAGGCTACATGCGCTTTAAAGGCTTAACAACACTGTCCAAGCCTTCAATTTTAAGTGCGAGGCAGAGCTTTAGCAGTTCGCCTAACTCCCCTTCCGGAAAACCTTTTTTATCAAACCAGAGTAGGTATTCTTCTGGAAGATCAATAAGAACACGCCCAGCGTATTTGCCAAACGGCATTTGCATTCGAGCGAGTTTAATAAGGTTTTCTTTTTCTAACATATACTACGGAGTCTGTTGGGATAAATCTTGGCTAAGAGTAACACCCAAGCGATCGACCCACCAGTTAATTGCGTCTTTAGCATCGTCTAAAGAGTCAATCATGGTTGAGAAGTCTTTGTTTCCTGCTTGACGATCAATCGCCGCGAACAAAGGCGCATCACTCTCAGAATCGCTCACCAGTAACTCCACCGTCGCTGAGCCTACATTGGTGTGCTCACCTGTCGTTATTTTTGAGATGGTAGAAATCCCCAAGCCAACCGGCAGAATGCTTGAGGTGATAGCAAGAACAGGATTCGGCGTTTCTACATTGCTGACTGCAATGCTTAAGCGAAGTGTTTTTTCGCCGGGTTGGTCGACAATCTTTTTGACCGGTGAGATGCGCGCTTTTAGCTGATCGACCATGTATGTCGTCAATTCATTGATTTCTTCGTCATCCAGCTCAGATTCTTGAACCACAACCATCACTCGATCAATCACTACGCTGTCGTATTCATCCATTTTCTCTTTCAAACGAGTAGCATCGCGCAAGCCTACTCTCGCCCAAACGAGATCGACCCCACCCTCTGGACCAGGACGAAAATCTTCATAACTGGTGAATTTCGTCGCACTGACGACGGGGCCACCAGCACATCCACTCAAGATGAAACCCAGAGATACAACTACCGTCGCCTTAAACAAGCGCTCAACCAATGACTTAAACATACCAACTCCTTAAACCTTGAATATACAGTTTATCATTCCATATAAATTTGACCAGTATTTATTCACTCAATGGATATTTTGTTGAATCAAGTATTGAACTTCCCGTTGCACAATTTCATGTTAAAGTACGCCGCTTATTGGAAAGCATAACGAGAAAAATAATGAAGTCACCTTGCCGCGCAGCCTGTAAAAACAACGGCGGAATCTGTTCTGGCTGTCACCGAACCATGAAAGAAATCGTGCAGTGGAAAGATAAGTCTGATGCTCAACGAGACGCGATCATCGAGCAATTGGTTGGAAATGATTCAACCCACTCTTGTCCTGAGTGTGGCACGAACGCGCACTGCGATATTACTGCGGGGAAAGAGACGTGTTGGTGCTTTGATATTGAGACCAGAGATTTACCAAAGCCAGAAGCGGAACAGCTTTGTTTGTGTCGTAAATGCTTGGAGAAAAAGCCAGTCGCCTAACCTATCGAATGCAGGACATAACGGACTGGCTATCATTGAAATGAAGGTAAGTTCTGCGAACTATTTCTGCGCTAACGCTTGGGATTCGAACTTCACGCCATCCCAACCTGTCACCATAAAGTTACGAATGTTTTGATGGTCGTTGTTCTCTGGATGTGCCAATACGTCTTCACGGTAGAAGCGACCAAAACACGCCAACGTTGCTTCTTTGCTTAGGTTGTTCAATTGACCAAAAGCGAAGATCTTGCACGAGCCGTTGTTCTCACCTGCATTATTGTGCGTTTCACCATTCACAAAAGCCGCTGGCGTAAACGCGTAGTTTGCCTCTATCGCTGCCATTGTCGTTTCAAATTCTACTGTCTCAGGTGATGCCGCTAGCGCATCCAAAAATTCTTTAAGTTCCATTATTTCTTGTTCCTAGTGTCTTTTCATCTTAAGTGTTCGACAAATGTGTCAGATTAAAACTGACACATTTGTTTCATCAAAAGCCAATATAAGAGTCATAAATCATAAATATATTCAGAGCCTTATTTAGGGGCTGTTGACCTTTCGAGCTGATTTTTGCAGCGAATTGTTGGACATTTATACAAGGCAGAGACTTTGCTACGTAGCTAGCCTACATGAGAAGTCGATAACGCGGTAGAAATGACCAACAAACGCTGCCCGGAGGGTTCGGGCTAGGCGCCCCCGCAAAATCGTTTCATGCTTTGTTAAGGAGTATTTGCTTAGAACGACTAGGCGACACATTCCTTGCCTCGCCTAAAACGATTTTGACTAGGCGTCCCCATCCGAACAAAATTTAACCGCGAAAGATCAACAGCCCCTCATAACACATCAATCAATGCACTATTCCTCACTGTTGTAGTGAATGAATAGATATCTAATTTAGGTGCATTGAGCAACATTGTATCTGCTTAATAAGGAAATATCATGACCACCCCATTTAAGGCAATAGGCGTATTGGCATTATCTTCACTTGCCATCGCATGTTCATCTCAACCTGACGATTCTCTCTCTTCGTTTGCAGCCCAATGTAAAGCATCGGTAGCACCTGTTACTGGGGAGACATCCATCCAAGGTTTGACCTTTATGGGAACGTCTATCGCTGACGCACCATTCGATACATCGGCAGCAGAAATCGTTCAATATGATGCTTGTACTGACAAGCTTTACGTGGTCAACGCTCAAGCAAAGCGTGTCGATGTGCTTTCTATGGATGACAACGGCGCACCAACGCAAACTGCATTCATTGATCTCAACAGCGCAGGCGAAGCGGCAGGCGTTGAAATTGGCGCGGCAAACAGCGTTGCAGTCTTTAATGGTTTAGTCGCTGTAGCGATTGAAAACAGCAATAAGCAGGCGAATGGCATTGTTGGCTTGTACCGCTCGGATGATTTGTCGCTTATCACCACCTTCCCTACTGGCGCATTGCCAGACATGGTTGGCTTCTCAAAAGATGGCAGATACATTGCGACAGCAAACGAAGGTGAGCCAAATGGTGATTACAGTGTCGATCCAGAGGGCAGCATCACATTGATCGATTTAAGCCAAGGCGTAAACCAAGCAGAAGTCACGCAGATTGGTTTCAATGAGTTTGATGGTGCACGTAAGCCTGAGTTACCTGCTGATGTTCGAATCTCAGGTCCAAATGCCACGGTGGCGCAAGATCTAGAACCGGAATACCTCACCTTTGCTGACAACGGAAAAATCTACGTTGCACTGCAAGAGAACAATGCAATGGCAATCGTAAACCCAGAAAGCAAATCGGTAGAGAAAATTGTCGGTCTAGGCGAGAAATCTTGGTCGGACTCAAAACTGGATGCTTCTAACAAAGACAAAATCACTGGCAACTTTAAGAGCTACCCTCAACTGGTTGGTCTGTACATGCCAGATACCCTCGACAGCTACTCGGTAAACGGTAAAACTTACATCCTCTCTGCCAACGAAGGTGACGGTCGTGAGTATGGCTTCAAAACAACACAAGCTCTATGTGACCAAGCGGGCTTCAAGTGGGATGAAGACGATTACCTCGGTACAGATGAATATACTTCTGAGCAAGGCACCTGTTTAAGCCATGTTGATGAGGTGCGCGGTAAGAAGCTAAAAGTCGCACCAGATCACCCGCTGGCAGAGGCACTAAAAGATAACAAGCAACTCGCGCGTCTAAAAGTGATTAAGCCTGAACAAACGCTTTCTGCGCAAGACAATGTTCAAGCCTTTGGCGCACGTTCATTCTCTATTTGGGATGAAAACGGTGAGTTGGTTTTCGATAGTGGTGACGATTTCGCGACAATCGCATTAATGAATGAAGGTAAGAACTTCAACAGCACCAACGATAGCAATGACAGTGGCGATGACCGCAGCGACGACAAAGGCATTGAGCCAGAAGCGATTGAAGTAGCACAAATCAATGGTCGTCATTATGCGTTCATCGGTTTGGAGCGCCAAGGTGGCATCATGATTTATGACATCACAGACCCGAAACAAGCGCAGTTCATGCATTACGTAAACCGTCGTGATTATAACCAGCCCGTTTGTACAGAAGTGGAAGATGGCGAATGTGCGAACGACACTTATAATCCAAAAGCAGGTGATTTGGCGCCAGAGTCAATCAACTACTTTGTTCGTAACGGACAACACTTTATCGCAGTGGGTAATGAAGTATCAGGTACGACATCTGTGTTTCGAATTGAGCTTTAATACCCACTCTTCAAGAGAACAAAATTAAAAGTAAAGCGCCCGAACTTAAGTCCGGGCGTTTTTTGTTTATAACGAGTGAACATAATCACTCAGCTCTATTCCTCAATCACCAATGCATCGCACTTCGAAGCACAGATAAAGTCGTTCTTATGCAGACCTTTAATAGAATGGCTCCACCACGTGATGGTCACTTTGCCCCACTCCAGCAAGATAGATGGGTGATGGAATTCATCTTCTGCAAGCTCAGCTATCTTGTTGCTAAACGCCCACGCTTGTTTGAAGTTCTTAAACTTATAGACCTTCTCAAGTTGAGGAATCTCATCTCTTTCAATGATCTGCCAATCAGACAATTGCAGCAGCAAAGACTGTTGTTCCTCTTTACTAAGTGCAATGGCATCGATACTACAAGCTTCGCATTTTTGTTCATTCAACATGAGCAGGTTCCTTTGGTTCAAAAAGTGGTGGAAGCAATCCGGCTTCAATCGCTAGATCGGCTTGTTTCAATAAATTCAGTTGGCTAATTTGGAAAAGCTGGGCCAAATCTTCAATCACGTAATATTTCGGCTGCATGATATCGATGCGATAAGGGGTTCTTAGCACAGTTTGCAGGTCAAACTCGTCTCTAATCGCGATGTCGCTTTCCAATGAATAGATGGTTTCTCCCGGAGATGAAAGGATGCCGCCACCGTAGATCTTGGTTTTGTTACCCTCTTGAACCAAGCCGAACTCGACTGTAAACCAATATAGACGTGCAAGGTACCCTCGCTGCTTCGGTGTCGCAGCTTGTCCAAGTTGTCCGTAGTGCTCGGTAAAGGCGGCAAAATCAGGGTTGGTGAGCATGGCGCAATGACCAAAAATCTCATGGAAGAAATCTGGCTCTTGTAGGTAATCAAATTCTTCTCGCGTTCTCAAGAATGTCGCAACAGGGAAGCGTTTATTGCCAAGCAAATTGAAGAAACGATCAAAGTCGATCAACGCAGGGACTGGCTCCACTTGCCAGCCCGTTGTTTCCATCAAGACACGATTGATTTCGGGCAGTTGTGGCACGCGGTCATGAGGTAAATCGAGTAGCTTGAGTCCATGCAGATAAGCGCTACATGCACGGTCTTGAATCACGCTCATTTGTCTTGTTACCAAGTCGCGCCAAATGGCATCCTCTTCATGGCTCCATTCTACCCTTCCATCCTGATCGACGGGTTTTGAATGATACTGAGTCATTGCACATCTCCGTTAACAAATCCTTTACATTAAGCCTATCTACACTCTTTTGTCCTTCCAATCCCCTGACCATTTTCCACTCAAAATTCAGGTGTAACATTTTCTTTACATTAACACCTAACGCATTGATATACATAAGGAGCCAGTTTCTCCAACGAGTTTGACTTTATTTCTGGTTCACCTCAGACTAAAAACGTTAAAACTTTGTTATAGAGGGAGCTATGCGCGAGAGCAACAAAGTCTGGCAGCCGACGGAAGATCGAATCGAGCAAGCCAATATCACGCAGTTTATCGAGCACATTAATCGGCAGGGTTTCGAGCTCAAAAACTACTCTGATTTGCACCAATGGTCTTTGGAGCATAATGAGTATTTCTGGAAAGAGGTTTGGCAGTTTTGCGACCTAATTGGCACGCAAGGCGATACCGTTAAAGCGCAAGGTGAAAGCCGTTGGCAATCACCAATGCAAAATCGAGATGCCGTGTGGTTCCCTCAAGCTCAAGTTAACTATGCGGAAAACCTGCTCAGTTTGGCAGAGCAACAAGCGGATGAGCTGGCGATTTGGTTTGAAAACGAGCACGGTGACAAACAGATTTACACATGGAAACAGCTTTGTGATGAGGTCTCGAGCGTTCAGCAATGGTTAGTCGAATGTGGCATCAAGCAAGGTGATGTGGTTGCAGGTTATTTACCACATATGCCACAAACCGTTATTGCAATGCTAGCCACCACCAGCTTAGGCGCGACTTGGACGTCCACCTCCCCTGATTTTGGCGTAGAAAGCGTTATTGAGCGCTTCGGGCAAGTGAAGCCAAAGGTTCTCTTTACCTGCGATGGTTATACCTTTAATGGAAAAACCTTCGATATGTCGGAGAAGAACCACCACATCGCGGATCATCTCGATGGACTGAAACAAGTGTGCCAGATCGGTTACCTCAAACCGCATGTGTTCGAATGCGATGTTTGTACTCACGATTGGCAAAACATCATTAATCAGTATTCCCCAGCTCCGTTGCATTACACTCGCGTGGAATTCAATAGCCCGCTGTTTGTGCTTTATTCCTCTGGCACGACGGGCAAGCCTAAGTGCATCGTGCATTCTGTTGGCGGTACGATTCTTAATCATCTTAAAGAACATCAACTTCATTCAGATATTCAGCCTAAAGACCGCGTCTTTTACTACACAACTTGTGGTTGGATGATGTGGAACTGGCACGTATCTGCTCTAGCAAGTGGCGCGTGCTTGGTGATTTTCGATGGTAGCCCGGTTTACCCAGCACCTTACGTATTATGGGATTTAGCCCAGCGAGCAGAAGTAAGTCTCTTTGGTACTGCCGCCAAGTATCTAGAAGCGATAGAAAAAGCCGGATTGTCACCTATCAAAGATTACTCACTCCCAGCTTTGAGAACCTTGTGCTCTACGGGCTCAGTGCTTTATCCAGAGCAGTTTGACTACGTGTATCAACGAATCAAGCAAGATTTGCACTTGGCTTCTATTTCAGGCGGAACAGACATCTGTGGCTGCTTTGTATTAGGCAACCCTATCTCGCCTGTTTATCGTGGTGAGTGCCAGTACGCTGGCTTGGGGATTGATGTTCAAGTGTTTGACTCGCAAGGTCAAAGCGTGAGTGAACAACGCGGTGAGCTCGTCTGTGTCAATTCCATGCCTAACTTCCCTGTCGGCTTTTGGAACGATACAGGGGAGCGCTACCACAACGCTTACTGGGACAAGTTCGATGATATCTGGCATCACGGTGATGATGTCGAGCGCAGCACCAAAGGTGGATTCGTTTTTTACGGTCGTAGCGATGCATTGTTGAATCCAGGAGGCGTGCGTATCGGCACTGCGGAGATTTATCAGCAAGTAAACGCTATTGAAGGTATCGTCGATTCTATCGCTGTAGGTAAAGAGGTCGATCGCAATGAGCAAATCTGGCTGTTTGTGCAGACCGTTTCTGGTGTCACGTTAGATGACGGATTAGTATCAGAGATTAAGTCGCGTCTCAAAACGTCCTGCTCGCCAAGGCACGTGCCAAACCAAATATTCGCTATCAGCGATATTCCTAAAACGCGCTCAGGAAAGTTGGTAGAACTTGCAGTCAAACAAGTCATAAATGGTAAGGAAGTCGAGAACTTAGGTGCGATTGCGAACCCGGACGTTTTAGAAGAAATTCGACAATTCACCTTTGTCTAGCGAATCAAATAAAACAAAAAAGCGAGCTAAACAGCTCGCTTTTCTTATGTTCTTTGTCGGAGATTAACGGCGACCTACACCCATTAATACTGACATTGTGTGACCGTCTGATGTGATTTCGAAGACCTTCTTCGTTTCTACCTCAGTAAAGCCGGCTTTGATAAGTGCGTTTTCTGATTTCGCGAGCGTGAAGCCTTCTTTTGATGAATCTGCGATCCAGTCAAAATGCACGAAGTGACCACCAGCGTTAAGTAACGAGTGAGCAATCTCTAGAGACGTTTCGTAATCTTCGATGAACGCCAGCACTGAAGAAGCAACAACTAGGTCAAACTGACCACGGAATGCTGGGTGCTGAGCGACTAGACCACGCGTCAATGCGTCAACAACCGGTTCTACATTCTCTAGCTCTTTCTTATCAAGCTCTTCAATCATGGCTTCAGATGCATCCAGCGCCACAATCTCTTTTGCGGATGGCGACAATAGTTGGCTTAACTGCCCTGTCCCACATCCAAAATCCAATACTTTAATGCCATCAAGCTGAGTAAGCTGTTGTAACTGTGCAAACACCGACTGAGCAAATTGATCTGTTGCTGGGTTAGATTCCCAATTCTTTGCTAAGCCGTCCCAATCTTGTGCCATCGTGGCCTCCATGTTCACTTCTTGTAACCCCCATAGATTACCGCAAAAACGCCAAAACACCATAGACTTATCTGGCGAATCCGTGTTTTTTTCGATAATCTTTCTAAGCGTCAGTACGCTCATTCATCTACGTTGTCGATTCTCATCTTTTTAGTTTAGGTCTTTTTTAATCATGAACTTAACTCAAGTCGAAGCTTTTTGTACCATCGCCGAATATGGCTCCGTATCGGAGGCTGCGCGTCAACTCGATTGCAACCGCACCAAACTCAGTATGGCAATTAAAGCGCTTGAGAAAGACTTAGACGTCGAGCTATTCACTCGCACAGGCAATCAACTAACGCTCTCGGAAGCGGGGAAAGCCATCTTCAAAGACTGCGAAAACCTGCTCGTAACCACACAACGAATCAAAAAGACCTGCGCTCAAGTTTCTGACGGCTTCAACGCTGAGGTCTGGGTGGCACGTGATGACTCGCTGCCAGACGAACTTTGGCAAGAGCTCTCGCATACTCTGAACAATCGCTTCCCTTCCACCACATTCAACCTGATTCTCGCTTCCAGTGGTGACTTAGCTAATTTGGTCAGTACTCAACAGGTCGATTTTGCATTTGGTGTTGATTACGAGCGCGTGGATGACCCACACATCGTTTACAATCCACTTGGTAAAATTCGTATGATGTCGGTCTGTAGCTTCGATCACCAACTCAGCAAAATGCGTCGCGTCACCGATGAAGATTTGCGTAACCAGATGCAAGCTTTGATGGTGTATTTGAATGAGAAAGACAACCCCGAGCTACAACCCTTTTCTACTCGATACATTGGCTTCTCCAGTTTTGACTACATGCTGAACACTATTTTAGAAGAAGATGCATGGGGCGTATTACCAGAGCCATTGATCCGACATTACTTGAGACATCAGAAACTTGCGGTGATCAAACACACCTATGGTTTGACGCAAGAAGACTACTGTATGTTCGTACCAAATGGACAAACAGAGCACCCTGCAATGAGTTGGTTGGCCGATAAGTTAAGCGAGTATTTATTCGACTTCTAAACATATTGCAGTGAGCGTCAATTATATTGACAGTAAAATTCAACATTAAGTCATTGAAAATAAGGGCATAATTCAAAATCAACATTTTATCGTTTAAATGTCACACAGTTTTCATTTGCTTAAATTTGCCCTAAGGAGAAGAATGTAAGGGTGTAATAATTTAAGGCATCTTTTATGTGTGACAGGACAAGCAAAAACGAAAACCGTATCCTAACCTTCTCAGCCCTTTTAGCATCTGGGTTTGCAATTGGAGGGATGGTACTTGGCTTGCTTGTTGGGTCGATCGTCATCGTTTTTGACGGTGTTTATTCTCTAGTCAGTCTGCTGTTAACTTTATTGTCACTGGCAGCTTCTTACTACATCAGCAAGCCATCAAAATCTATTTTTCCTTTCGGCAAAGCTGTACTTGAACCTATCGTTATCGCTATTAAAGCCGCTGTTATTTTAGTGGTGGTTTCTTTCTCATTATTTTCAGCGGTAACCGCGTTGATGACAGGCGGTCGTGAAGTAGACGCTTCCATCGCAACCATCTTCGGTGTCGTTAACGTGATTGGTTGTGGTTACGCTTGGTGGTTTATGGCGAAGAAAAGTCGTCGTTTCTCATCAGGTTTGATCGAAGCCGAGAAAAAACAATGGCAAATGGATACGTTGTTAAGCGTGGCAGTAACGGTTGGTTTTATCGCTGCATGGTTGGTATCACTAACACCATACGCACACTACGCGGTCTATGCAGACCCTATGATGATGGTCTTGATGGGCTTCTACTTCCTTAAAGTACCATTTGATATGCTAGTTGGTGCCCTACGCGAACTGTTAATGATGACACCAAGCAAAGAGTTGTGTCAGAGCGTTGGTAAAGACGTTCTTGAGATTGAAAAAGTGACTGAGCACCAATTGAAACTGGCTGGCGTAACTAAAGTTGGTCAAGAACTGCGAGTAAATGTGGACGTGCATGTGGATGACGACACGCTAGAGCTTGATACGCTAGAACACACTCGTAAGCAACTTACTAAGCGACTATCGAAGCACAGATTCAAGCTTCAACTGAACTTGAACGTCGCTTATTAGAGCGCCACCAAACAATCATTAGAACTCAAAAGAAAAGCTCCCAATCTCGGGAGCTTTTTTCTTGCTTTGATTTGAACCTGAAAGACACTCAAGCGTGCTCTACATATTTCTATACCAGCGTTCATCCCGCCGCTTCGCGCTTCTCTTTGGTGACCAGCCAACACATCAGCGAACCAACCGTTACCATTACGACTCCTTGCCAGAAGCTGTGGCTTAGAGTGACGCCTAGAATAAGAGAGGAAAACAGAGCAGAAAAAATCGGCGTAAAGTAAGACAAGGTTGCGAGAAACACCATATTGCCGCCCACAATCGCGATGTTCCACAATCCGTAACCACCCGCCATTAAAGCTGCAGAAGCCACTAAGTACCCCATCGCTTGCCAGCTGAATGCCATTGGCGGCTCATCAGTAAAGGCGTATTTAATCCACAAAGAGATGGCTGTCGCGATAAAAAACAAAGTAATCGCGTTGTGCTTCGATTGTTGTCTTTGAGTCAGATTGCAATACATAGCCCAGATGACTGCGCCTGCAAATGCCATGAAGTAAACAATCGGATTGCTACTGATGTTCGCCACTAACTGCGTCGGTGATAAACCGCTATCACCACTGACCGTCCACGCGACACCAATGAATGCCAACATAACTGCTGGGTACAGTAACCAGTTCGGCTTTTTGTTACTGCCCAATACCGCAAACAAAACGGTTAGTGCCGGCCATAGATAATTGACGATCGAGACTTCAATCGCCTGAGAACGAGAATTGGAGTAGCCCAATGCCAGCGCGAGGAAGATCTCGTAGCAAACAAACATCGCTCCACCCAGAACTAAATACTTGGGTGAGAAATACGACAGTTTTGGGATGCCAACCACAATCAACAGAAAAATGGAGCTCAGAGAATACAGCATGGCTGATCCACCCACGGATCCCAAACTTTCTGTCACCAATCTTGCGATGCCTAGCAAACAGCTCCAAGAGAGAATGGCGATACAACCATAAAGGGTGAAACGAAACTGATAGGATTGCATGTTATCTATGTGACCTACTGCTCATGAATGCCAAAGGAAACTGCAGCTTAACTCAAAAATGATCCGCTTCAACGTACTCTTTTTCCAAAATCGGTATAAAAACCACTCTATTAAGCGGTTGGAGTCGATATGAAACATTTTCTGCCTTCGAGTGTCATGCTGACACCGTTTGTTGTGCGCTACTATGAAGAAGACGACGAGAGTGAAAACGTTGAAACACATTCGGAAACGCATGGTCTAGATAGTGAAGAACAATCTAAGGAACGTTCAGAGTAAAGGAATCCAATCATGAAAAAAGTCGCAGTCATTTTAAGTGGTTCAGGCGTTTACGACGGTTCTGAGATCCACGAAGCAGTATTGGCGCTCTACGCCATCGAGAAGGCAGGTGCAACTTGGCACTGCTTTGCACCTAACATTGACCAACTCCACGTCATCAACCACCTAACTGGTGACGAAATGGATGAAACACGCAACGTCTTGATCGAATCAGCTCGTATCGCTCGCGGAAACATTGACGATGTCGCCAAACTTAACGTTGATGAATACGATGCCCTACTACTTCCAGGTGGATTTGGTGCCGCGAAAAACTTAACCGACTTCGCCGTTTCGGGTGCGGAGTGTTCGATTAATACTCACGTTGCCCAAGCGTGTCGTGCATTCGCTCAAGCGGGCAAACCTGCAGGTTATTTATGCATCGCACCAACTATTATCCCTATGATTTACGATCAAGGTGTAAAAGGCACAATTGGTAACGATGAAGCCACTGCAGCAGCATTCGGTCATATGGGGGGGGAGCACGTCAATTGTCAGGTGGATGAAATCCATTTCGATGAAAAACACAACGTACTTTCAACACCAGCTTATATGTTAGCGGAGAATATCTCCCAAGCCGCGTCAGGCATTGAAAAACTAGTAGATAAGTTAGTTAAAATCGCCTAAATAGAAAACGTTTGCTTAAAACACACCATTCCAATCCCCATTGATAGACTACATATTAATGGGGATTTTTTATACTTTAGTCTAATTGAGAGATAAACCGTACGAAACTTGTTATTTTTACCAATCGTTTGCGTAATAAATAAATCATTTCCTATCTGTTGCTTTAATGTTGCACCAACAGGGTGTGCAACAAGATCCATTTCACACTTTAACTCTTAACACTACTACTTAGGGGGTAAAATTGCGCTAGATCAAATAGGAAACTTCGTCAGGTATGCAAGAGTAAATGACAGATTAAGAAAGATTATTAAAAATAACGACGGAGCAATGTTATATGACAAGTGCATTTTTTATCCCTACTGTAAACCTAATGGGCGCTGGTTGTTTGAAAGACGCAGCAGACAGCATCCAATCTCAAGGCTTTAAAAAAGGTTTGATTGTTACGGATAAGATTCTTAACCAAATCGGTGTAGTAAAGCAGGTTCAAGATCTACTAACAGAACGCGACGTAGCAACTGTTGTGTTCGATGGCACTCAACCAAACCCTACTATCAGCAACGTTAACGACGGCTTAGCACTTCTTACTGATAACGAGTGTGACTTCGTTATCTCTCTAGGCGGCGGTTCACCACACGACTGTGCGAAAGGTATCGCGCTTGTTGCTTCTAACGGCGGCAAAATCGCAGATTACGAAGGCGTAGACCAATCTGCAAAACCAATGATGCCACTTATCGCAATCAACACGACTGCGGGTACTGCATCTGAAATGACGCGTTTCTGCATCATCACTGACGAAGAGCGTCACATTAAGATGGCTATCGTTGATAAGCACACAACACCGCTTATCTCTGTAAATGATCCAGAGCTAATGCTAGCTAAACCTGCTTCGCTAACTGCGGCAACAGGTATGGATGCCCTAACTCACGCGATTGAAGCTTACGTATCTATCGCGGCAACACCTATCACTGATGCGGTAGCAATCAAAGCGATTGAGCTTATCCAAGCGTACCTACGTACAGCAGTGAAAAACGGTGAAGATCTAGAAGCTCGTGAACAAATGGCATACGCACAGTTCATGGCGGGTATGGCGTTCAACAACGCGTCTCTAGGTTACGTACACGCAATGGCACACCAACTTGGTGGTTTCTACGACCTTCCACACGGTGTTTGTAACGCGATTCTTCTACCTCACGTACAGCGCTACAACGCGCAAGTATGTCCTGAGCGTCTACGTGATGTAGCAAAAGCAATGGGTGTAAACGTAGAAGGCATGTCTGCTGAAGCAGGTGCAGCGGCAGCAATCGACGCTATCGTTACTCTAGCGAAAGATGTGGGTATCCCAGCAGGTATCAAAGAGCTTGGTGCGAAACTAGAAGACATCCCAACACTAGCAGACAACGCACTGAAAGACGCTTGTGGTTTCACTAACCCTAAACAAGCAACTCACGAAGAAATCTCTAAGATCTTCGAAGAAGCGATGTAATCTCGCTACATAAACAATTCTCTAGCCTTAATTCAATCCCCGATCTCGTATCGGGGATTTTTTACATTCTTATACAATCCATGCTCTGCAAAACGTTCTCTTTTAGTGTTAGCTTTTAAGCATTAATACGATTCATATTGGAAGGAACCATGAGAACGATTGCTGCTGCCCTACTCGCTTGTTTATCCTTTTCTGCCAACGCTGCCGAATACCGCGCTAACGAAGTGGCGAATGGATTTCAGATCCCTTGGGGGATCGAGTTCTTAGATAGCCAACGCGTAATCGTCAATGAAAAGAACGGTACGGTTTCGTTGCTGGATATCACCACAGGCAAACCTCAAAAGCTGTTTAACGTTCCCGATGTGAATACCAGTGGGCAAGCTGGCTTATTGGATGTCGCGCTCGCACCGAATGCCGATACGCAAAATCCGCAACTCTTCTTTACCTACAGCAAGCGCACGAGCAAAGGCAATACGGTGGCGTTAGCGACAGCGCAATTGCAAAACAATCAGCTTGTGGGCTGGAAAGATCTCTTTGTTGCTGATGCCATCACCGACACAGGGCGTCACTACGGCAGTCGAATTTCATTTATTGACGACAAAGTTTACTTCTCAATCGGTGACCGTGGCGAACGTGATAATGGGCAAGACACTCAAACCCATGCTGGCAGTATTCTGCGCCTTAACCTTGATGGTTCGGTTCCACAAGACAACCCATTTAAACCTTCCGAAGCTCGTCCTGAGATATGGAGTTACGGGCACCGCAACCCACAAGGCATGTTTTACGACGAAGCAACAAAACAGCTGTGGTCGATTGAACATGGACCACGCGGCGGCGATGAAATTAATCTAATCAAGAGAGGCGCGAACTACGGCTGGGCAAAAGTCTCTCATGGTAAAGAATATTGGGGACCGTTGGACGTTGGTGAAGCTAAGTCGTTACCGGGAATGGAAGATCCAAAGTTGGTATACATCCCTTCTATCGCACCCAGCAATATGATTTTGTACCGTGGCGATAAATACCCAGAGTTGGACGGAAAAATCCTCGCCGGTGCATTGAAACTGGCGCACATCAACGTGGTTTCTATTGAGAATGGCAAGCTCACCGAATCAAAAAGATTGATGGAGAATCTTGGTGAGCGAGTAAGAGATATAACCATCAGCCCCGATGGCTATATCTATTTTTCTACCGACAGCGGCAAAATCTTTCGTCTTGAGGAGAAATAGTTTTCTCTGACGAGCTAGTCAAAAAAGCTAGCTCTTTAAGCTCACTGCTACCGTTTCATTGTCAAAATCGAGCGTCATGGTCGAGCCCAATGGAACGGTGAGCATTGGGTGGGTATGACAGCTATCAAAGTCATACAAAATCGACAGTTGTTGACCGTTAAGTACTTCTAATAACACGTCTATAGGTGCTCGTCCTGTGCCTTTATCGTTGAACTTTTCATGCTTACCGAGCACAACCGCACCAACTTTATCAAACACGCCAGAAAGCTTGAGCAGCGCAAAAGAGCGTTCGACCGTTTCAATGCCCTGCAAACAATCTTCCACCAGCAAAATATCGCCTTGTTCGATACTCGGCATAAACTCACTTGCCCAGATACCCGTCATGGTATTGAGGTTGCCTCCAATCAAACGCCCTGTGATCTTGCCTTCACCTTTGAAGTGCCACTGGTTTTGCAAGGTTTGCTTTGCGCGGTCTTGTTCGCCCCACTCTATCCATTCATCTGTCCACCCTTGAGGCATTGCGTATTGATGCTCCAAGCCACCTAATGTATTCACTATCGATTCGAACGAAGCGAAGGTCTCGTCCACCAATGGCGGGAATTCACCCAGAGATGCCACCAAAGCAGGACCATAGAAAGTGACGATGCCAGTTTGTGCGTAAATGCCCATAAGCAAAGCTGTCACATCCGAATAGCCAACAATGATCTTAGGATCTTTCTTCAATGCCTCGTAATCAATGTAAGGCAGCAAAGAGTTACTGTTGTAACCGCCAATGGTCGACATAATACAGCGCACTTCAGGATCGCGAATCAACGCATTCAATTCTTCTACTCGCTCTTGAATCGAACCCGAGCGATATTGGTCAGTTTTGCCCGTTAAGCTGCCTGCTTTTAGCTGGTAACCATGAGATTCCACGTACGCTTTAGCACGCTCAAAACGCGCTGGCGCAAATACCGTGGCTGGGGAGGATGGCGAGAAAAAGCCGATGGTGTCGCCTTTTTGTAATGGTTTAGGAATAATCATGCGCGTCCTTGTTTTGTGATACATGGTTGATTTATTTTCGTACAATCTAAGCAGAAGAATCTAAACTTAACAATAACCTTTTGTTTTTTAAAACGATAGTTCGGTTAAGTTGTACGAGGTCATTATGATTCCATTCCCTTTACAGCTCGATAAAATTAAAGCCGTGGTGTTTGATTTAGACAACACCTTGGTGAGTTCTGATATGAACTTCGGCGAATTGCGACAACAGCTAGGTTGTCCGCAGAGTGAAGATCTATTGGATTTTGTCGACGCACTTGAGCATCCTCATCATCGAGAGCACGCTCATAACGTGATATTTGATTACGAGATTTCTGATGCTGAGCAGTCTGCTCCAATGATTGGCTGCCATGAATTGCTCGCCCACTTGCATCAAAATGAAATCAAAACCGCTATCGTGACACGCAACTGCCAAATCGCCACGCAGCGCAAACTAGAGCACAACCAAATCTCTGTGGAGCGAGTCATCACTCGTGAATGCTTCCCGCCCAAGCCAGATCCATTGTCTTTGCAGGTGTTGGCGAAAGAGTGGCGTTTGATGCCGGATGAAGTGCTTTATGTCGGCGATTACCTTTACGACTTGCAGGCAGCGTATAACGCTCAGATGCCCTCTTGCCTTGTTCATCACGGTAATCAAGAAACCTTCAATGATTCAGCCTCGTTGGCGCTTAATGAACTCAGTGATTTATTGAGCCATTTCGAATCCTTACCACGTAAATAAAGCACACATATAAAATACGCAAACAAAAAAAGGGGCACCAACGTGCCCCTTATGACTTATTCCCGATTGTTTCATGCGTTCCCAAGGACTACTTGGGTGATACGCTGCTTAGCCTTGTAGGTAAGCGTTAAGCATCCACATTAATTTTTCTTGCTCACGGATGTAGTCACCCATCAATGCCGCTGTACCTTCGTCATCTGCTTCACCCGCGTTTTGTAGAATCTCACGCTGTTTTAGAAGTAGAACGCTAAAGCCTTGAACCAGACCTTGTACACACTCCTCACCAGAAGTCGCGTTTTGATGTTCTTTAATTTCACTTGCTTCCAAGTAGTTGCTGAATGCGTGCGCTGGCGTATGACCCAAAGTTAGAATACGCTCTGCAAGCTCATCGATTTTTGTTTGTAGATCCGTGTAGATCTCTTCAAATTTTACGTGCAGTTCGAAGAATTGCGCACCTTTAATGTTCCAGTGGTAACCGCGAGAGTTCATGTACAACACTTGGTAATGCGCTAGCAGTTGATTTAACTGTTGAGCTAGTTGTGCTGATTGTTCGCTGTCTAGACCAATTAGGCTTACTTGTTTGTTCATAATCTTGCTCCTAGAAGGATGATACCAATCGTAGTAACGAACGATTCTCTTACTGAGATTGGTATAAAGTTTAAAAATTCTTTTGCAGTATTTGCTGCCGATGGAGTCATATTACGACTCCGGCTCGGTGAAGAGAATTTGGTTTTAGCTATGATTTAAATAGCCAAATCCAATGAGCAAGTAGACGAATATCGGCGTATTATCCAACAAAAAGCCCCAACCCTTTTTGTGTAAAAAGGATTGGGCTTTTTTACTATTTGGTTAACGTTCAAAAGTAGATGAACAGACGTAAACCTTATCTACGCCGTTTTAAAAGTTGCCATCTGTTGATTCAGCTCGGTAACTTGCTCTTTTACTTGCAATGATGTCTCTGATGCACGTTGGCTGTTATTCGAAACCTCATCCACTGATTGAGTAATACCGGACATCAATCCAGTGATCGAGTCGGTCGCATGAGATTGCTGCTCTGCCGCTGCCGCAAGTTCTGCCATTTGTTCATTCAAAGAACCAATTTTTTCAGTAGTGACGAGCAAACGAGTTACCGCTTTTTCAATGTGCTCAGCGCCCTGCTCCGCAAGTGATTGACTGTGTTCAATCTCCTCAACCACCGAATTGGTCGAGCGTTGAATCGCATTAATGATGCCGTTGATTTCTGTCGTCGATTGAGTAGTGCGCGTCGCTAACATGCGTACTTCGTCCGCCACAACCGCAAAGCCTCGTCCTTGGTCACCCGCACGCGCCGCTTCTATCGCGGCATTCAGTGCCAGTAAGTTAGTTTGTTCTGCCAAACCTTCAATTACTTCCGTCACTCGACCAATGGCTTCGCTCTCTTTGCTTAACTGCGTCACTTGCGTACTCGCGGTTTCAATGCTGCCATGCAAGCTTTCCATGGTGACTTTGTTTTGCTCTAAAGCATCGCGACCTTGTTCAATCTCGCCTTTTGAATCAGAAAGCTTCTGCACCGATTGATTGGCTTGATCTAGAGTGTTACGCGCGGCTAAAGCGATTTCATCCAATTGGCTTCCCATTTCAACAATGCTGGTTTGTTGCTGTTCTACATTCGATGAGGTGACTTGCGCCGATTCCAACAAAGCCCCCATGCTGGTATCCACTTGATGCGCTTTCTCGCTCACCCCTGCCACGATGCTCGCTAACGATTGGTTCATGCGGTTAATCGAATCGGTTAGGTCTGCCAATTCATCTTTCCCAACAACAGTCAGCGGGGGCTGAGAAACGTCCCCTGAAGCGATCGTCTTTGCTCGCTCCGATAAGTTTTTCACTCGACGACCAATGGTATTGCCCATATATTTTGAAATCGCTACTGCGGCAAACAAAACCAATGCCGCTGCAATCAACATAGTGGTGAGTACGTTCTTGATCGACTGATTGATACCCTGTCCGCTTTTATCAGCACGACTTTGCTGAGCCAACACGATCGTTTCTAAACTTTGGTCTAGGGCATCCGCTGCTGGCAACAGTTCATTCGCCATTAACAAGTTTGATTCGTTCCACTCTGGCGATTGACGCAATGCAATTACCTGCTCTGCTAAAGGAAAGTACAGTTGCTGCATTTCCTTAAACAGTGACCACAGTGATTGGTCGTTATCAGTCAGTCTGTCGAGTTTACTGTCAATTTCCGCCACAGACTGATTGTGGTATTTAATCAAGTCGTGGTATTTGTCCAGATGATCTTGCTGCCCGTATAACAGGAAATCTCGCAAAGCAGACAGTGCATTGGCGAGGGAGGTATAGCTGTCGGCATAGACTTTAAACAGACGCTTTCTGTCTCCACCAAATGGATTTCCCGACTCTTCATTGATTAAGCTTTGAAGCTGGTCAAGTGCCACTTCTGCAATGGGTGCCGCTTCGTTAATAAAGAGGTTGTGCGCGGGTAAGTTCTCGTCACTGTGGCTAAGTTCAATCAGCTTGTTCAAAGAGACTTTGACCGCATCCCACTGGCTTTGAATCGCTTGAAAATCCTGTTCAGAGATCAAAGCCTGCAACGTTGGAAGCGACTCGTCTGTAGATGCCATGATATTGCGCACGTCCTCACTCAGACGTGCGCTCGCTTCTTCATCGCCACCTAGCAACATGTAGGCTCGAATAGAAGACAGCGACGCTTGAACGGACTGTTGGATACCGCGACTGGTGTCGACGGTCGGTAAATCGGATTTAAGTAATGAAGAGGCGTATTGCTCTACGGTGGTGACGTTGCAATACGTGAATACCGCTGATGCCATAAAAAGTACGGCTAGCAGCACAAAACTGAGCTGCAACTTCCCTGATATCGTAAGGTTCATCCATAAACTCCTGACAACGATGAGCCTTAAATATAACGATGTTTACAAAAATGTTAAATACGGGTATCAAAAGTTACTAAGAAAACCATGTAAACCACTATTTCAAGCCAAGAAATGGGACTTATTCGAAGTATGGTATGCGCTCACTACGTAAAATCAGATAATTAATGTAAGTGGTTTCTAAGCAGTCTTGCTCCCACAACGAGAGAATCCGCTTGGTGGCGAAGTAGTAATCTTTATTACGCAGTAGCACGCCCACCGTACGGCTGAGCTGCTCAAAGCGCTGTTGCTCATTAGCAGAAATGTAATTATCTTCATTCTGAATGATGGGCGCCAATCCATCGGCAAACCAATTGTTCAGAATTTCACGCATCTCTAGTTCTGACTCCGGCACATCGATACTCGACAACTCACGATGCTGTGGTGGTGGCACTATGTACTTCGATGCTTTTGGCGAACTAACATAACGGTACATGTCGCTCCTCCTTGTAAATGACTCTTATACCCAAGTGACTTCAAGATGCAGGATTCAGAGCGTTGTCATTGGTTCGGGGTCAAGGAAAACAACGCAGCGTAATAGTCAGCTCTTTCCAAGTTGTTTGACACAGCCATTGATTCAATAAAGAAGCGAGTCAATGACACGCTCCCGAAGGGCGAGCTGTCTTGGTTTGTATACTTTGTTGTCGATTCTTGATTTAGACCCACTAGACCTTTAAATCGCCGCCGCGTCTACAAACCAAGCCATTCTCGCTGAACCTAACATCTCGAGGTTACTTGGGTATAAACTAACTAAGAATACTTTTTTCAATTTCCAAGTTTTTTCTACAGCTCATAGAAAGAAATCCGACAAAAAACCATGCAAAGTAAGCTCTGCATGGCTTTGGTTTGGGCAGCAATGACACTGCCCTAGTCTAGGACTGGTTACATTGAGCTTTGATCGAAATCGTTGCCTTGGTCAGTACCCGTTTGAGTATCCGAGTCGAAGCTGCCAGAGTCATCCGTGAAGTCAACACCTTGATCTTGACCTCCCGCACTTGTCCAGTCACTGCCGCCAGATTCCATACCCGCCATATCTGGTTGCTGATCTTGAGCAGAACCTTGCATGGTGTATTGATCATCGACTTCAACTTCAACTGTGCCACTCGCACCTTCTACTGCGCTGCCCAATTCGTCATAACCTTGGAATTGGATTTCGCTCGTACCTTCGTAACCCTCTGGTAGTTCAACCGATACTGGTTGGTTCAGGTTGCCACTTAATGTGAAGCTGCCATCGCCATTATCCAGTGCGTTGCTTACCGATGCGCCATCAGGTAGACCGGACATTTCTGCATAATCCACCGATTCGTTACCGCTGACCTCATCTGGAACCGAGATAGAAATGGTATCGCCTGGTGCTGCAGTCACATCAGCTGCGCTCTCCTCTTCACTGTCTGCACCGTTTGCTGCTTGCTCTTCAGGCTGCTGCGCTTCGCCGACTTGCTGCTCTGATGATGCTTGAGCAGTTTGGATTTGTGGCTTGTCGCTTTGCGCTGAATCGTCCGCAACTTGGATGCTCAGATTCTGAGTCGATACTTCACCGTTGTCGTTGACCTGAACATCCATAGCCAAATTGCCATCGAAGTCATCGTTCGGCCAGTACGTCCACTCTTCATCACCTGATTTCGCGAAAAAACCAGCATCGTTTGCATCGGCGACATCCAACACTTCTGCTGAAGGGCTAATGCCAAGCTCATCAGTCAACTGTGCTTCCGTGAGTGTTAGTGAACCATCATCAGCCAGTGCGTAGCCTTCGCTGGTTGTGGTTTCACCTTCACCTTGGATGTCGACATTAAAGAAGCTCTCAATGCGGTTTTCACCGTCAGTTGCAATGAAGCCAACTTGAACATCTCCGGTGTAGCCTTCTGCTGGTGTGAATTGGTAGTTACCTTGGTTATCGGTCTCTATCACACCTTGACCTTCCATTAGGCTCACTGACTCAATGCTCAAGCTGTCGCCTTCTGCATCGCTCAAGGTCGATAGCATGTCATCATTGGTGAACGACAAGGTGCCATCCACAGCCATTTCTGTGGTAGAAATGCTGTCGATTTCTGGAGAAGCATTATCTTGTGGTGCGTCTTCTTTCACGACCACACCCGTTTGCTCATCATGAAGCACACCGTCTTTATCAATCACATAAGCGATATCCGCTTCACCCGTAAAGCCTGGTGCTGGATTGAATGTCCATGTGCCATCACCGTTATCGACAATCTCACCTTGGCTGCGATCAGCTAGGTGAACGAATTTCACTTCATCACCCGCATCAGCATCTACGTTCTCTGCCAATCCGATTAGGTCATCAGCGGTTAGGATAACGGGTTCACCCGCTAGGGTTTCGAAGTCACCTGAATCGATGCCATCTTCGAACTCTTCTGGCTCGTCACCGTAATCCACCGTTGTTGCGGTCACGGTTACGAAGAACTCGCCATTAAAGTCAGCCGGAGGCGTCATTTGCAGGTCTGAGATATCCCACTCGTTCAAGTCGATGTATTGACCCGGTTCCGTGATGGTAATGGTGTTCACACCATCCGTAACTTCGAAGCCAACAGGGAAACCAGTCATCACTAGGTTACTTAGCGTTTCTGAATCGTCGATTAGACCGACATTCAAGCCTAGGTGACCCGTTTCGTCCTCACCGAACACTAACGGACCATCATGGTCGGTTGTGATGACTGCGCCATCCGCAACAGGGCGAACAAACACTGGCACATCAAGTACTGTTTCAAACTCACCATCACTTACCACAACTTGCAAGTCAGAAACCCCTGCAAAATCGCCAGTCGGTCTGAATGTCCAAGTACCATCACCGTTTTCTGTTACCTCACCACCATCTTCACCTTCTGCGGTGATAATGCGTGATACGACTAGGTTTTCAGTATCGATGTCGCCGAACAAGTTCATCAGGTCGCCAGCGTCGAAGGTGAATGCGCCACCCTCGTCGGTTGCCATAAAGGCATTACCCACATTGAATGGAGCATCGTTGACTGGAATAACATCCACATTCAACGAGCCTTCAACCACTTCTTCACCATCCGTCGCGGTGTAGCCCAGTTCCACCAAACCATTGAAGTCTTGAGTGGTTACCAAGTGGTACATACCATCTGGCTGCTGAGTTAATGTCGCGTTTGCAGGAGCACGAACCGTGATGCTTTCTACGCTGATTTCGTCACCATCAAGATCCGTAACTTGATCAGCGATGTAAGCTGGGTCAATCACCATGACCACATCTTCTTCGCCTTGCATCTGGATGGTTGGCGCTTCCGGTGCATCGTTAACCGCTTCGATGTTTAGATTGCCTTCAACCGGCGTAACTAAATCACCATCGCTGACGCCGAACGACATTGGCACATCACCATTGAAGTTTTCAGCCGGAGTGAATGACCAAGTACCATCACCGTTGTCTAGCAAGTCACCGTATTGCTCATCAATCACTAAGTCGACAGCAGACAGTTCGTCGTAGGTGTTGTCGATGTCTGTCGCGTTAGCAAGCAACATGTCCTGCGTGATAAGAATGGTGGTATCTTCGGTGCCAGCAATATTCACTGGCGTTGATTGCGGCGCATCGTTAATTGGGTTCACCGTTAGGTCGACGCCCACTTCCACGCTCGCACCATCGTTATCAATCAAGTCGAAGCTTAGGTCGATATCGCCATTGAAGTTCGCATCAGGCGTAATCGTAAAGCTACCATCTTGGTTCTCAACAACGGTTGCATTGGCTACCGCGGTTAAGTTCACCGCTTCTAGATTATCGCTGTCTACGTCACCCGCTTGAGCCAGTAACTGCTCTTGACTCAATGTGATTGAACCGTCTTCATCGACGCTGTAAGCCAAGTCGCCAGATACCGGAGCATCGTTGACTGGCAATACATCAATGTTCGCGTTGGTTGTCGCAGTTGCACCGTCTTCATCAGCGACGACTACGTCTAGGCTTATGCCACCGTTGAAGTTTTCATTTGGTGCGAAGCTGTAAGTGCCATCGTCATTCGCCGTTAGAATGCCGTCGCTACCACTGTAAGAGACGCTTTCTAGGCTCACGTCACCTTCCACATCGCTTGATTGCGCAAGCAGTTGCTCTTCCGTGAAGATAATGACTTCGTCTTCATTGACAGAGTAACTTGTCGCACCTGCGATTGGTGGATCGTTCACCTCAAGTACTGTGATACCCGCAGTGGTTGAGTCTGTCGCACCCTCTTCATCGACAACCACAACGTCTAGGCTGACCTCGCCATTGAAGTTCTCGTTTGGAGAGAAGGTGTACGTACCATCACCATTGTCTTGGAACACACCAGCGTTACCACTGTAAGTCACACTACTGATGTCTACATCGCCTTCAATATCAGACGAATTAGCCAGTAGTTGCTCGTCACTGATGGTGATCGAGTTGTCTTCATGTACTGTGTAAGACGTGCTGCCTGCCACCGGTGGATCGTTCTCTGGCGTCACACTCACATCAATGTTGGCAGAGGTTGTATCCGTACCGTCTGACACATCGAACGTAAAGTTCACGTCGCCATTGAAGTTCTCATTCGGTGCGAAGCTGTAAGTGCCATCACCATTATCGGTTAGGACACCATCGGCACCTGTGTAAGTCACGCCTTCAACTGTTAGGTTGTCACCTTCTACATCCGTCGCGCCTGTTAACAGGTCAGCATCGGTGAAGGTAAGAAGACCGTCCTCACCCACAGTGAACGCTTGATCTTGTGGCTCTGGTGCGTCATTGACTGGTGTTACCGTTAGATCGAGACCAGCAGCAACCACTTCTTCGCCATCCGTGACATCGTAACTAAACTCAATGTCACCGTAGAAGTTCTCGCTCGGAGTAATGGTGAAACTGCCATCCTCGTTCATTTCAACCGTTGCATTTTCATCATTGGTGCTTAAGTTGATTGCGCTCAGATCGTCACCATCGATATCAACGGCATGCTCAAGTAACTGTTCTTGAGTCAGCGTGATGCTGTTGTCTTCGGAAGTGACTGCAGTGATATCACCCGTCACTTCTGGTGCATCATTGGTTGGCGAGATATGAATTGTCACATCTTGCGTCGCTGTCGCCGTGGTTCCGGTATCCACATCTGTAGAGATTGCGTTCACGGTTAACGTCATGTCGCCATTGAAGTCCGCAGACGGGATAAACTCTAGCCCTTCTAGCTCGCCTGGTTGTAGTGACCAAGTGCCGTCGCCATTATCAACACCTGCTGATAGTGAGCTGCCTTCTGGCACATCTTCAATCAAGATAGAGAGGTTTTCTGAACCATCGGTATCGGTTAACGCAGCATCGATATCAAGCGGCACTGGCGTATCTTCGGTACCAATGATTTGGTAATCCGCGTCCGCTACCGTGATTTCGATGTTGTCGATACCAAACGATTCATCCCAAACGTCTTGATTCAAGGTTGAACCGAAGCCAAGTTGCAATTCACCATCCTCGACAGGAACCGTCAGGTTGATTTGGTGAGCTTGGTCATTCCAACCACTGAAACCTTCGCCTTGTGAAGAGCCGTGGACAACTTCACCTACTTCGTTACCGTTAGAGTCGTAAAGCGTTGTCGTACCATCTTGAGTACGGAACGCTGAGTTCTCTAACGTCGTTAGCTGTTCTCCACCGACAAAGATTTGGAACGACTCGCCATCCCATGAATCGATTTCGTAGAAGCTAAACGAGATATTCACTTCATTAACATCGCTTGGGATATCGTAGGTTTTGCTGACCGCTTCATCACCGCCAGTGCCACCAATACGACCCAACATATCGCCCGTTTCGAACCCTTGTGAGCTCTCAGTGTTCGCGTTCCAACCGTTCGAGCCAGACTCGAAGTTGTCTGAAGCAATCACCAAGTCCGAAGCAATCGAAAGCTCTGGCATATCAACCACAGATTGAACGTCAATGTTCGCTTCAGCAGGAACCGTTGCAGTGCCATCGTTGACATCAAACGTCACGTTCACGTTGCCATCGAAGTTTTCATTCGGTGCGAAGGTGTACGTGCCATCACCGTTATCAACCAAGGTACCACTGTCAGAAGCAACGTTTTCTACGGTTAGGTTATCACCATCGATATCACCTGCATTTTGCAGCAGTTGCTCTTCAGTGAAGGTGAAGCTGGTGTCTTCTTGCGTAACAAACTGTGGCTGACCAACCGTTGGTAAGTCGTTCACTGGGTTCACAGTCAGATCGGCAGTCGTTTGAATGGTCGCATCACCGTCCGTAATGTCGAAGCTCAGATCAATGTCACCATTGAAGTCTGCATCAGGCGTAATGGTGAAGCTACCATCGTCGTTCGCAACAACGGTCGCATTGCCGTCAACAGTCAGGTTGGATGCAGTTAGGTCATCACCATCCACGTCGCCGGCTTGAGCAAGAAGTTGCTCTTGGCTGAGAGTGATAGAACCATCTTCATCCACGCTGTAAGCCAAATCACCTGATACCGGAGCATCGTTGACTGGCAATACATCAATGTTTGCATTGGTTGCTACCGTTGCACCATCTTCATCGGTCACGACAACATCTAGGCTGACATCACCGTTGAAGTTTTCGTTTGGTGCGAAGCTGAATGTACCGTCGCCGTTATCGGTAAAGATACCGTCGGAGCCGCTGTAACTTACGCTATCAATCGCGACGTCACCTTCAACATCAGAAGCATTCGCCAATAGCTGCTCAGAGCTAATGGTGATGACCTCGTCTTCGTTCACTGAGTAGCTAGTTGCGCCGGCAATTGGTGGATCGTTCACCTCAAGTACCGTAATACCTGCGGTGGTTGAATCCGTCGCACCGTCTTCATCTACCACGACAACATCTAGGCTCACTTCACCATTGAAGTTCTCGTTTGGCGAGAAGGTGTAAGTACCATCGCCATTGTCTTGGAACACGCCATCTGCGCCGCTGTAGCTGACGCTGTCGATTGCTACTTCGCCTTCGACGTCAGATGAGTTAGCCAATAGTTGTTCGTTACTGATGGTGATCGAATTGTCTTCATGCACCGTGTAAGACGTGCTGCCTGCCACCGGTGGATCGTTCTCTGGCGTCACGCTTACGTCAATATTTGCGGTCACGGTATCCGTGCCGTCAGAGACATCGAAGGTAAAGTTTACGTCGCCATTGAAGTTCTCGTTTGGCGCGAAGCTGTAAGTGCCGTCACCGTTGTCGGTTAGGACACCATCTGCGCCAGTGTAGCTCACACCTTCAACCGATAGATTATCGCCATCGATATCCGTTGCGCCATCAAGCAGATCTTCATCAGTGAACAACAAGACGCCATCTTCACCAATGGTGAACGTTTGATCTTCTGGCTGTGGTAGGTCGTTAACTGGATTAACCGTCAGGTCAGCTGTTGCAACGATAGTGTCGGTGCCATCGTTGATGTCGAACGTGATGTCAATGTCGCCATTGAAGTTCGCGTCAGGCGTAATGGTAAAGCTGCCATCATCGTTTGCCGTGACCGTTGCATCACCGTCAACCACTAGGTTAGATGCGGTTAGCGCGTCCCCTTCTACATCCGATGCTTGAACAAGAAGCTGCTCTTGGCTAAGCGTAATTGAATTGTCTTCATCGACACTGTAAGCCAAGTTGCCCGATACTGGAGCATCATTGATTGGCAGAACATCAA
>NZ_JAKRGG010000016.1:0-94970 GCF_022347645.1 Vibrio sp. MMH1-50
ACAACTTGGAAAGAGCTGGCTATTACACTGCGTTGCTTTCCTTGCTCTCGAATCAATGACAACGCTCTGAATCCTGCATCTTGAAGTCACTTGGGTATAAAGGCAAACGAAATAGAAGAGCATATGAAAAGTCTCCAGCTATGCCGGAGACTTTTTGCGGTTTTATGCTTAATCCAAATTGATTTAGTCTTGTGGATTCTCTTTCGCGTTGATTTCTGCGTAGGTGTGAAGAAGCTCAGTTAGCGTTTTCACCCATGCAAAAACGTCGTTTGGTGTATTTTCTAATAGCTTTTCAACTTGCGCGCAGTGCGTTTCAAGTGTGATAGCTTCTTCTAAACGGAATGAAATCGCGTAGAAATGCCACAGCACAAGCCGAGTCATTCGCTCACTGTTCTGCTTCGCATTATCGGATTCATCAAATGCTTGCTGAATTTCGCTTAGCGCGATTGCAGTCATACGTAACATTGCATCTAGGCGCGCCGATAACATACGGTCTTCGCTGTCTACTTCTTCTTGATCAAAGGTAAACAGCTCGTTCATCACATCTTCTGGCACCATTTTACTGATCATGCGAGCACTGAACTCTTCCAGTTCATGGCGAGGCATAGTCACAAGACAATCGAACGTGTAATCACGAAGCATAAAATCACTCTATATCAGTTATAACTTTTAGAGTGCGCATTCTAAGGGCTGTGATTTCAATTGCCAGTGTTTCTTTTGTTGGATGTCCAACGAATCTTGTTCACGTCGCCTTAGTCGGTAGATTTACTCTTCTTAAAATACTGGAACACTTTCCAAACAGCGAACGCTGCCACACCAACGATCAATGCAGAGCGAAGGAGAATGGGCGCATCGTGTTCGAGTTGGGTTGCGTGAGGGACAATGCTTGCAAACAACCTGCTGGCAAAAAGCAGCCCCATCACCAACATAATAACCTTGTTCATACGCGCTACCTTTCAAAGTCGAGTCCCACGCACCAAACGCAGTTATCGAGTTGTTTGCTAAATAAGAGCCTTAGCCCTGAGTGAACTTAAAAGAATGCGCGCCATGATTGTCGTCGTCAACACCACCGAGGTCTGAAAGTCGGTAAGCTAATATTGCATATTTGAGGAAGCGCCAAGTGATGCCAATCAATTACTCTCTGGCTGCCAACCTTAACCCCCGAAGAACACATTCTGTCCCTTATTTGACCATAAATCGTAGTTTGTCATAACTTTGGAGAACTAGGAGCTTTGAATGTACCCGTGCAACCTCGCTTTTAACTTTGAGTAAGGGCTTTATAGAGATCACGAATTTTCATTTGAAATTCCATCACTTTCAAAAAGAGGAACTTGCCTCCATCAAAGTTCACCGCATTTAGTACGGCTTCCTGTGTTTACAATATTTATGAAATCAACAGCTTTCAAACGTAACACTCAGGAGGCTCACCTATGAACAACGAGGCAAAACAACTTTTTCACCATCTGTGTCATCAATACGACGAGCTGTCTCAAGACTTAGCTACTCGCCCTTTTCCTGAGCTATCAGAAACCATCCGTCACCCACTCGGTTATTGCTTTGTTCGTTGCTCTATCGCCAGTCAACGTTTTTCAATAGTGTCGATCAAGTTTGATCCTTCGGTACGAGGTCAAGGTGTGCTAACGGCTTTTATCAACTACATCAAAAGCAATCCACATCACTACCAAGGCATTGAAGTTGCAATCATCGAAAACCAAAATTTAGCGAAAAGGTTGCTATCTCTTGGGTGGGAATACAAATCCTTGTTTAGCAAACTTTTCTTCTCCAAAAAGCCCACGCTCGTTAAAGACTTTCAATGCGCCTAGTCGTCGCCTTTTAGCATATCGATAAATGCTCGTCTTGATTCAGCAGACATATCACGATGTGTCGTGTATGCCACATGAGCGCTTTCCTTAGCAGCTTTCGTAAGCTCAATGCTCCACAAGGCATTTATCTGGTTTGGCACTAGTGAGTAACGTACGTCAATGATACGCCGTTCATTGTTGGGATCTCGTACGACAAAGCCATCAGAAAACCATCGGAATCGCTCAATATCTGCGGCTTGCTGTGATGTACGGCTTAACCAAGGAAAATCTTTGCTGACATCTAATTTAGTCACAGATTCACCAGTATAGATTTTTATGTACGTCCCTACTCTTATGGCGTCCACATAGTAGTTACCATCAGCTTCGTAGATGACTTTCCAAACCAGAATGTTTGCGAACGTGGGTTTAGCTTCTAATCGCAACGGCACATGTTGTCTTGCTTTAGCCACCTTCCATCCAGCCTCTTCTGCTCTTTCTCTTTGAATCACTCCGAAGGAGAGATAAGCGAGAGCCCAAATTAAAGCGATTCGCCCGTACCAAGCGCTACGTTTCCAGAACGCAAACAGAACACCAATTAAAATTGGAAGCGTAAAGAGAAGATCGATAACAGAAACCGTATTCCACGAATAACGAGCATTGGTTAGCGGCCAGAACAGTTGAGTGCCGTAACTGGTGCACGCATCCAGTAAACCATGTGTCGCGTAACCAAGTGCGCAATACCACCAGCTTTGTTTGAACGATAACCCAAACCTTTTGCCGAGCATTGGGTATAAAGCCAATGCACAGAGCAAACTGCCAATAGGAATGAACACCAATGAATGGGTGAATTGTCGGTGGTATTCAAGAAACAACAGCGGGTCGCTCGAAGACTGAATCAGAATGTCTAAATCTGGCGCCATGCCCGCAAGCATTCCAAGCACACCTGCCGCCACTAAATGCTGTTTTTTACTTGCCGACTGAGACAAAGATGCCCCAACGAGTCCTTGAGTTAACGGGTCCATCGGCTATGTTCTTTATTTTGTCTAAAAACCAGAAAGGTTGGCTGCATAAAATATCCGTATTTAGTGAACTCGAGAAAGGAACGACATAGCGCATCAAAGTGATTGAATCTCTGAGTTATTTGCACAAGAGCACTACCTTTAGTGTAGAAGGAGTCAGTTACTTCCGCCTCTATTACGCTATAATCTGACACCTTACCTTTTGAGTATAAGTTTGAGGAAACTCAATCAACGCCAATTCCGAGGAATGCCTTGCAATTAACCAGCTTTAAATACAAAACGCGAAAAGGTCCTGACTATCGTCATGGGGAGCAAGTGTCGTTCATCGATATTAAAGAGACCTTTGGCATTGGTGGTATCCGGATTGGCAAATGGGTTAATACGGAGGAAAAAGATCTCGCTGCAAACTTGATCTTTGATTCTTTGGCTGACTTAGCTTATCTCTTAGCGTTGCCACCTTCCGCCATAGGGCTAAGAGGCAATTTGAACCTCGCCTTCGGTACAGGTGGAAGTAAAGGTGTTCAAGCGCATTATGCACCGAATCAACGCGAACTTGCTTTAGCTAAGAATGCAGGTGCTGGTGCACTTGCTCATGAGTTCTGGCATGCGTTCGACCATTACATCGCGGAAAAAGCGTTTGATATTGGTGATAGATCAGGTCCACAACGTAAGACGATATTTGCCAGTGATTGCTGGCTGCATAACGCAGAGCATTTCCCTCACCCATTAAACGAGCGACTGCTTAAGATTTTCGATACAACTTTGCTCAGTGCCGACGGACAAGATAAGCACGATTACGTGACTCGAAGCGTTAAAGCGGATAAAGCAATGGGCGCTAGTTACTTTTCTCAACCTACGGAGATGATGGCAAGAGCATTTGAAGCCGTCGTCGAATCTTGCTCGGGCATCGAAAACTCTTATTTGGTTTCCGGCACAACTAAGGCGGACGCCATTATCGTCTATCCAGACATTGCTCATCGCCAAGTCATTCACCAGGCACTGCAAGCTTATTTCAGACCGCTTGGTGAGGCATTGAGCCGATAGCAAAGAATAGCGACTATGCGCCACGAGATATCATGATTTCCCAGTACAGACCTTTACCACAGAACTAAAAAAGGTTTATACATAAACTTATATTATTCAAAGTGCTGATATTTCATGACGCTAAAACAAATTCTGCAAATCCGTAATGTCCGCTGCTTCTTAATGTTCCGAAGCAGCTACTTTGCGCGATTCTACTATCCAGTGTTCACTCTACTCTATTTAGATTACGGCTTAACACTGTCTCAATTTGCGATGCTCAACGTGGTTTGGGCTGCAACCATCGTGCTAGCTGAAGTCCCTTCCGGTGCATTTGCCGACACATTAGGACGCAAACGACTAGTGGTGCTATCTTCGATAGTGATGTTCATCGAAATTGCAATGATCGCCTTTGTCCCTACAGGAAATCCCACTTTTGTTTTCATTGTATTTTTGATTAACCGAGTGTTGAGTGGCTTAGCTATGGCATTGGCAAGCGGCGCAGATGAAGCGCTGGCTTACGACACGCTAAAAGAGCAAGGCAAAGAAGATTTGTGGCCACGAGTGCTGCAAATCCAACTTCGACTGTCTTCGAGTATCGGTATAGTCGTCACCCTTTTGGGTGCAGCCATGTACGACGTCAACTTTATGGCAAGCGTTTATCATTTCTTAGGATTCGCAGAGCCAGAGTCTACACAAGACATCATGAGAATCCCCGTCTATGCGACCTTGTTTGTAGCAATGATTGCTATCTACTCGGCATTCAGCATGAGAGAAGCGAAAAAAGTCATCCCGAGCAACAGCAGTAAGTTAGCGTCCACGATGGAGAGTATGAAGCTGACCCTCAACACGGCAAAATGGGTATTGTCGACGCCTTATGTATTGTTCATTCTTCTCTACTACAGCTTGTTTGAGCATACATCACGTATGTTTTTAACCATGAATAGCCAGTACTACCGTGCCATTGATATTCCGATTATTTACTTTGGTTTTATTGGTGCAGGCATCAGTGTGTTGCAGATTCTGTTGGCAGGACAAAGTCGTCGTTTAGCAGAAAGCATGGCTCCGAAAACGTTCATTGCAATAATGGGGTTTGCAAGTATGGCGACGTATTATTGGATTAGCCTTGGATGGTCTATTTATGGAGTCATTCCGGCGTTGATCCTTATCTTCATCATTATGACGATGAACATTTTCATTAGTTATCATCTCAACAAGAAAACGGAATCTCACAACCGAGCGACGGTACTTAGCTTTAAAGGTTTAATGTTTAACCTAGGCTACGGCTCAATTGGTATTCTTTATGCCTATTACTACAAGTTAATCTCGCAAAACTATACGCAAGAACAGATCGCACAGCACATCGATTTCATCGCTTCGCTATCTTCATTCTTTTATTACTTTACGTTCTTGTTTATCGCCATCAGCGTATTTTTCTACTTTAAAGATAAGAAGCAGACCATTTTCTAACCGCCGATATTGGCGATTCAACCCCATCTAAAGATACCAAATAAGGCGAACCAAACGGTTCGCCTTTGTGTAAACAGATAGCAATTTCTAACTACCTCAATTCAAACAACTCTCGATGAAATGACTTCGCCGGTAAACCTAACCTTACAAATGCTTTCTCAAGTGTCTTGCCTAATTCTGATGGTCCGCAGTACCACACACTGCAATGTCTAGTACCTTCTACACACTCTGTGACTTCTGCATTTCTGAATCGACCTTGTACACTTGTGTTCTTCGTATATAGCGTAACACCAGCCTTCTTTGCTCTTTGTTTTAGCTCGTCCCAAAGTGGCTTATCTTCTTCTCGATAGCTGTAAAACAAGTACACCGTTTTGCTTGCACCAACTGTCTCTATCGCAGTTAAAAATGGCGCAATACCAATGCCTGCGGCAAACCAAACTTGTCGTTCTGCATTATCTTGAAAATTGAACCGTCCATACGGTCCTTCAATACGCGCAGCTTGTCCAACCTTTAAAGAACCTTTCAACGCAGAGGTGTAATCGCCATTCGCTTTGATCATGAGCCTTACTTCACCATTTTGATGGCAAGCGGAAGCTAAACTAAAAGGGTGTGGGCGCTCGTTATCACCAAAATCGACAAAGGCAAATTGACCTGGTTGATAAACAAACTCCGCTGAATCAACTTTGAGCATGACTTCAATGCCATTACTCATCGGCTTGATACTTTGTACTTTGGCATCATGGCATTTCTTCTTACCATTCAAATTAAAGATGGTCATGAAGCACCCTACCGTTGCTAACCCACTCACACATAAGAGAATGGCTCCAGAAAGGGTTAGCCATAGACTCGCCTCAAAAAACATCACCATGTGTAAAACTAAAAACAAGTATAAATACGGAAGCACTTTGTGGGTGAGTTGGAAGACGTTGTGCTTAAACTTTTTAATCCATGCGATCAGAACAAACGCAGCGGAAAGGTAAAAGCCATACTCACCAATAAGCTGAGCAGGGTCGCCCATTGCATCTATTAGTTTCCAAAACGGGAAAGTCTCATCCTTTGGTTCGACAAAACCAAAATCCATAGCGAAATCATCACTTAAAAATGCGCCCCAATGAAACAACGCCGAAAACACGGCAGAAATACCAAGGTACTTATGCAATCGATATTGTTTATCTAACCCTCCTAACCAGCGCTCTAAAGGCCAATGTTTAACAGATAAAATCACGCACAACGACATAAGCAACATTGACACAATGCCACTGTAGTTAACCAAATAAGTGCGCACCTGCCAAAATAAGGACCATTCAAGAGTTGGAGTTCCAATTTGCAACACAGCATAAGGGACAAGTAACGTAATGAGTACAACACCAAAATTGAGCATCAAATTTCTATTCATACAACGAGTTCAATCCAATCATGACTTTAATCGTCACTAAGCTATCAATAGAAGTGTGAAAAACTTGTATAGCTCGAACCCTCCAGACCATCAGGGATGGGTTGAACGCTAAAGTTCGTTAACGCAGCGATAGACGCAGTACGACAATTCTATCGGGACGAGCTTGTTCAATGCCGTATTCACATTTCTTTTACACCGTCACCTACACTATGGAGACGACAATAAAAGACCTCTCTCAGATGAAATTAGCGCTTAAGGAGAACTCAATGAAAAAACTCATATTATGTATCGCCCTAACCGCTTTTGGTGTGTTAAGCCTGCCAAGTTATGCTGCCGCCGATGCAGAAATCATCAGTCAAGAAGATGCCATTAAAGCAGCGCTAGGGGCGTTAGATGTTGAGGTGCTAGGCATTCGTCACGATGAACCTGATACCCAGTGGGATGTGTTTATTAAACGTGGAGATAAAGCGTACGAAGTCGAGGTTGATGCTCTCACAGGTAAGATTGTTGCGGCGGAAGAGGAAAGTCTAGCCGAAGTTCAAGCAGAACTTTCTGGCGATCTTTCACATGAAGGCGTGATTGGCGATGTCGATAAATAACGAGTGAGTTAAGGGCAACATAAACCGCTCCTATTAATCTCACTTTGTGTATTCCACCCTTCTAATAGCCCATCGAAAAAAGGCGAACCAAATGATTCGCCTTAGGCGGACAGTAGGAAAGGAATTTATCGAAGACAGTTACAGCTTATCAGCGTCAACGACTTTTATGGTTGTCCAATTAGAGTTGGCATCTTGGATGAAGCCTTGTGTATCTTCCAACCAGCGCTTTTGCACCGATTTATCAAGATTCAGATATAGTTTGCCGTCTTCAATTTTCCACGCTTGAGGGTCAGTTTCGAACTTTTTACCCATCGCTACACCAAATGCACAGTAACCACCGTATTGTGGTGCGTAAGCTTGTGGATCCGTTTTGAATTGATCACGGTTTGCCGCATTAGCAAAGTGGTAGATAGCATTGTTGTAAGTGGCTGAATATTCAGGCTTGCCTTGCACTGCGCCATTATCTGTAAAGTACGCAACTGGGTCATATCCCTTGATCGCAAGATCATTAGCATCAACGCTCATGCCTACATCCGCAGCCATTAATGAAAAACTGGTTCCGAGTAAAGCGGTCATTAAAGTGAGTTTTCGACCAGTTGATTTAATGCGTGACATAGTAAGCTCCTTGTCTGTTTGTTTACCTTGTGTGAATAAATTAGCGGACTCTTCCGGTCTAAAGAGGGACTAATGACCAAAAAAATACGCAAATCGTTCGGAGGTAAAATGGACTTGTTATCACAGCTGATGGAACACTTCTCAATACGGACTGGTGTTTTCTATTCCGGGCATTTGTGTGGCATTTCTTCATTTCAATCAGACCACCACAACAGAGGTCACCTTCATGTACTCAATGCGGGTGATTTAATCTTGACGCCTGCAGGAGAAAATCCAAAACGGCTCACACAACCTTGCGTTATTTATTTGCCGAATAATACCCCTCATCGATTGGAAGGAGGTGAAGACAGTGAATTGGTGTGTGCAAACGTGGATTATAGAGGTGGTCAGATAAATCCTTTGTTGTCCGTATTACCAGACGTGATAGTCATCCCCTTTGAAGCTGCGCCAAACTTAACACCGGTATTAGATATGTTGTCTCAAGAAGCCAGCAAGAACTCCGTAGGACAGGAGTTTTTGATGGACAAGCTAAGCGACACTCTGATGGCTTTGATCTTCCGTCACTTAATTCAAGAGCAGAAAATCGAGCACGGTCTATTTGCCGCCCTTTCCCACCCTCGCCTTGCCAATGTCATTACTGAAGTGCATCAATTACCACCTCGTCACTTTCATATCAATGAAATGGCGTCCATCGCTGCGATGTCTCGGACTCAATTTATCGAGACCTTTAAACAAGTGGTTGGTGAAACTCCGGGGGATTATGTACAAAAGTGGCGAGTATCGGTCGCGCAATCGATGTTATTGCAAAATAAGCCGTTGAATTGGGTCTCTGATGAAGTCGGCTACAGTAGCTATTCTGGCTTCTCCCGCGCTTTTCAAAATGTCTCAGGAATGTCACCACGTCGCTGGTTACAAGAGCAAAAGGATGAAGTTGTTTGACGCAGCCATTTGTTTGACTAAAAAAGCGAGTCAATGACACGCTCCCAAAGGGCACTCTTTGCAAATATAAGGACCTTGGCTTGTATACTTTGTTGCCGATTCTTGATTTAGACCCACTAAACCTTTAAATCGCCGCCGCGTCTACAAACCAAGTCATTCTCGCTGAACCTAGCATCTTGAGGTTACTTGGGTATAACTACCAGAGCTGAAAAAACGGCTATCGTCTCCCTGCGTACAAGTCCCTACCACCGAGCCATGCACTGATAAAGCCGTAAAGAGCAAGATAAGGACAAACAACAGCATCTTATGCTTTCAATCCTCGTCAATCTGAGAAGTGACAAATTCATCGATAAACAACTTTCCTGCAATCGAATCGATCGCGGCGATGGCTCCTCCCGAACCGTGGTAGGTTTCAGCATATAGATTGAATACTTGACCACAGGTTCGACAGGCAAAGTAGTTACAGATTAAATCATTCCACCCTTTCCGATTTACCATCTGAGAAAAAGGCTCACCCCAACTGCCGTAACCCAAGTATTTAAGCGTTTTAGCCTCCGTTCTTTCATTGAGAAAGCACATTGCATTCGCCAAATCTTTAGGGTTGTTTATTTTTCTCGCAGCATCTGAACAATCTTCACAACTCATTTTGGTTTTCCAGTTCACCTTTAACTAAATTTATTGCTGGCGTTCAAAATACGCACCTAGCTCATGAACGATGTGTTGTTGTAAGCCCTCCCGATTGCAAAGCATGATCTGAAGTTCTCGGTTATGTGTTCGGAAAAAGAGTGATAAACCACTTTCATAAGGAACGAAGTTATGGTCAATAAACACCATTTCCTCATCAACTTGATACCGCTCACCGTTATAATCATAAAATTCTTTTTTGACTCGGTAGCGAACACCAGGATGTAAAACACCAAAGCTCTTATTTTGACAAGTGTTGTTCATTTTTCTCAACGACCCTATTTTGTTGCGTTCAACCTAATATAAGTAATCCTGCCACCTAACCACTAACAACGAAGCCAATAAATACCGTATGTTTCGGGTCATTGTTGAAGTCGATGATTGAAGTGCGATGCGCTTGTGTTGTTATCAGCAAGCGTTGCATTTATTTCACGCTTTACCACAGCAGATAGCGAATCTATTAAGGTAAACGCTAGTATGTCAGGTTGGGAGCCAGAAAAACCTTGTCACAGCAAATTGATTCCGAATTGCTTTGCTACTAAGTTTGTCAAAGCAAAACAAGCTACCGATACTACGCAGCTGATTAATAGTGTCAGCCAAAAGGAGTATTTGGTTAGCAAATACGGGAAGAGTAAAAACATTGGCAGCGTCGGCACGACAAACCAAAACGTGTAGAAAGCGTGGTTGGACAGTTTTTCTGTGCCTTGACCTTCAATATACATCCATACCAGCGCCAAAATAGTCACCGTTGGTAAGGCAGCTACCAAGGCACCAAGTTTGTCACTTCTTTTCGCCACTTCAGAAATTAATACGACGATTGCCGCCGTGGTTAAGTACTTGGTCACTATCCATAGCATTGTATTGCACCTTCAATTCACTTCGCTCCGCTCTTAAAGTTAAACAAAAACAAGGCTTTGTTTACAAGCTGATAACCTAATATCTGTGAGTCTTCTCAGACATCAAGTAAAGCTATAGGCATACTATTTGAGACTTCATTCTTAACGAGTCCAACACACTTGATTTCGCCCTGAGTTTTTCGCTTTGTATAACGCTCGGTCCGCTTCTCTTAATGCGTCTTTTAGAGAGTCTGTGCCGTCAAAATAGGCGACCCCAATACTTACCGTGATATCAATGTACATATCATTGATAAACACGGGCGTATTCGCCACTGTTTTTCTTACTCGCTCGCAGTATAGGTATGCTTGTCGAGCGTTAGTGTTTGGCATCAACAACATAAATTCCTCACCACCAGTGCGAGAAAGAGTGAAATCATGGCTCGTGTTTGCTTCGCATAGCTTAGAGAACTGAGCTAATACGATGTCCCCCACCTCATGACCATAAGTATCATTAATGCTCTTAAAAAAATCGATATCAAACACAGCAATTGAGCCTGCCGTATTCTCTTTTCTTAACACCTCAAACTTAGTCTCAAGACCACGACGGTTTAGGAGTCCAGTTAAGTAATCGGTATGCGCTTCATTTTGCAGGCTATCTCGCTGCATTTCTGAATGACGAAACTTGTTGAAGTACCTCACCGGTGTTGTCACCAATATTAGTAGCGTCAACAAAGTGGCAAAAATAACCACTCGTGGGATCAAGCCACTGTCCTCTGGCGATATTGAGATTTGCCAATTGGTGTTGAAAATCGTCACGACGCCAGTATGAATGTCACAATCAATCTCACCTTTAGAGCTGATCACTTTGTCATAATAGTTGCTGTTATCAGGATCATAGCCAACAACAGAGTAACGATTCACGTGGTTTTGGTTTAATACTTGCTCTAGTTTGCTAACGATTGATTCTAAATAGATAACGGAAGAAGAAAAACCAATGAAATTCGCATCGTCTGAGATACCTTTTCTGAGGATGAATGCTTGCTTACCATTTTGAACTAAGGTGACGGGACCTATAATCGTGTTTTTCTTACAGTTTACAGACTGGTTTGCCCCAAGTTTTCGTGTTTGGTCTTCAAGAACGTTGTGACCAATTGCCGCTTTATGCTCGTCGTAGGGATAAGCATATTGCACGACCCCTTTTGGAAGGTATAACAAGGCATCCACATTGGTATAAGTGGATAAAAGCTTACGACTAAGTTTATTAAACTCTGCTGATGACATGTCATGGTTCTTAGAAAGCACCACAACTTCTTTCAATACTTCAGCCGTAATCAATGCGTCATTAAAGATGACTTTCATCTCTTTATTGATAGCACTGATAACTTGTTCAGATTCTTTTTCGTTATTGATGGCGGTTAGTTTTGTGGCGAGTAATTCCGTTAGCAATAATACCGAAATTAAAAATACTACTTTGATGCCCCAACTCATTACAACTGTCCTAGATTAACCCACTCTCCCTATCCCTAATTCAACAACTAAAATCCGTTTAGCTTTCATTCACTGCAATTCTGATCAAGATTTGAACTTGATGCATTTAAGAAGCGGCGATTATACGCATAATTGTATACTGTTCGATGATCAAAAGGTGTCGTTACGGATAAATATTTTTATCAATCAACAGTAAATTTCTATCGATCGATTTGATTGATCGACACAATCGATTCTATTAATTAAAAATATTGACCGACACGGCAAAAACTTAATGCCTAAACTGATGAATTTTCAAACAAATCTAGCCATTTTCTAGAATTGTCACTGATAATCGTCTGGTTTACATGAGCGACAGCAAACAGAACCAAATTTACTCGTCAATTGAAGGCGAGCCAAAAAACTCGCCTTTAATCTTATATCGACAATCAAGATATGAATGATCAGTTAATGTCTTGCACCTTCATAACCAGTTCTTCCCAGTTTCTTTGGTTTTCGATATCGTGCTCTAAACCTTGGTCATCGGCAATTTGGAAACGCTTAACCGCTGGCGTTTTGCTGGTTGCTTGGTAAAGCCAGTAAGCTTCGGCTTTCAACGCTTCATCGATTGGCTTATCGATTGACTCGTACACCATTTGCTTACATGCATTAATAGATTCAGCTGGGAACTTAGAAATTCGCTGCGCTAACTCATCAACATAAGGACCAATCTCATCAGGCTCCAACGCTTTGTTTATGGTGCCGTACGCTTCTGCTTCGTCCGCATCGAAGTCGCGAGCACTCAAGATGATTTCTAGAGCACGTCCTAAACCAACCTGGCGTGCCATCCGAGATGCGCCACCACCGCACGGTAAGATGCCCATGCCAACTTCCATCTGCATAAATTTGTATTTACCGCGTGCGGCAAAGCGCATATCACATGCCAATGCAAATTCATGACCACCACCACGGGCAAATCCCTCCAACTTAGCTATCGTTGCTTGTGGTAGCTTGCTGATCCTTTCTAACACTGATTGAAGGTCAAGCAATTTCGCTTCTTCACGTGAAACCGCTTCTGTCGACATTTCTTTCAGCAATTCGGTGTCGTAATGACAAACCCAAATTTCTGGATTAGCAGATTGGAATACAACCACTTTCACGTTACGGTCACGTTCCAGACGTAGCGCTAAACCGTTCAAATCCGTCAACATTTCCTGCCCTTGTACGTTTACCGTTCCAAAATCAAACGTAACATAAAGAACGGCTTCTTCTTGTTTTGCAGTAAATGTTTTGTAGCCTTCGTAAGCCATATCCATTTCCTTTTTCCAATAAAAACATAACGTTGCAATTTACTTAAGCAACGCAATTAACGTTACGCCTCTGAAAAACATCAAACAATGACTTATAAATTGAAACAGTATTTACGAAAACTAAAAGGTTGTTTGTTCGCTTACGACTAGTCGTTAAGTTTCTAGCGCTGATTATTTGCCTTCACAAGCAACTAGAACAGCGACCTTCTAGTTGCTCGAATGATTATCAACAAGCGCACTTCACATGGGCTTGTGCGATCTCACGGTCTAACTGCCTATTCAGAACTAACTTAATCCTTGGACTCTTTAGCTTCTGTTTTCTCTTCCTGAAACTCTTCACTCTCTACGACATCAACAACGTCCTGAGTTTCCGTATCGACCCACTTCATAAACACCTGATAACCAGCAGCTAAGAATGCAGCGCCAATAAACATCCCCAAAATGCCGCCAGACATCATGCCGCCAATGGCACCTATCAACACGATCGGCATAGGCACGTCTAGTCCTCTCCCGAGGATCAATGGTTTTAAGAAGTTATCAATCAAACTTGCAGCAATAAGTAAAACAGTAAAGATGACGTTGTGAACCGTTCCGCTGTCCCCCGCCCACAACAAACCAACGGCGACTAAAGCAATAATAGTGACCGGAAGTTGAACGATAGCGAAGACTAGTGCGATAAGTGTAAACAAGGCTGCGACAGGTACGCCGGACAATGCAACGACAGCACCGAAAGCCATGGCGGTTAAAAACGCAATACCGATTATTCCTACGGCCACTTGTCTAATTGTGGCAGTCGTCAGTTCATGCAATTCCGTACCTCGCGCTTCGTCGGCAAAGCTTATGAAGATTTTTCTTATCGATTTGGCTGCTGGCTGCGCCCAAGCGAGCATAACCCCTGCGATGACGATCGCGCCAATCAACATAAATACACTTTTAGCTGCGCCGCTTGCTGTATCCACAAACCACCCAAAAAAGCCTTTGATTTGTGGTTGTCGCTTCTCTATGAACTCTGGAAGATCATCAGCCGCTTCGAACCATACTGCGTGAACTTTCTCACCAACTAAAGGCCAGGTTTTTACGCTGTCCGCGGGCTTGGTAATGACCAGAGTACCATCTCGATACGATTCAAATGCACCGAGTGTTTTCGAAGCAAAGGAGTTACCCACCATTGCTGTTGGCGTACCGAGAATCAGGACACCAATAATTGCTATAAGCGTTGCAGACCGAGCCGAACTCAACCCGAGCTTGCTTTCAATGACCAACTTGACTGGATAGAGCGCGATAGCCAACACTAACGCCCAGAGTAAAATAGGTAGGAATGGTAAAAACGCCCACCAACATACAATGACGATAAGCGTTGTGACGGAGAATCGTATCAAAGAAGTCGTGAATGCCTTCGCCAACACTTTTTCTAGGTTTTCGTTTGAATTACTCACTGTTTTTCCCTTTGGTTTCGCGCCATATTCTTATTCATCGGTAATCCGATAATCGATGACGCGTGAATAGACCCAACACAGTATTTATCCGTACTTAATCAAAGACCGACGGCTTAAATAGCCACGGTTTCATAAAACAAGCACTCATATAAAACCTAGTACACTTCCCCGTACATTCAACGGTTTAGTATTGAATTGTTTATTAAAACGATCTTATGAAGTGTTATTGAGTGACCATATTCTGATTTTACGGTTCTCAATTTCCACTTGTATAGCGCGCGCTTTATATTGCTCACTTTGTTGCACTATTTAAGCGGTAAGGGCAAAAAGATGTCAGCGCTCGAACTTATGCGTTTAGGAAAGGTTTATAACTGTCTGGACGAAGAACTTCAGCTCATGCGGGAGCGCACATGTGAGCTCATTTTCAACTTCAACCATGAACCCAATGCAGCAAAGCGTCATGCACTTCTCGTTGAAATAGGCGTCAATCTTGGTGATGGTGCTTGTATCCAAGCCCCGTTGCAATTGACGTATGGATGCAACCTTTCAGTGGGCTCGCATACTTACATTAATTGGGATGCCATCATCATAGACAACGGACAGGTAACCATTGGCGCGAACGTGATGATTGGTCCGCGAGTTCAAATCTACACCGCTGCGCATGCTTTAGAGACAGAGCAACGCCTTGCTGGTGATGAAACTGCAAAACCTGTAACCATAAAAGATAAAGTATGGATTGGTGGTGGTGCGATCATTATGCCGGGCGTGACGATTGGAGAAGAAGCTGTCATTGGTGCTGGATCTGTCGTAACGAAAGATGTGGCTCCGAGAGACCGCGTTGCTGGTAACCCCGCTCGCTCCATCAAAAAAGACTGACAAGCTTGTCAGCAGAGGGAATGGAAAACCGGAGAGATTCAACGGTTTGTAGAGGTCACCAACCGATATACTCTTTCTTTTCTTTCAAGGACTTGCTTTATGTCTTTTTCGACAAAGTCGTTAATAATAGCGCTCTCTCTCGCCACCAGTTCGGTGTCACTGGCGGCGACAATTGAAAACTCAGCTTCAAACGAAACAGTTTCCCAAGACGCGATTGCAAATAATGCGGCATCAACGACGTTTCCATCTACACAGACATGGCTAAACCACATCACAACAGGCTTAGCCCCTTACTGGATGGATGAGAAAGCTTACGGAGAACCTGTTGGAAACTTCCCCACTTTCCGCTGCAACGATGGTCGCAAACTGAATACAGCCAATGTTTGTCCTGAGTTAGATCGAGGTTGGATTACTCCTTATTTTGGTCGTGAATATACGCGGATGAAGTCGCGCCAAACCTACGCCTATGGGGTGCTTTTCCACCTAACTGGAGACACTCAAGCCCTTGAACTAGCGAAGCAAGGGGCTTATTACCTAATAAATGAATTGCAAGACAAAGAGCATGGCGGCTTTATTTCGTTCACGCAAAACAAACAAGCTGGTTTAAAGTGGACACAGAGAACTTCGCAAGACCAAGCTTACGCACTCGTTGGGCTTGCAATGTATTACTACCTAACGGGCGATCCTCTGGTAGAAAAAGTGCTTATTGATCAGCAAAAATTTATCTTTGATAACTACAGACTAAACGATGAAGTAGGACTTGCTTGGGTTTTACAAGATGGAGATGAGCAAAGTGCAAAACAGCATGAGTTGGTTGCACAATTAGACCAAATTAACGGCTATATGCTTTTGGTCGCTCCCCTATTGCCTGAGCCACATAGAACGGAGTGGCTCAGTGACCTGACCTGGTTAACAAATACATTAGTCCAACATTATCACTCAGATAAAGAGCAACGCTTCTACGGTGCCATTCATCATAAAGCCGTCATGCAGCCAAACGCCAAACATAACGATTTCGGTCACACCATTAAAGCGTATTGGATGACTTACCTTGTCGCAGAACAAATAAACAATGCCGATTGGAAACAATTTGCGAAACAAGGCATGCGAACGACATTAGAGCGAGCGCAATATCAACAACAGTTTGAACCAGTTAGCGCTTTTTTTTCTCCCGAACTGCAAAGCGAATGGGCGAATCAATCCATCCCTGCTTGGCAAAGCCGCCCTTATTCCAACGGCAGCTCTTCTTGGGAATGGGCAGAGCTTGACCAATCAGCAATGACACTTGCCATTTTAGATAACAAGGTGGGAAATGTACTGCCATACACCACACGTACTTTTATGGATGCATGGGTTGATCATCAATATGGAGGCGTCGGTCTCGATCCAAAGTCAACCAAAGCGTTTCATTGGGGCAATGGTTATCATCAATTCGAGCATGCATTGATTGGCACCTTAACGTCTGGCGCACTAAACCATCAGCCAGTAACTTTGTATTATGCAAATGCGAGCAAAGGGCAATCCGATTTCACGCCTTATTATTTCCAAGGCAAAGTGGATAACGTCGAACGAACGGCGCAAGGCGAAATTCAAGCAGTGACCTATAGTAACATCACCCCATAACCACACTTTGGATACATATCGGCAAACAAAAAGGCGACTCGATGGTCGCCTTTTGCATGCTTGTTGTGGGTTAGATTCTGAACGAGCCGACGTAATGATCAAGCGTTTGCGAGAGCTCAGCCAGTTGTTGACTCGATTGCTCTAATTGCTCACTTGCATTTAGACCGAGCTTCACTGAATTGCTCACCGTATCCATGTTCATGTTGATCTCGTTAGCTACCGTCGATTGTTGTTCTGTTGCCGTTGCAACCTGAGTATTAATATCCAGTATGGTCATTACCTGTTTAGAAATCGCTTCTAGTGCTTGTCGAGCTAGCTCCGTCTCCGTAGTTCCTTCTTCGATCAGAGCTTTACTGTTCCCCATCGAATTCACGGCATTTTGCGCTTCGTCTTGCAAGCGTTTGATCATCAGGTCAATCTCATCGGTTGACTGCGCGGTTTTCGTCGCAAGGTTACGTACTTCGTCAGCTACCACAGCAAAACCACGGCCTGCATCACCAGCACGAGCGGCCTCAATTGCAGCATTAAGTGCCAATAAGTTCGTCTGTTCTGAGATACCTCGAATCACCTCAAGGATTGAACCGATCGATTGAGTATTATCTGCCAAACTTACGATGATGCTGGACGTGCTGTTCATCTCGGTTCCAAGGTTTGTGATTGCCGTAGTGGTCTTTTGCAGCGTCTTGTAGCCTTCTTGCGTTTCATCCGTTGCAGTACTTGCCGCGCTCGCTGCACCTGCTGCGTTCGATGCAATTTCATTTACCGTTGCGATCATTTCATTCATTGACGTCACCACCAGCATGGTTTGCTCGTTTTGCTCCTGCCCACGAGTCAACGCCTGTTGAGATTGCTCACGTAAGGCAGTTGCAGAGCCATTCAATGCAACACCAGTGCTCACCACTTGCGAAATAATGCCATGAACCTTTTCGACAAAGACATTAAATGCTGATGAAATCTGAGCCACTTCATCATTACCTTTTGTTGGCAAACGAACAGTCAGATCGCCTTCCCCTTGGGAAATGTCATGCAGTGCATTTTTCAATACAGATAACGGCTGCATTAAGTGGCTTAGCAGAAGTGAAAGTAGTAGCACGCAGAGTACAAATATCACGGTCATTGAACCAAGTTGGTAGCTAATAATACCGTTCGTTGCTTGGCTCACTTCCGTAATTGGAATACCGATATCGAACGTGCCGTAGAGTTGACCATTCACGTAGATTGGAGCCATGATATCGAACACCCACACTTGCTGCACATCCGCGTACCACTTCGAGTATTGCTGCACACCTTTGGTTGCACCCGCCACTGTATAGTCATCTTCGTACTTCTTGTTTAGTTTTTGTTTATCACTGTGTGCAACAGCCGAAACATTGCTATCAATTACAATGGCATAACTTACATCTGAGCGTTGCTTTAACTGGTCAACTAACGCTTGGAGATCTTGGACCGGATGGTTTGAGTTCTTTAAAATGTAACTTGCATTCTCAGCTAAGAACTCAGCCTGAACCTGAGATTTGTGCAAGATGATGTCATCGATTTTCTGACTGGAGATAAAGTAGGTAGACGCCATACTCGCCATTACAGCAATGCCAAACATGGCACAAACGGCTAATAGGATGATTCTTTTCATTATGGTTGTCTCAACGCAAGCGATTAATTTCTATCAACGGGGTTAATTAAGCCGGTGACTTGGCATTACTCTCTTTGCCAACCCATTCTCCCGCGACACTGGTTTTAACTATTCAGTTACGTTATCCGCATCAAATGCAACAACTTTAATAAAATGAACCATTTTTATATCAGTATCACACTTTTATAGAATAACCATGTAAGCCGTGTAGATTTATCAACACCTAAATAAGTCATTGCTAATTAGCAAGTTTCTGACAAACAATACGCTCTCATAATCATTCAAATTGATATTCGAACATCATTAATGCACAGTTAATCACATCGAAAAAAATCACCAAAATTAATCGATTTAATTCCTTATTAACTTTTATAAATCCGGACTAGTATCAAGGGGAACAACCGTTCAACGTATATAAGGCTAATAATAATGAAAAAGACTTTATCCACCCTAAGCATTGCGCTGGCGCTGTTTTCTAGTGCTTCATTTGCTGCTGACAACTACACATTAGATTCAAACTTTTCTTCAGTAAGCTTTGCTACCATCAAGAACCAGTTTGTTGTCGAGCCAGCGACCATCAATACTCTTTCCGGCACGTTAGACAGCAATGGCAAATTTGATGTTGCTATCGATCTAAATAGCATTGAGACAGGTATCCCTATTCGTAACACCCGTCTTAATGAAATCTTCTTTGAATCTGCGAAACACGCACCAGTAAAAGTGACAGGAAAAGTTGATTGGGCTTCTCTGGGTGAAGGCTCACACAAGGTAAAAGTACCTGCTGAAGTAACGCTGTTTGGTAAGACAAAATCCGTTGAGTTTCCGGTTGTTATCCTAAACGCTGGCGATACGGTAATGGTGAGCTCAAGTGCACCTGTGATTATTGGCGCTGCTGACTTTGGTATTCCTAGTAAGAACTTAACTGACCTCGCGGCAACAGTTGGCGGGATTAAGATTTCTGATCGAGTTCCACTCACTTTGAATCTAACCTTTAAAAAATAGTTAGATTAAGTGGACACAAAGGCTTGGAGGCTCACCAAGCCTTTTTTCTTTCTACACGCCTTCAACCAACCGTACTGTGCGGCTTACGACGACTGACTTTGCTTAGTCACATTAAATGCCATACTCCGCAATACGTCGTTCTTATTCACAAAGTGATGTTTCAACGCTGCTAACGCATGTAACAACACCAAGCTCGCGAGTGTGGCACAGCCAAAACGGTGAACCATAAAAAAGAACGCATTCACTTCGGCATTAGAAATTGGGTTTGGAATGGTAAACAGCCAAAAGAATGGATACTCATGTTTAAGCATTAGAAAGCCACTAACAAACACTACAAACATCACCAAATAGATAGCGCCATGTGTGAGTTTAGCGATGCTTTTCTGGGTATGAGAAACCGATTTTGGTAACTCTGGGGCTTTACGAAAGAATGACCACCCCCAACGTACAATCAATAACACGGAGGCGATGGTTGCAAACGACATATTGAGCGTAGATAGAACATGGAACACCTGCGGCATATCCATAACGAATAACATGCCGTAGCCTGCAAGCGTTGCATAAATGATAATCACCGCCATAGCCCAATGTAGCCATTTACTGAACGCATCGTAGTGTTGAGTGGAGGTATTTTGGACGCACGGAATCGCTTTCTGGTGCTGACCAGAATCTAATCTCGACATATTGTCACCACTGAATTAGTTTGAGATTTACATGGGAATACGACGAGAGAAGGCTTTCCCATGGTGAAAATTGAAGAAATAACGGAAGGCATTGAGCCTTCCGTCGTTCAAGTAGATTACAAGATGAGGTAGGTACTACTTACTTACATTGATCATGTCGTTAAAGTAGTCAACTTGTTCTGCCATACTCAAACCTTGGTTGTTTGAACCCAACGTCCACATGAAGAAACCACCATAACCGTTATCTTTCTGCCATTTAGCACGGTCTAGGTTGTTCTGACGCGTTTCAACAAAGTTACCACCTGGTGCCCACTGACTGTTGATCGTATTACCTAAAACAATCTTCGACTTGTCTCCAATATATTCAGCATAGTTCGCCATCGCGACATCGTATAGGAAGTTTCGACCAGCGTCGTATGTCATGACGTTGAAGAAATCAAAGTCATTTTTAGTCGCTTTGAGTAGATCAATGACTTCACCATGATGCGATGAGCGACCAGATGGCTCAACATAAGAACAGTTTTCGAATACGTTTGCATTCATACACTCGACAGGGTCGGCACCTACATGATAAGTGGTCAGGGACAGCACTTTGGTGTTGCCGACTTTCTCACGGATCAGTTTGATCAATGCCGTTAAGTCTTGGTTCTCTTTGTCTGTGATTCGAGCGGCTTTTTCGAAGTCGAAATCCAACCCATCAATATGCACATAACCAGCTAACTGATACTTGCTGTAATCACAGCTGCCATCGGGTTTTGATGCAAGACACTCACCTTCCATCTCTTCAGGTTTCAGGTTCTTCTTGTACACCGGAAATGGCGTGTGGACCAAATCAACCAATCCAGTCGCGACCGCTTCACGACTTTGTGGGGTGCTGATCGCCGACCAAATACTTTCGTAAGTTTGCCCCCCGAACGCTACCATCATCGTGACGTTTTCATTGTCATGCTTAAGCGTTGACCAAGCGAGGTACTGCGTTGGCATCCAATCTGGATTGTAATCCGGCGGTGTGAGCATGCCGTCAGAGATCGTGATATTACCGCTTGAATCCCACTTACCAAATGACAATAGGTAACCGTCTCCTTCTGAGTTGAACAACTGCTCGTAGTCATTTAGCCCCCAAGATGTTAGGTAACTGATAGAGCGATCTGGGTTATCAACTAAACCGCCACCGCCCGTGCTTTCTTTAACTGTAATGGTAGATGTCGCTGAGGTTTGCTCTTGGCTTGCTGTGTTTACCGCTTTTGCCGTGATGGCATAAGCCCCCTTCTGCGCACCTAGCCATTCATACTCGTATGGCGCTTCGGTATCTTTGAACAGTTCATTACCATTGGCGATAAAGCTTACAGAAGTAATATCGCCTTCGTAGCTCTTTGCATCCGCTTTGATAGAAATCGCACGACCTTCGAAGTAGCTAGAACCATCGACAGGAGATGAAAGCGAAACCACCAAGTCCTTGTCAGTGATAGCCAAAGAAATTGGCGCAGCTTCTGCACTCGCACCTTGATCATCGTATGCAATAACCGTCAATGTGTATTGACCTTCAACTTGAGCAGGAACCGTGATGGTATAAGTATCGCCCTGTGAAGGTGTGCCTGAGGTTGCTACCACTTGTCCATTCAACTGAACGTCAACGCGAGCAACTTCGGTATCATCCGTTGCATCAACTACCACATCGAATGCTTGGTTTGGTGCGATTTTTTGTCCATCTTGAGGGGACTGAACCTTAACAACTGGCACAGGGTTCGGATCACATTGCCCTACTTCATTCCATGCGTCTTTCCACGCATCAGGATAATTAGGGTGCCCGGTGCCCGGTGTCCAAACCGGATTACCACACCAACCCGCGACGGTACATGAGTAAATATTGCCAATATTCGTGACTTCATCGCCTACTTTGTATGGCACACCATCTTCGTACTGAGGAATATCGCCACAACTTGTGCCCGTGTCTGTGACCGTAATGGTTAGGCTCTTGCGTGCAGTATGCTGCTCGTCATCCTGAGCTTCAGCGCGAAGCGTTGTTGACCCCGCAGTGTGTGCCGTCCAATCACATGAGAAATCTTGAGTCGCTTTGGCGTCTAACTGACATACTTCAGCATCGTTGGCGAAGAATTTGACGGTTGTTAAATCATCATCTGCATCAGAGACATTGGCCGAGATTGTAATGGTGTCACCTTTTTGGTGAGAAGAGCCAGCGTCTGGTGAGATAAACTCAATCACAGGTGGATTTGGTGCGGTAGATTCCGATTCAACCGTTACTTGAACCGTTTGTTCTGTCAGTTTCTTTCCACTCTCATCGAATGCCATGACCGCAATCGTTGCTGCGCCAATAGTGTCAGGGAGCCAAGCCTGTTGATACTCTGTCGTGCCTTCTACAACAGGTTGCTCTCCCAACTTGATGTTGTTTACCCAGAACTCTAGTTTGGTTGCACCTTCACCCGCAATATCCGTGATGATGTCTACATTTGTGCCAGTAGAAACCACTGAGTTTTGTGCAGGAGCCAAAATATCGAGCGAGAACTCAGGTGGAGGAACGACTTCACCATCCACTTTCACTACCACTGAATTTTCAAACGCATTCAGATCCGTCAACTCTCCACCGAAAGAAATCGTCAGTGCCGCAGATTCTCCAGAAGCAAGCTCGCTATCTACCCAAGATCCTTGCGGAAACTTCAGCGAGACAGAGTTCAGTACACCGTTAGATTGTGTCGTATGAGAGATTTCCCATGACGGATACGAAAGGTGATTTGACGCCCAACCGATGTCATTGATTGCAACAGGCAATACGAACTCAATGACAGCTTCACGCATGTCTGCCGTTTCAGAACCTGTGTTCTTGATATCCAGCTTATAAGTGCTCCAGTATTCACTTTCTGATTGAGCAACCGCATCAGTACTAAACTCCGCAGCCATGGCTTGTGAAATAGGATTCAGTAATAAACCGGAGCAAAGCATTGTAAGCCCTAGCGTGCGATAACCAATGGAGTTTGTCTGCGTAGCACTGCTCTTTCTTAGATACATAATAAAGTCCTTAATCTTATATTAATTATTTAGGTACTGCACAAAGACCTGCAATTAATGTTTCATTTGTGTTTTGCAAGCACACTTAATTTATAAATAAAAATAACCAAGGCAAAAATTCATTATTGTTTCTGGGATAAATATCAAAATTTATTTATCTATAACTATTTATTGTTCAATTTACAAACCAATAAGTTATAAATGAAACATCAAAATAAAAGAAAAAGAATAAACTTAATTAGATTATATTAATTTAATCAAAAGATAGCACTAATCACCGGTCACCACACACTAGAAAAGCAACCAAAAAGAGAATAAAAGCCTTTAATAACAGAAAGATAGAATCACCACCCCTTCTTAAAGTACTTTGCTCGCACCAAAAAACAATGAACTAAAAATCAGCGATTTAAAATCAACAATGAAGATACATTATCCACTCATTGATTGGAGTTATAAATTAAATCAAATAATATAATTTAAAATAAATACACTTGGTAAAATAGGAAATAATAGTAAGCAAAGACAATGGAACTTTATGGAATAAATATCACATATTTATATCGCGTAAAATGAGTTATACTCCTATAAAAATAGAGTATAAATTCTATTTTTACTGTCATTTAAATGCAATAATTAACCGACTCATCCCATAGGCTTATTCTTCTGATATGCTTTATTTTTCATCTATTTTAAGAACCTAATACCTAGTTCGCTAAAAACAAAAAAGGCAAGCGAAAATGCTTGCCTTGATGCTGCTATACCCACTAAGAGGATTGTTTGTTCTGCATTGTTTGCGCACTACTGGCACTTTGCTCACGAGCAACCAAATCATCAAATTCAGAGACTCTTGCTAAAAAAGCTGGCTTGTCTTTAGTAGAAATGGAACTCGCTAATGGTAAATCCGCTTTCATAGCATCCACTGCACGATTACGTACCAACACTTCGAAATGAAGGTGTGGTCCAGTTAATCGTCCTGTCGCTCCCGACAATGCAATCTTCTGCCCACGCTTAACATGGTCGCCCTTTTTGACGAGAAAACGGCTTAGATGCAAATAACGCGTTTTATAGACACTATTGTGCTCTATCACTAAGTATTTACCCGCATAAGGATGGTTACGAACCGCTATCACCTTGCCATCGCCAGTTGAGTAAACCGGGGAACCAACTGGTGTTGCGAAGTCCGTACCGTTATGCGGAGAGATTCGTCCCGTAACAGGGTGTTTTCGGTAAGGGTTGAATGGAGAGGTAATACGACGGAACTGTTTGTCGATCGGATAACGGTTAAATGCTTGTTCAAGGCTGTTACCTGCTCTGTCATAAAAACGACCATCCTCCGCTAAGAATGCTTCAACGTCTTTAGCTCGCATTTTGATCGCGATGCCCTGCACTTCTGCATTACCAGTAAAGTGATCATCAAGATATTGTCGATTCACCAATACATGAAAGCTATCACCAGCACGAAGCTCACGAGCAAAATTTACTTTGTCACGTAATACGCGAGTGATGTTAGCAATCTGCGTTGTGGTCAATCCTTGCTTATGCGCAGAAGAAGAAAAACTGCCATTGATCGTGCCTGAGTACATTTCTTCACGCCACTCTCCCGGCTCCTCAATAAAGTCATAAGTGAACGTGCCATCGTCGTTTTGTGTATAGACCGCGCGTTCGACAAGGCTTTCATGGAAAATCACTTGTTTTAGGGTCTTAGTATCTCTATCTACCACGAGCTCAAGGTGGTCGCCTGGTTTGATGGTATCGAGCTTCAGTGACGTTAAGTCAGCTTCAAGAAGCTTTTGAGTGGTGTCGTATGATACCCCCCATGAGGAAAAGATCGTGCTGAGCGTGTCACCAACTTTAACGAAGTAGTGAATACGCGCGATGTTGTCATGCTTTTTGACTTCACGTTCGGGATTTTGAGGTGTTTCATTTGTTTGAGTCTCGTTTTTTTGAGCGCTCTTTAGTTCTGAATAAGGCGTGACCTTAATGGTGATTTCTTCTGGTTTCGTTTCTGCTTGATAGGTGAGATAAGCTGCAAGAGAGAATGCGGTAGCAGCGACAGCAATTAAGAAATAACGAACAAACTTCATAGTACTAGGGTTAACTGAGAATAGTAATTGTTATGTTATAACATCATACAGAGGCAATTTAAACGTTACGTATTTGAGAACTTTGTTTCTAAGCTTTGCTATTCTCACTAAACGTCTATTTTGCTTAGATAAACCTTACAACAAAAAAGGGAAAATTATCTTACCCTTCCCTATGATTACCAAATCGTTTTGAAGTTCCATCCTCTTTGATGAATTGAAAAGTAAACAAACTAAACGCACATACCTGATTTCAGCACCGATAAACATAGAGCAACGGATACTCAGAAATGAGCTGACGTTAAGGTACAAAGTACGCTTTTAGCTCTTCGATAAAGACTTTGACCTTTCTCGGTGTGTTAGAGCGTGCTCGATAAAGCGCGTAGACCGTTCTTGTTGGTAATTGGTAGTCTTTCAGTACTTCTATCAATTCGCCCTTACACAACTCATCTTCCGCCAATGCTCTTGGAAGCATCGCAACTCCATAGTTGTGTTTTAGCGCCGTTTTCACTGCCTGTACGCTGTTAACGGAAAGAGATGGTGACACCTGCACATCCAGCTCTTTTCCCGCTTTGTTAAATCGCCACACCTTATAATTCTTTAAATTTGGGTCTTCGATAATTCGATGAGAATGCAGATCTCTCGGTTGCAAAAGTGAAGAAGAGGCTTCTAAGTATTGCGGCGAGGCACATATGATATTCCTGTTTTCAGTGATCTTTGTTGCGATCAAATCTGAATCTTGCCTAACCAAACGACCAGATCGAATTGCTACGTCATACCCTTGTGAGGAGATATCATCTAAACCATCATCAAGCAGCAAATTCACTCTTAGCTCCGGATATTTATCACTGAAACCGCAAATAAACGGCATGAGCAAGATTTCTGTCAAACCATTTGGCGCGAGAACATTCAAGGTGCCAGAGATTTCATTACTATCAAACCTCATCTCGTCATTCAGCGCTTCAAGTTGCAAAATCAGAACATGTGCTTCTTGATAATACTGATGACCAGCGTCCGTAAGAGACAGCGCCTTGGTTGAGCGATTCATTAATCGCGTTCCAAGATACGTTTCTAGATCTCTAACATTGCGACTCACGAGAGATTTAGACACTTCTAGTTTCTTAGATGCGCCCGTAAAACTGCCTTCCTCTACGGTGCAAATAAACGATTTAATTAGCGTAATTAAGTTCATCAAAATATTCATTGTTTACTATTTGTTGACAGACTATCGACCTTATCTGATCTATTCAAGATTCATTTTTTGATTAAAAATCCCAGCAATTCAACAAACAAAGAGAAGATAAATAAATGGAAAGTAAACAAGTCCAAACCATAAGAAATTACTTTAAGATTTGTGTTGACGGTAAGGCAACAGAACGTGTGGGGGAATTTTTCGCTGAAGACGCTCTTATTCACCGCCCTGATTGTGGAAAAACCTTAAAAGGGTTAGTCGAATTTGAAGCCAAGTTGAAATCTTGCGTAACTGAACGTTATGAGAGCCTTGAGACAAGCTTTCAACGCATTGTAGAAGCAGAAGATCAAGTGGTTGTCACCCTTACTCACAAAGCCAAAAATGCAAATACGTGGATGGAGTTCGATGTATCAGGTAAAGACGTTACATGGACAAGCCTCACCTACTTTCGCTTTAACCAAGAAGGTAAAGTGATTGAAGAAATCGTAGAGCGCAACGAGTTAAGCATGGCAACTCAACTTGGGTTAACGATCACACAATAACCAATGCTGTTACGTAAATGTGAGGGCTCACAAATGGAGTCCTCTTTTTACATTCGATCTATAAGATTATTCAGGCTACCACTTCACGATACCCAGCGTGACTTTAACACCGCCGACTAACGTCGAACCACCATGGTCTTTTGCTAGACGCAGCAAAGTGTCATGAAAACCTAAGTTTGGAAAGGCCGCCTCAACTTCTGCGATGGTTTCTTTACTCAACCCTTTACGAACACGGCCTTTGGTCGCATCAATCCAGTCAGCTTTGCGGCATGCTTCAATGACTTTTTGGTGCGGACCTTTGTACGGAGAAATCTTATGGTGCCAATGAATCGCTCCACGCAAAGCATCAGGATCTAAACCCCATTCAAAGTGTTCATTGTCAGCTAACGCTGCAGCCTCTGATAGCTCCAAATAAGCCAGCTCATGATCGGTCCACAGTCCGATATCGTGGTACACAAAAGCCGTTTCAACGAGCGGTTCATACCGTTCATCGTTACCTAGAAAATGCATCGCATAGGTGATTGTCCGATATACATGATTTCGATAACCGGGAAAATCGTCACCGATCTGCTCTTTGTATTTAGCAAACAACAATTCGACGCGTGGTCGATCTCGTTTGATTTCTATTTGCGACATGTTTGGTTTCCACGGATAAAGTCTTTAAAGGATTATAGACTTTGTCTTTTCGTCGGGAGTTATCACCACCGTAAAGCAATTGCGCTCCCCTTGATGTGATACAGAAAACGCGTTTGTCATTTGGGCTATGAGCATCAAACCTCGCCCTGAAGGCATCCAACTCTCTTCATCGAACAAATTGGGCGCTTCAACCTGCTTAGAGATGTGACCTTTGAACGTATCTTCATCAATACCGTTTCCGTAATCAGCCACCCGCAGTTCAACTTTTGTTTTTTCCCCTCGAAGCACTTCGCATTCTAACTCAACCGTTTTTCCGCTTTGTTCTTGATAGGCATGGATGAAAGCATTGTTCATCAACTCAACCACGCACAACTCTAGAGTTTGCGCGACGTGAGAAGAAACCGAATGTTGTTGAAGGAATTCAACCACTTCGAGACTCGCTTGGCGTGAAACTTCTAAAGACGCTTGATAGGATTTCTGGAATACCGAACTTGTCGACTTAACAGCTTGCGATTGTGCACAGCCCAACCATTGCACTTTCAACAAGCTCACATCATCGTCGATTTCTGGTTTTCCTTGCCAGCTTTGCACTTGCTCCAAAACGAAATTGGTTTGTGCCTTTTCTGGCATCGCTTTACTCCCTTCGATGTTAGCTAGCAGTCGATCAATGCCGTAAAGCTCCTCGCCTTGCTTGGCTTCCAATAAGCCATCGGAGAAGAACCAGAGCGCGTCATTAGGCTTAAGTTGGATACTTCCACCTTGGTACATCATCGGCTCCAATGCCCCGACAATGAAGTTGTTGTCACCAACAAGTTCCAAGCGGTTTTGTTCCGTCTGTTGCCAAACGAATTTAGGGTGCCCTGCTGTGCAATAATTCAGTTCACCGGTTTCGGTGTTCAACACGGCATATTCGATAGTGAAATAGAGCTTGCTGTTTTGCGTTTGCTGGTAGCGTCGATTAAGCCTTTCAATCACAGCAGCAGGCTCACTGATGCGGTATTCGTTGTCGCTCCAGTCTAACGTTATCGACTCCGATTTGTTACGTTGTGACAAAGTTTGTTGAATCGAGAACGCCATTAACGCCGAAGAAATACCGTGCCCGGAAACATCGAAGACATAAAACGCAACGTGGGACTCATCAAGCTCGACATAGCCCAACATATCCCCACCAATCTTGGTACAAGGGACATAAGTGAAGCTAAATTGTGCCGTGTGAATTTGTTCTTCCACGGGCAACAGTTGCCCCATTAACTCTCCGGCAGAGTCCAAATCCTGCTGAATGGTTTGATACGCTAAGTCGAGCTCTTGGTTTTTTGTCGTGAGCGTGTTGTGCAGCTCTAAGGTACGAAAGCCCGCTCGGATGCGCGCTTGTAGTTCCTCTACAGACGTTTTCTTGTCGACAAAGTCATCGGCGCCAGCATCCATGCCTTTGATGATGGATTCTTGATCGTTACGGGAAGAGAGAAGCACAAAGAAGATATAACGGGAAAACGCCGACGATTTAAGCTCACGGCAAAGCTCAATACCACTGATGCCCGGCATCATCAAATCACTGAGGACAAACTGAATGTCAGTTCGGTGAGTCAGCACTTCTAACGCAGACTCACCATCTTCAACGGCAATGACTTCGTACCCTTGCTTTTGCAATGCACTGGTCATGTAGAGCAGGACCGTTTTGCTGTCGTCAACCAACAATATGGACTTCATACCTCTCCTTGCCTGTTTGCTCTATTGCAGCGCGCTACTCATGGATTGTGCATCTCTGAAGCGGCTGTAATCTTCCGCTAAAAGTTGATGTTGATAACGAGTGTAAGACAACGCCTCATTCGAGATGACGATTTGGTTTTCTTTTTCCACCAATTGCCCACGCAGCAACTCGATTTGTTGATGCTGCTGACTGTGGTTTTGATACATGGCAACGAGTCCGCACACAGACGTTACGAGCAGCGTACACAACACGCCATTGATGGTTTTACTTCGAACACGCATAACCTCTCCTTGTCGCTTGGTGTCCTTCATTACTTGGTGAAGTCCAATAATGATTGGGACGTCTACAAACTAAGAACTCAAGGTTCCAAAACGCCGTGAGAGCCAATTGATGTTGTTTCATTAACAGAGTTAATTATAGGAGAAAGGCAGAAAAAGAAGAGAAAACCTGAACAAATTGAAGATCTTTGCGCTTAAAACGACAAAAAGCAGCAAGTCTACAAAAGCCTTGCTGCTTAGAAAAATCACGCTAGAAGTTAGCCTTGAAACGCTTCACGCACCGACACTTGTTCAAACCAACGAGCAATATTTGGGTAGGTTTCGAACACTTCAATACTCAAACCATTTACGGCAAAACCAACAAAAATGTAGCCGGTAATGTCTACGATGGTGAAGTTGTCCGTGGCGATGTGCTCACTTTCTGACAAGCGTTTGTCGAGAATTGGTAGGAATTCTAATACGCGAGATTTCGACTCGTCACCCCAGGCAGCCACACAGTTTTCACGGTCTTGGTAAATTGCTGTGATATTGCGAAACGCCTGAAAAGCCGTGTACAAGCCTTGGAATTCCACCACACGATGCCACATTTCTACCTGAGCACGTTCAAGCTGGTTAGCACCAAACAGCGCCAGATCATTTTCAAACGCTTCATCTAGGTAGCGACAAATCGCCACGCTTTCACAGATCGTCGTGCCGTCATCCAGTTCCAGTAAAGGCACTTTGCCGTTCACGCTTTTCGATTTAAACGGTTCAGATAGGTTATCGCCCTCACGAACGTTCAGCGCAATTCGCTCAACCTCGCCACCGATTTCCTTTAGAAAAATGCTAACTCGCTTACAACTTGGAGTCATTGCGGTTTCATAGAGCTTCATTTCACATCCTTTTATCTTTTTCTAACCGATTGGTTAGGATATACTGTAGCCAGTTTATAAACGATCAGTCAAGAACTTCACTATCAAAAATTTTCAAACAGTTGTGGGTCTGTTTGCTGAGCGAGATTTTTGATGCCGTTTGTGAGTTCACATGAATTTGGAGGCTGATACCCAAGAATAGATGGGTATTCATCATATTGGTTCAGTTCGAACGCTAGAGGTTCTCTGTACCATCCCTCCAAAGCAATTTAATTACCCGATAAGCAGACCCAGGCAGGTAATTTATGGCAAGAAAAGCCAACTTCGACCGAGATGAAAAGCTTCTCGTGGCTATGGATGTGTTTTGGCGCAAAGGCTTTGCGAACACGTCTATCTCGGATCTCACCGACGAGTTGAACATCAACCGCTTCAGTCTTTACAACACCTATGGTGACAAGCAACAGCTCTACTACGAAGCGCTCGATACCTACTTGAAAAAGGTCTCGCTACCGTCACTGAATGATTTGGAAAAAGACGACGCGTCTTTACCTGAGTTGGAATCGTTCCTTAAATCTTTTGCTGATCTGCAACGCAAACGCAGCTGTGGGTGTTTTATTCAAAATGCGTTGATTGAGCACGCTGGTGAAGACGATGATGTACTGCGCAAAGGGCATTTTTTGTTTGACCATCTTATCGACATCATTGCGGATGCGCTGACCAATGCACAAAAAGAGACCTTAGTGCCGAAAACGCTGAAACCAGAAGAGCTTGCTCGTTTTGTTCTCAACAACATGCAAGGCATGCGCGTGCTTGGCAAAGCCAAACGTTATGCCGACTTGGATACCGCGCTTTCCTGCTTGCTGGTTTTGATTAGGAAGTGACATGTCGATTGAAGTGATAGCGGTACGTCTTACCAAAGGCATGGACTTAAAGCTGAACCTAGCGAAATTGGTCGAGCAGTATGGTATCAAAGCAGGCTCGATTGCCTCATGCGTTGGCTGTGTCTCTGACCTCAACCTTCGTTTGGCAGGTGCAGAAAGCACGTTAACCAAACAAGAGCCATTTGAAATTGTCTCTGTGATGGGAACCCTAACGGCTGGACATCAACACGTTCATATCTCGGTGTCTGATCGTGAAGGACGAGTTTGGGGTGGGCATTTGCTGGAAGGCACAGTGATTGATACTACCGCAGAATTGATCATCCATTCTTACTCAGAACTTGAGTTCACTAGAGCGATGGACGACTCGACTGGCTATACCGAACTACAAGTGAACCCTTCCGAATAATTAAAAGCTCCAGAGCCATACTGTGCTGTCTCTGGAGCTTTATTCGCTTGTCTCTTACGCTAAGAATTTACTCATTTCGAGCAAGCTAGTTTCGAGGGTCATTCTTCGACTAAGTAACAAACCTGATTATCGTCGACTGTTACTTGCCACGTTTTTAGACAGTACGCTTCGTCTTCCAAACACTGCCCACTCTTTAAACTGAAGTGTTGTTTGTATAGCGGTGATGCAACACACATCTCACCATCGATATCACCGACAATCCCTCGACTCATTACATAAGCCTTACCTATTGGGTCCCAATCCTGAACAGCGTAAACACCGCTATCAGGAATGTAGAATAGCGCCACATGCTCGCCTTCAATCAACACCGTGGCACCGATGAACGGCATTAAGTCATCAAGCTGACACAATTTCACTTTGGTTAAAGCTGCCATTTACACCTCCTGTTTCACTGGAATACGCTGACCGCGCACACGTTGGTACGGCAAGACTTTGCTGCCCGACGTGCTGTTCAAGAAAGGACGGAAGCGTTGCAATTTCTGAGGATTATCCAGCGTACTCTTCCACTCACATTGATAGGTATCTATGACTCGCGCCATTTGCTCATCCAATGAATCACATAGGTTGAGAGAGTCATCCAAAATCACTTGTTTAAGGTAATCTAAGCCCCCTTCCATGTTCTCCATCCACACCGACGTGCGCTGCAGACGATCTGCGGTGCTGACGTAGAACATCAATACTCGGTCAATCATGGTGATCAACTCTGATTTGGATAAGTCGGATGCAAACAAATCAGCGTGTCTTGGTCTCATGCCGCCATTACCACAAACGTATAGATTCCAGCCGTTTTCAGTAGCGATCACCCCAATGTCTTTACTTTGCGCTTCTGCACACTCGCGAGTACAGCCCGATACCGCAAACTTAAGCTTATGGGGCGCTCGCAATCCTTTGTAGCGGTTCTCTAGCTCAATGGCTAATCCAACTGAATCATCAACACCATAACGACACCAAGTAGAACCCACACAAGATTTCACGGTGCGGACCGACTTGCCGTAGGCGTGCCCTGTCTCAAAACCAGCATCAATTAAGGTTTGCCAGATTTTAGGAAGCTGTTCTAACTGCGCACCAAATAAATCCACGCGCTGACCGCCTGTGATCTTGGTGTACAGATCGTATTGCTGAGCAACTTCGCCTAGCACGATGAGTTTGTCTGGTGTAATTTCGCCGCCCGGAACACGAGGTACAATCGAGTAAGAACCATCTTTTTGCAGGTTTGCCATGAAAGCATCGTTAGAATCTTGCAGAGATTGATGCTGAGGCTCCATGATGTGTTCATTCCACAAAGAAGCGAACACAGATGCCGCTGTCGGCTTACAAATATCACACCCATGCCCTTTGCCATGCAGTGCAATTAAGGTATCGAAGTCTTTGATCTGTTCCACTTGGCAAATATGGAACATCTCTTGGCGACTGAGCTCAAAGTGCTCACAAAGGTGGTTGTTAACCTCTACCCCCATGGCTGCCAATTGAGTATCCAATACTGACTTCACCATATTGCTACAGCCACCACAGCCAGTACCGGCTTTGGTGTTGGCTTTAAGGTCTGTCAGGTTGGTAGTGCCGGCTTGAATCTCGGCAACTAAGTCGCCTTTTGTGACGTTGTGACAAGAACAGATGATGGCGCTGTCTGGCATCTCTCCGTCCAGCATTCCGGTATCAAACAGCAGGTTCGCCGCGTGGTCTGGCAAGACAGTTTTGTTCAAATAACACTGTAAGAGCGCATCGTAGTCACTGTTGTCACCAACGAGAATCGCACCAAGCAATTGAGTGCCACTCGCATCAACCACCAGCTTTTTGTAGATGCCTGCGACCGCATCTTGCAAGACCATTTCTTGAGCGCCTTCGGTTTGCATTTGTGCATCGCCGATAGACGCCACATCCACTCCAAGCAGCTTGAGTTTGGTGCTCATATCTGCACCTTTAAAACCTTCGCTTGGCATTCCAGTCAGGACATCGGCAGTGGTTCTCGCCATGGTGTAACCGGGTGCGACTAAACCAAATATCTTCTGCTCCCAAAGGGCACATTCGCCAATCGCGTATATGTTCTCATCGCTGGTTTGGCATTGGTTGTTAATCACAATGCCGCCTCGCTCGCCTACTTCTAGCTCAGCCAGCCTTGCCAACTCATCTTGAGGGCGAATACCTGCGGAAAAGACTATCACATCCACTTCGAGAGGATCTTTGTCTTTAAACACCATACGATGCTTAGCCGTTTCACCATCGCAGATTCGCTCCGTCCCCGTCGAGGTATGAACGGTTAAGCCTAACGCTTCAATCTTATCTTTTAGCACTAAGCCGGCACCATCGTCTAACTGTACGGGCATCAGACGAGACGCAAATTCAATGACGTGAGTTTCTAACCCTAATAATTTAAGTGCGTTTGCCGCTTCTAAACCCAATAAGCCTCCGCCAATCACTGCGCCTGTTCTTGCGCCTTCACATGCCTTTTTGATTTGTGAAAGGTCATCAAGTGTGCGGTAGACAAACACGTTGGCGCGGTCTTTACCTTCAATTGGCGGCACAAATGGGTATGAACCGGTTGCGAGCACGAGTTGGTCGTAACCCAGCACATCTTCACCATCAAGCAGAATACGCTTTTGCTCTCTGTCGATGCCTGTTACTTGGCTGCCAAGTACGAGTTGGATGCCATGCATGTCGTACCATTCTTGGTTACTCAGCATCAAATCATCATGAGACTTACCCGCAAATAAAGAAGAAAGTTGTACACGGTCATACGCGATAAAGCGCTCTGCACCAATCACGGTAATTCGGTGCTCCAAATGCGCGTTTTTCTGCACTAATTGCTCGACGAGGTGTTGCCCGACCATACCGTTGCCTACCACAACGATGTGGCTCAATGCGTTCTTTACTGGAATCGTTAAAGGACTGTTCATCGCTGCCTCCTTATGCCGTTTGCGCTGCGGTTTTGGGTTTGTCTTCTTTCGAAACAGGAATCTCGACTTTGGATTGCTTCTCGTAAAGGAACTTCAGCACCGCTTGACGACACTTCTGATACTGCGCATCATCTGCCAGTGCGACACGCTCGCGAGGACGCGGTAGATTCACTTCCAACACTTCACCAATGGTCGCTGCCGGTCCGTTGGTCATCATCACGATTTTGTCAGATAGCAGCACCGCTTCATCCACGTCGTGGGTAATCATGATGACGGTGTTGTTTAGCTCGGCTTGAATCTTCATCAGTGCATCCTGCAAATGAGCACGAGTTAACGCATCCAACGCGCCAAATGGTTCATCCATCAATAAAACCTTTGGTTGAAGTGCCAGTGCTCTCGCGATGCCGACTCGCTGCTTCATACCGCCCGAGATTTCATCCGGCTTTTTGTGCGCGGCATGCTGCATTTGAATCAACTCCAAGTAGTGATTCACTTGTTCCTGAATCCACGCTTTGCCCTTTTTGCCGGCAATTTGTTTTACAGCTAGCTCAACGTTTTGATATACGGTGAGCCAAGGCAACAATGAATGGTTTTGGAACACCACTGCACGGTCGGGTCCTGGTCCAGCTACTTCTCGTCCATCGACGATCACGCCGCCGTCTGTTGGCATGTGCAGCCCTGCGACTAAGTTCAATACCGTTGATTTACCACAGCCAGAGTGACCAATTAGGGATACAAACTCGCCTTTATTGATTTGTAAATCGACGTTCTTAAGCGCGATGAACTCGCCATCTGGCGTTGGGAATCGCATCCCTAAACGCGTTAGATCTAATAATGCTTTTTCCATGATCGTTTCCCTTATCTCAACGCTTGTTGTTTATTCCAAGACAACCACTTTTGAAGTTGCAGCATGCCTCTATCGAGCATCAAACCGATAAAACCAATAGTGATGACTGCCACCATGATGCGCCCCAATGATGCTGAACTGCCGTTCTGGAACTCATCCCAAACGAACTTGCCTAACCCTGGGTTCTGAGCGAGCATTTCTGCCGCAATCAACACCATCCAAGCGATACCCAAAGAGAGACGTAGACCAGTGAAAATCATTGGAATGGCAGAAGGTAAAACGATGGTGCGAATGTGCTGCCACCACGAAAGTTGGAGCACTTTACTCACGTTGATTAAGTCTTTATCAACGCTCGTTACACCCACAGCGGTATTAATCAGCGTCGGCCATAAGCTACACAGCGCCACGGTGATCAAAGAGTTAATGAACGACTTAGCAAACATCGGGTCATCACTCACATAAGTGGCACTTACAACCATGGTAACGATGGGTAGCCAAGCTAAAGGTGATACTGGCTTGAGCAGTTGAATGATTGGGTTGAACGCTTGATACAGCCCTTGATTAAGACCAAGCACGATGCCAAGCGGAATCGCGATAACCGTCGCCAACAAAAAGCCCGCAGTTACAGTCACTAAGCTTGTTATGATTTGGTCGAAGAACGTCGGTTTACCAGTGTAAGGACGAATCTTTACTTCGGCGTCTGGATTCTTGGCTAACTTCGCAGCATTGCGCTTTTCCTGACGCTCGATAAACGCTTGTTCCTTTTCTCGCTCTTGCCAATGGTCATCGACAAGGTTGCTGAACTGCTGAAAAGTTTGCACTGGCCCTGGTAGCGTACCTAATGAGGTTTGCACTTCTCTCGCCGCTAAGTGCCACATTGCCAAAAAGATCAGCAAACCAATGGCGGGCAAAAGCACCAACCGACTTCGGTTCACTACCTGCTTAGCAGGAAAAAGGGAAATGACGTTACTAGACATACTCACTCCTAAGAAATTTACATCCTTGTTGCCACAAGCGAATCCCCTCGCCTGTGGCGTTTATCGTTATGGTTAAACCTTGTCTTTTCCTTTAAGCCCGATAGAGAACTTCTCTAGATATTTATTTGGCTCACGACCGTCATAAACAATGTTGTCGATAAAGTGTGTTTGTGGCGCGCGAAAACCATCTTCAGCGCTGAAATCTGGGAAGTCTTTTTTGCTCAACACACCATCTTCAATTAGCGCTTGAGCTGCTTGTTGGTAGATATCTGGACGGTAAACCTCTTTTGCCACATCCATGTACCAATCATCGGATTTCTCGCTTGAGATTTGCCCCCAGCGGCGCATTTGGGTCAGATACCAAATCGCATCGCTGTAATACGGATACGTGGCGTTATGACGGAAGAACACGTTGAAGTCTGGCACGTCTCGTTTGTCGCCTTTCTCGTATTCAAATGTGCCCGTCATTGAGTTGGCGATAACTTCGGCATCCGCTCCAACGTATTCGCTTTTTGATAGCATCTTCACTGCTTCTTGGCGGTTGGCATTGTCGTTTTCATCCAACCAATGTGCAGCTCGAATCAAGGCTTTCACTACGCGAATGTGCGTGTTTGGATACTTCTCAGCCCAAGCTTTAGAAACACCAAACACTTTCTCTGGGTTGTTCTTCCAGATTTCGTAGTCGGTCACGACTGGCGTACCAATGCCCTTGAATACGGCTTGCTGGTTCCATGGTTCGCCTACGCAGTACCCTTTGATCGTGCCCGCTTCCATTGTGGCTGGCATTTGTGGTGGCGGTGTAACACTCAAAAGAACGTCAGCATCCAACTGGCCACTGTTATCGCCTGAGTCTGGTGCGTAAAAGCCTGGATGAATCCCACCTGCCGCTAACCAGTATCGCAACTCATAGTTGTGCGTCGATACAGGGAACACCATGCCCATGTTGAACGGTTTGCCTTTATCCAGATAGCTGTCGACCACAGGCTTCAGCGCATCCGCTTTGATTGGGTGAACTGGTTTGCCATCTGGTTGCTTTGGAATGTACTGCTTCATCTGTTCCCAAGTATCATTGGAAACCGTGATTGCGTTGCCGTTCAAATCCATACTGAACGCGGTAATCACTTCTGCTTTTGTGCCGACACCAATCGTTGCGCCCAATGGCTGACCAGCAAGCATGTGCGCGCCAGCAAGCTCACCATCGATGACTCGGTCTAAAAGCACCTTCCAGTTTGCTTGCGCTTCTAAAGTGACGTACAAGCCTTCGTCTTCAAAAAAGCCTTTCTCATAAGCAACCGCAAGCGGTGCCATATCGGTTAACTTAATAAAACCAAACTTCAGGTCTTCAATTTCTGGCTCACCCAACTCTGCCTTTACGCTGACCGTGGTGAATACCGATAACGAAATTGCTGACACTTTCAGCATCGAACTCCATTTCATTGGTTTGCTCCCATAAAAAAAGCGCCACTACTCCGAAGAGCAGTAGCGCCGTTGCTAAGTCTACAATTACCGCCGTTGATAATTGAGATAAGCGATTCAACAATAAACCCAATTCTACTAATCCAATTACTGTGCCAACTTATTTTTCACTGTAAATACAATGAATTAGTTTATTCTACCGTTTCTAATTCCCTGTTATTGCTTGCTGATAGTGCAACACGCACCACGTTAGAAAACGCACCCTAACCCCAAAGTGGTAGAGCAACTAATCCAACACTTCCAAAGTTGTTATCAAATTCTTGGCAACTTGTGCGAGCGTTTGGCTCGATTGCATGGCCGAATTTCTAAGCGCTTTATAAGCCTGTTCTTCATCAACGCTGTGCATCTTCATCAGCAGACCTTTCGCTTTTTCCACCAGCTTGCGCTCTTCAATCTTATTGGTCAGTAATTCAATTTCCGATTGCATACTTTCGAATTTCGCTCTCACTAATGTCGCATGTTCAATCCAAGGTTGAAGTGCAAACTCACTATCGTGCGGCATAAGAACATAGTCCATTTTTTCTGATAACCGATTGATATCATTAGATGATAACTGCTTTAAGACGATAAGAAGTGGTGCCGATTTTCTGCGGCAGAAATCGACGATCACACGCAGTTCCGCGGTTGGCTGCTGCCATCCAACCACAACGCTTGCCGACGATTCTCGTTGCATTAACGTTTCTAGTTGTGCCAATTGGCAGCCGATGATGTTGTCGTAATCTTTGCTCAATAAGCCGGACAATCGAGCCTGCTCTTGGAGGCTATCGCAGCATATTATGATGGGTGTTTTTGACGTTGATTGAGTCATGCACATTCCTTGTTTATCTCTCACTCACTAAGAGAGACATAACAAGGAATGTGCCAACTAAAGTAGACGCGCTTTAACTAGAGGCGAGATGTTCTTTGAAGAAGCCGAGTGTGCGCTCCCAAGCGAGTGCTGCTTCTTCAGGTGCGTAGCGTGCTGTTGAGTCGTTATGGAAGCCGTGGTTGACGTTCTCATACATTAGCGCTTGATACTGTGCGTCGGTTGCGATCAATTGCTGCTCATAAGCAGGCCATGTGTCGTTAACACGCTTATCGAGCCCTGCAAAGTGAATCATCAACGGCCCTTTAACTTGCTTTTGGATCTCTTGCGCAGCTGGTGTTCCATAAAAAGGCACACCTGCATCGAGCTCTTCAGGCATTACCGCGGCAAGCATATTGACAATGTATCCACCGAAGCAGAACCCGACCGCGCCCAATTTACCGTTGCCACCCTCGTATTGTTTGAGGAAGTTAGCGGCTGCAATAAAGTCTTGTTCAATCTTGGCTCTGTCCATCTCTTTCTGCATAGCGCGACCCTCATCATCGTTCCCCGGGTAGCCACCAAGTGGGTATAGCGCATCTGGAGCAAAAGCAATAAAACCGTCTTTGGCGAGTCGCCTAGCCACGTCTTTGATATAAGGGTTCAATCCGCGATTTTCATGAATCACCAACACGGTCGGCGATTTCAAGGTCTTCTTCTGTGGCATAACCAAATAACCGCGCCCTTCCCCATGCCCGTTTGGAGATGGAAAGGTTTCGTAAGTTGCTTTGATGTCAGGATCGTTAAACGAAACTTGTTCTGCGAGTGCGTAATTCGGGGTTAGCGCATCGACCAGTGCCGTCATGCTAAAACCCAGCACTGCGAGCCCACCGAGTCGATTGAGGAACTCGCGGCGTGAGATCTTTCCGTGTGCGTATTCATCGTACCAATCGAAGGCTTCTTGCGGGATAGGATGAGAAGCCTTTTTAGTGGGAGTGGTATGCTTTAGAACCATTATCCATGTCCTCTGTGTCTTACCATATGGGAATTTCTAATTCTCAAAAGCGAAGCAAAGAATGAGCGCAATTGAGGTCAAAACTGCAGTTTCACCTCTCTGATACGGAGCAAGGTGGTGAAACACATCACTGGTGAGCTAGGATCTTTAACCTTCTTCAAACAATAGATAATGGATTCAGATTCAACAACTTTGCGTTGTTTGTTTTGAGTGGATTTGTCTAAAACCAATACTTTGGTTTAGCCAGTCAACTCAAAATTACTCGTAATGACAGTACGTCTGCCAATAACTAAAGGCACGTTCAAAGGCTTTTTCTCGATCATGCATTTGTGCAAACAAGACCACTGTCATGGTAGCGAGAACCGTATTCGCCATTTGGTTCATGTCATCTTCTGACGTCCCAAACGGGCAGTTCGCAGGCATTGGCACCTCAGACAGCATTTGCTCCGTCCAGTAATGCGATGTCACGCCGCTTGTTTGGCTTAACCATACGGTTTGACTTACTTTCGGGTTGTATTCTGACTCACCCGATTGTCCTTTGAATGACACAACGGCATGAGCGGTTTGACCAATCTCGTATTCGACTTCAGCATGAAGTTGTTGGAATCCAGGATGGAAGCTACCACGAATACCAACCGTCGCCTGCCCCGGATTCAATGCTCGAACCACGGTATTAATCGGCGTTCTAAGCCCATAACGATTCTTCCAACCGATCATGGTTTCTGCTTGAGCCGCAAACGCACTTAGCGGCAGATACACAATGTTTTGTGTTTCTAATACGCGCTTTGCGTCTTCTGCTGATTCCGCTTTCTTGATAGCAAATTTGTCGAGGTAGTCTTCAGCGTGTAAACGACCAGATTGACGGTCATGATAGCCGTGCATCAGCACTTTATGGCCATTATCGGCAAGGATCTTCGCTGCCAACAGATGCCAAGGCTGACCTGCCGCTTCACGTTTGCCCGCATAACATGGCCAATCAATATCTGCACCAATAGTCGGCATGCGGGATTGGAATGCTTTCACAAAGCCAGCGATTTCTTGTTGAGTCTCGTTCTGTACGCGGATCAGCATCAATAACATCGCCATCTGATCATCATCGCACTCACCGTTTAGGTATTCATCCATAACTCGAAACGCTTGGTCAAAGTTCAGTGGTTTTCTACCACGTTCGCCACGACCGACTGTTCTAATACATTCCAAAATGCTGCTCATATTCCCTCGTATTCCGTCACTGACTGTACGGTTTCTATTAGTTGTTCGCGCAGTTTGACAACTTCTCCCATCACAATCAATGCTGGGCTCACGCCTTTAAGTGTAATCGATAAATCATTGAGCTGATTGAGTTGTGTAACGTGCACTTGTTGTTGAGGGCTGCAACCATGAGTGATTATCGCGACTGGGAAATCTGCTCTCAAACCAGAGCCTATTAAACCCGTTTGTATTTGCGATGACTTTTCTAACCCCATATAGAAGACTAACGTTTGTCCGCTTTGCATCAGTTGGCTCCACGCCTCAAATGCGCCTGTTACCACTTGCCCTGTCACAAAGGTAACGCTGCGAGCAACGCCACGATGAGTCAGCGGAATCAAGCTGTTTGCTGAACATCCAATCGCAGCAGTAATACCGGGGATGACTTCGTAAGCGATTGAGTGTTTGACGAGTGCTAACGCCTCTTCGCCTCCACGACCAAATACGAAAGGATCTCCCCCTTTTAAGCGTACAACTCGCTTTCCTTGCTGAGCGAGCGATACCATCAAATCACAGATTTCTTCCTGACCAATACTTGGTTGTCCGCATCGTTTGCCCACGTAAATCCAATCGGCTTGTGGCGAAGCCAACTCCAAAATATCTTTGTTAACCAAACGGTCGTACAGCAGCACCTCTGCCGACATAATCGCTTTCACAGCCTTCACGGTTAACAAGTCAGGATCGTGCGGCCCTGCTCCAACAATCGACACAAAACCTTTTTGGTTCGCATCTAGAGTTGCGTTGTTATTTTCTAAAAGTTGGTTCAGTTTGCTTGCTTGGTCATGCTTAGAAAAGCGAGACGAACGTTCTTGTTTCTGACTCGCTTGTCCTTTCTTAAACCAAGACTTTTGATAAGGCGCTTCCATGTGCTTATCCTCTTTGTGACTTACTTTATTTGAATAGCCAGACTTTGCTGGTTCGCTTGCTGCTTGCCCTTTTGATGCTGATGGCTGTCGACCATTTGTTTGATTTGAGAGACGCACGAGCCACAGTTAGTACCGCATTTGAGTTTGTTTTGAAGTTGGGTCACTGACGTGCAGTCTTGTTTCTCCATCGCGTCATGTATTTGTTTATCGGTGACGCGGAAACAACTACAGACCAGTTTGGCACTGCTTTGCGATTGAGTGATGGTAAGCAGTTGCGATAGCTCCATCGGTTTGCCAATCAAGCCGGTAAAGTTGGTGTAATCGGTTTGAATTGGTTCACTAGACACCACTAAAACAGAGCGAATGATACGAACGTCCCCAACAAGGTCGTAATCCACCGCTAGCCAACCCTGGGCAATATCTATCGTAATCCTGCGGTTCTTTTCCGTTCGACAAAAACTCTGCTTCTTTGGTCTTTTATCGTGTGCAAAGCGCCAGATGCCCAAATTACTTTCTGCTTGAAATGCGCTGTAGAGAAACTTGCCAGAATCAAACTGTGTACCGATGAACATACCGTAGGTTTTTACCGCCGCGTCTTGCACTTCAACATAAGATGACTTAAACGCAGGTTGCCCAGAAATAGGGTCTTTTGCGCTGTTTACTATTGCGTTAACACCGCTTTCACCGCCATATCGACCCGCCCAGTGCATTGACATAAACAGCTCTTGAAAACCTAAACCTTCATCAATGGCAACTTTGGCATAAATACTGGTGTTTGAAGTGGGCTGGAACAGCGTGGTGAGTTGTCCTGCTTTTAAGCGATTTTGAGTAGCAGAGAGTGTGTTCATGTACACGGTTGGTTCTAGCTCAGAGGCAGCAAGGTGTGCGATATGCCCTGTGCGCGTCATGGTATGCCATTGATCGCGTTGCCTACCCGTGTTGAGCCACCAGCCTTTTGTTCTCTCTAAGCGTTGAGGCAATTCGCTGGTCACGACAAAACGCGCTTTTCCATCTGGGTGTGAATAGACGCCATCAGAAAAAGGGCGTACTCCTCCCCATTGAGTAGGCTTCCAAGCTTCGTATTCTTGCTCGGTTAAGTTTGCGTATTGAGATAGGTCGAGCTTCAATGGCGAATCTGCATTCATGCCTGTCATCGCCGCATACTCCCTGAATACCGCGTGTTCTGAGGTAAATGCAAAACCATTCTTGGTCTTCTCTAGTTCACACAAAGCTTGCCCAACTTGGTTTATCGCCCACCAATCCGATTTTGCTTCACCGGGAGGTGTTTGAAACTGGCGCTGCCTTGAAAGTCGACGCTCAGAGTTGGTCACCATGCCTTGCTTTTCCCCCCACCCAGCGGCGGGCAGCAGCAGGTTCGCGTAATGCGCTACATCCGAATCCGCTGTGATATCTGAAACAATCACAAATGGACAAATCTCTAGCGCACGTTTTACCAATTGGTTATCTGGTAAAGAGACAACGGGATTGGTTGCCATGATCCACAGAACTTTAATCTCACCACGTTCTACCGCCTCAAACAGCTCGACGGCTTTTAATCCGGGCTTAGTGGCAATTTCTGGTGAATCCCAAAACGCTTGTACCTCCTTGATAGACTCTGCGTCAAAAGCGCGATGAACCGCTAACTGGTTTGCCAATCCACCGACTTCTCGCCCACCCATCGCATTTGGCTGACCAGTTATAGAAAAAGGACCGCAACCAGCTTTCCCAATCTTACCTGTCGCCAAGTGTGCATTAATAATGGCATTGCCTTTATCGACACCATTTTCAGCTTGGTTCACGCCTTGGCAAAACAGCGTGATTGCGGTTGGGCTTTGTGCGAACCATTGGAAGAATGTCGTGAGCTTTTCTTCCGAAATACCAATGGAAGGTGATAGATTAGTGACATTGTAACGCAAATCAGAAACTTCTTCTGCAAGCGCCTCAAACCCGTCGGTATAGGAGTTTATGTATTGAGAATCAATGTATTGCTGCTCAATAAGAAACTTAAACAACCCATTGAAGAGTGACACATCACCATCGTTTTTAATCGGTAGATGCAAATCCGCTTGCTGCGCGGTGACCGTTTCACGAGGGTCAATCACCACCAATTTTAAATTTTGATTCTTCTCTCTCGCTTGTTGGATTCGGCGGAATAACACAGGATGTGTCCATGCGGTATTGGCACCGCATATGATCAATAGTTCGGTATTATCAATGTCATCGTAATTGACGGGAACGACATCTTCACCAAATGCTCGTACATGAGCCGCAACCGCCGAAGACATACACAAACGCGAGTTAGTATCAATATTCGCGCTGCCGACGTAACCTTTCATGAGTTTGTTGGCGACGTAATAGTCTTCCGTCAACAACTGACCAGAAACATACATAGCGACGGAATCCGGTCCAAACTCCGCTTTCGCTTGATGAATCTTTTCTGCAATCAGATCCGTGGCTTGTTGCCATTGCACTTCTTGCCCTTGAGGTCGCTGCTTGGTGACAAGCTTTGGATACAGCAAGCGCGAAGGCATATTCAAACTCTCTGCCAGCGCGACGCCCTTTACGCACAGTGATCCCGCATTTGCAGGATGACACGCATCCCCAACGATTCCTTTCGCATTGACCTCGACACCACATCCAACACCACAATAGGGACAAGTGGTTTTTTTGCATCCTTGCGACATTCCGCCCCCTGATTCTTTTCTTAGAATGACGAGCTATAAGCGAAAAAAAACCTCTCCCGAAACGAGAGAGGCTGCATTGCCTATAAAAGCTCAAAAAAGTAATACCCTATCCGCTTAACCGCCTGCTAAGGGAAAGCGGCGCATCGAGTTAACGATGAACGTAATCTAAATTGCAATCCCAATGCCAACTATTAATACCATTCATTTTCAATAACTTATAAAGATCCGTTTTCTCTTTATATTTGGTTGTGCACTGATTAGGTGCGGATTTGTTTCACAGAAGTGCAGCACTAGCGAGCGAGTTGCATCACCAAGCGCGGTTCTTGATCGCCAAAATAGTTATCCTCTTCCGCGACCACAACAAAGCCAAGCGATGAGTACAGTTTGAAGGCAGGTATATTGTCAGGATCAACGGTCAGCTTCACTACTGAGCCTGTTTCAACTTTACTTAGCACCTTATCCACTAGCAAACGCGCAACCCCCTTGCCTCTGTGTGTCGCATCTACCGCTAATGACAGAATCCATTGCGTGTATTGTTCATCACTTGTCGCCATCAGCACATAACCAGCTATTTGCCCTTCTTCTTTGGCCACCAACAAACCTTGAGACCAACAATCAAATGCTTGTCGAAAGAAAAATTGAGGGTAAGCGTGATGACCAAATAACTTGTGCTCCAGTGTATATAGAGCTGCTAAATCATTTTTATCTGCTGAGGTGATCTGCATTGGCAATGTTTCCTTATAAAATTCTCCGAGTGAATATAGTTGCAAAGTGCGATAAAACCTAACGATTTCATGCAGTTCACATTGATATACCCAAGCGACTTCAAGATGCAGGGTTCAGAGCGTTGTCATCAAGTTGGGTGACGCAGAAATCAACTCAATGACATGCTCCCGAAGGGCGAGTCTCCTTGGGTATACTTCTTTTTGCTTTGGTCAGACCAATTCTTGATGATGAGAGCCAGTTTTAACTAATGGAACGTCATACCAGTTTTTATTTGATTGTTGGTCGTTTTTTGTTGAATAATCGCCGCTCTTATATACAAAAATAATAATAACGAGACGAAAGCAGTCGTCCTTATTGAGCAATCAGGCTCATTAGCAAGCGATTCATTACGAAAATGTACCGCTAGCGTTTACGTCAGCGCTTCAATTAAGTTGTCATAATTAGAGTTGAATAATGTCGATGTCTGGATTCGAGCAAATCAACCCTTTGCTCGATTATAAAAATAAAAAGTGGTGGCAGTTTTTAGGCATTCAAACCCTAATTTTTTGCGCGATACAAGTCAGTTATAGCCTGTCTAATTTCTATGTTATCTCGCAAGATCGTGTCCATGTACTCTCTTTCACAGCCGCTTTTGTCGTTGCTGTGACCTTAAGATACAGTTGGCGAGTATTGCCGACCATTGTCGCGAGCCTGCTATTTTACTATACCGTCTTCTCCCAGCGTCCTTGGGAGATGGCGCTATTATTTGCCTTCTTTTTGCCCACCCTGCCATTACTATTTTGCCAACTTTATCGCGCTGCATTGAAGCGTGTACTGGCTTACAACTTCACACTAAAGTTAGGTTACTTCGCCATTTTAATCGGCATTCTTTACCCAATAGCGAACACCGCACTTTTGCTTCTGATCAGTGCACTTCTTGGAGGAGCGCCAGATTTTTCTTTTGAGTTTATCGCCTATTCAGTTTTGAGCGCGATTTTAACGCAAATGGTACTGACCCCTTTATTAAGCCTAGGACTGAGCTACGTGCTCGATGGTGATAATGCGCCCTATTTAAAGCTCGACCGCGCCATGATGGACGCTCATTCCAGTCCTTTGCATTTCAGATTATGGCTGATGATTTGTGCGCTTTTCCTTGTGGCGGCTATATCAACGACTAACCCACTAACACTCAACACCTTGAGTTTGATTTTGCTTTGTCTGGTAGGCATGGCGTTAGGCAAGTTTGGCTTGGTACGACCAATGTTGGTAGGCGCCGCCACTTTATTGATTTGTATCGAAAGCATCATAAAACGATTCAACGCGGATATTCTCTCTAGAGAGCAAGTTTACGCCATGCTTTTGGTGTTGTTTGTTCTCACCATGCTTACGTTTATGCTTGGCGCTCACACGATTAAAAACTACGTCACCACACGCAATGCCATTCGTAAAGAGCGTATCGACAGCTTCACGGGGTTGTACAATCTCGCGCAACTTAAAGACGATGTCGCAAAGCACACGAATGCTACTTTGATTTACATAGACCTTGAGCCTACGTTGTCGAAGCTAAGTGGTCTAGGTCATCATGGTAGAGCGCAATTAATGAAACAGCTCAGTCAATATCTCGCATCAAATACTGAGCACTTGCAGCGCGCCTACCTGCCTCCTTTTGCGAGTGGTTTACTCTGCATCGCGCCCCGCTTACCAAACATGGAAAAAGAGCTCGATACTCTGATTAGCCTACTAGATAGCTTCTATTTTTACTTCGACGACAAAGCTATTAGTCTCGTAAAACGAACAATTCAGTGCGCTTCAACCTTTGGCAATAGTAACCTTGACCCACTTATCTCTAAACTGTGTGAGCAACAAGCTCATCAGCAAAGCTGTGTGAGTTGGGTAACTCACAACCACCAGCAATCCAACACACTCAATCAACTCAGCTTTATCCAACAGTGCTTTCGTGAGAATCAGTTTGAGCTCTATTGTCAGCCGTATCGCGCCCTGACGCTAACACCTCAAGCCGCGCATTTCGAAATCCTTCTGAGGTTAAAGCCAAACCAAGGTGAGCTCATGTCACCTGCTGAGTTCTTCCCGTTGATCAATGAGTTTGGACTCGAATTAGAATTAGATCAGTGGGTTATTGAACACACGTTCAGCGCACTAAAGGCGCAAGTGGAAGATTGGAATCTTGTTGGACGCTGTGCCATCAACTTGACCGCTAAGGCACTCAATTATGAAGGGATGGCGGAAGACATACAGGCAGAAGCTAGGTTGCATCATATACCAATGGATAAACTGTGCTTTGAGATAACCGAGTCGGATGCGCTGCGCAATGAACCCATCGCTATTCACAATCTCGATCTTCTTCGCGCATCAGGGTCGACCATCGCATTGGACGACTTTGGTACCGGATACGCCAGTTTTGACTATTTACGTCGCCTCCCACTGGATGTGCTCAAAGTTGATGGCTCTTTTGTAAAAAATATCGTTGATAGTGAAAACGACCGAATTATCGTTCAAGCCATCAGCCAAGTTGCCACCAGCATGAAATTAGTAACCGTTGCCGAATTTGTGGAGTCACAAGCACATATTGACACCCTAGAGTCGCTAAATATTCAGTTTGCTCAAGGGTTTGGTGTTGCTAAGCCACTTCCCTTACATGACTACCTTACAAAGTTATCGAACAAAGCTTAACCACAACATCTAAAACCAAAAAATCGTTAAATTTCACGATATAGTTTCAGTTTTAATATATAAAATTGAAACTATATATCGCTTTTTGCAAATTTTCATGGTTCGATAATTTACACCACTGCCTTTTCACCAGCATGATTCACCACTCCACCAATGTGATAACAATCACTAAAACATATAACATCCGCGCGATTATTATTTTTATAAAGGCGAGTTTTAAGTGAAAGAATCTCGAGAAACGTTAAATTTTAGTGAATTAAACACAACAAATAATTGGACAAAACATGATACTCACTGGGTATTAAGCTTGTTTGGTACTGCCGTGGGTGCAGGCATTCTATTTCTTCCTATTAATCTAGGCATCGGTGGTTTCTGGCCCTTGGTTGTTATGGCGATCCTCGCTTATCCAATGACTTACTTAGCGCACCGAGGTCTTGCTCGCTTTGTGCTGTCATCCAAAATCAAAAATGCAGACTTTACAGATGTTGTAGAAGAGCACTTCGGAGCGAAAGCTGGTCGTTCGATTTCGCTGCTGTATTTTCTTTCTATCTTCCCGATTCTACTTATCTATGGCGTAGGTATTACCAACACCGTTGACAGCTTTATGGTCAACCAAGCGGGTATGGAGCCACTGCCACGTGCCCTACTATCTGGCGTATTAGTATTCAGTTTGATTGCTATCATGATGGCGGGTGAAAAAGTGATGCTACGTGCGTTCGCTATCATGGTTTACCCGTTGGTTGCGATTCTGGCGTTTCTTTCATTTTATCTAATGCCAAACTGGAGCATGCCAGTGATGGATGCACCAGAAATGTCATCTTTCGCAAGCACAATGTGGCTGGCGATTCCAGTCGTCATCTTCTCATTTAGCCACGCTGCGGCGATCTCAAGTTTTGCGAATGTACAACGCCGACACTATGAAGAAGGTGCCGATGTAAAATCAGAGCTGATCTTGCGCCGCACAAGCATTATGCTGATCGCATTTGTGCTGCTTTTTGTCTTCTCATGCGTGCTTGCTCTTTCCCCGGAGCAATTGGCAGAAGCAAAAGCACAAAACGTATCGGTATTGTCTTACTTAGCTAACGCAACAGAAAACCCATTCATTGCAACTTTGGGGCCACTTGTCGCCTTCGTTGCCATTACTTCTTCATTCCTTGGTCACTTCCTTGGCGCGCGCGAAAGCCTGAATGGTTTGATCACTAAGCATTCTGATATGCCAAAACGACGTGTTGATCACATCAGTGTAGTCGTACTGTTTGTGTCTATTTGGATTGCAGCAATCATGAACCCAAGCATACTAGGCATGATGGAAGCTCTATCAGGTCCAGTCATTGCCATGATCTTATTTATTATGCCGATGTTAGCGGTATATAAAGTGAAAGGGCTGCAGAAGTATCGTGGGAAAGCATCTACATACTTTGTACTAATGACAGGTATTGTTGCAGTAAGTGCGTTGGTTTTTAGCTTGTTGAGTTAAGAAAAGAGATTTAGGCGAGATTTTCAGGGGAATACCTTATTTTTTATTAAGGTAATTCCCTGAATTTTGCTATGGTTTTCTTATCAGTGATGATTCGTTACTGTCTCATTGAATGAGAGTGAAAACACCTGCGATCATCAGTACTGAAGCAATACAAGTACGACCGATAATACCGAAGCGAGAAGGTTGAATCATTTCGTTGTGCATAGGCAATCTCCTTTTTGATGGGAACAGCCAGTTTTTCATGGCTTAATAACACTATGTCTAAAAACGCCTTTTTCCACAAGACATAGCAATATTAAATATTTATGACAACGAGATGAAATTTTAGAGATCAAACGTTTTTTTAAGGCAGATCCCTCTCTTTGTTTGCTAGTTCACTCTCCTCTTTTAAACTTCTAACAACTTCAGTTCGTTTGTATCTGGTTAGGACTCATCAGCCGACGCTCTCCTTTCTCCAAAGTCCTTCGTTTTTAAATTCCCGTAATGTCAACCCTCTACAAACATTGATCTGATAAAGGTTTTACAAGCATAGATAGACTGCCTAAATCTATGGGTAATCACTCAGAATAAGTGATAGACTTCACATGTGTTTCAATTATAAGAGTCAGCTCTTATCACCAAACTAATGCTTTTCCCGCTTAAAACGTTACGAACTATTTTTCCGATTGTCCTAAGTACACTTTGTCTGTCTTCTAGCTTTGCCTCTGAACAACCAAACAAAGAGAGTTACCTAAGGCACCATATCGCTAAAGACGACTATCCGATGCTTGAGTTCTACTTTGACTCCATCGGCAAACCGCGATCAATTAAATCCAGTGAACTTTCACTACCTAAAGACGCCTCACCAGAATCCCAAGCTCTGTATTATTTTGCTCGTATTTATCTTGAGCGTTATGAAGGTGTTCCTCTACCTAAAATCCCAAACCTAGTCGAATTCGGTACCATTCATAATTTGCAGTGGGTTATTGCCGAGGCAAAACTGAATCAAGCAGTAGAATTGGTGGAGGCCGATGAAGTCTGGCAAGGTGAACTTCTTCTTCATGACGTTATTAATATCTCTCGAAAAATTGGCTATAACTCCCTTCAAGGACGCGCCTACCGTTGGTTGGGAAATGCCGAAGTTCAACGCTCTCAGGTACAAACAAGTCTAAAACACTATCTAACTGCTTATGACTTGTTGGAAAATTCAGAGTTCGAAATTCAAATCGCGATGACGCTCAACAACATTGCCTCTCTGTATATGGAATTATCAGATTGGGATCGTGCAAAGACTTATCTAGACCAAGCATTAAAAGGCTATTTAAACAGCCAAGAGAAGTACGACAATAGCCTTTTCTTAGCCATTATGTACGCAAACTTGAGTGTCATTAACTTTGGGATGGAAAAGTACGAGGAATCTGAGCGTTACTTCGAAGAAGCAGCCAAACTATCAATGGCGACAGGGTCAGTTAGAATTAAGCATAACTCGGTATCTAACCTATCCCAGCTACTCAGCACGCTTGGGAAAATGGAAGAATCCTATCAGTTGGCGCAAGCTTGTTTAGATTTACCCAATCCACAAAACCTAAAAGGCATGAAAGCAGCATGCTATGAAGCATTTTCAGAAGCTTATCTTCAAGATGGTAAGTTCGAGCAAGCGATAAAGAGTGCAAATCTCGCCCTAGAAGGGTTAAGTGAAACAGCAAGTGCAGAGACCAAACAAAAAATGGATCTGTATTTAGTTCTTATCCGAGCAAACCAACAGCTTAAGCATTTCGAAGAAGCATTCAACGCATTAGAGCTTCTCCGCAATCTAGAAAAGAGCTTTGAAAATCATATTCATGGCGACGAGATGATTAATATCAAACTCGATTTGGAAGCGAAACTGGCACAAAAAGAACTGACTCTTTTAGAGGCTAAGAATGCTTTGCAAGCTTCTGAACTGGAGTCGCAGCGTTATCGCGAAATCTTCTACTTCTTTGTTGTCGCCGTCATTGGTTTTTGGTTGTTCCGTTATATCAGGCAGATGAACCGAATCAATGAAGTACTTGCACAAGAGAACACAACGGACCCATTAACTAAGGTACACAATCGCCGCTTCTTACCGAACTGGCTCGATAATATGGCGCGCAGAAGCCCAAGTCGTCGATTTGCTCTCGCGATCATCGATATTGATTACTTTAAAGTGTTCAACGACCAATATGGTCATGATTTGGGCGACAAAATGTTGATGCATGTGGCACGAATACTCGATGAAGCGACACGTTCTGGCGACTTGCTGGTTCGCTGGGGCGGTGAAGAGTTTGTGCTTCTCTTCGAAATTAGCCATGCCGACGACTGTGCAAAAACATTGGACCGTTTGAGACTTGCGGTTGAAAACAACAACCTAGAGGTTGACTCTGACTCCATGGGCGCGACAATCTCTCTTGGCGCGGTTAATGAATTAAGCGCGCAAACTATCAAACAAGAGTGGGATAAGTGGTTTTTCGCTGCTGACCAAGCTCTGTATGATGCAAAGCAAGCTGGTCGTAACCAGTACAAGATTCACTCGACGTCATAGAGCAGAACAATGAAGAAAACATGGATTTTTGCTGCGATTGCGCCTTTGTTTTTAGCAGCATGCAGCAACCAACAAGCTGCACAACTTGGGATGAGAAGCAGCAGCGTCAACGTATACGCTCAACAGATGAGTAACATGCAGTTGTGTGAGACCTTGTATTACAATCGCGCTTCAAACCAAACACGTGTTGCGATTGGTGCTGAGTTCAACCGTCGAGGTTTGAACAAGCGTTGGTGTGACCAACAATATAAGCAACTCTACATTGAGAAAGTGGTTGACGGTCTGTTGTCTCGCAAAGAGAAAGCCCCTACAGAACCTGAGGCAACCATACAACCTGCCATATAAATCACCTCATTCCATAAAAAGCAGGAAATTACACTAATATTCCTGCTTTTCAAACACGCTATATTTTCACCAAATATCTAGAATCTTACGTACCTTCAAGTGGTTAACACTAAGATACTGTCGTGCGTCGAAAAACAAAAGTAAATAAGATGTAAACAGTTTTCGTCTCCATTTTTAACCGCTAGCTTTGTTTAGACCTGTTTAAAGGAGTACCGAACAGGAAGAAAAATTCCAAACAAAGACATGAGGTCACAAATGGAAACACGCATTAATCGCCTATTCGCTGCGATGCTAGCAGTAGGCATTTCACCTGCCGTCTCGGCATACGATCCGCTCTATTCTGAGCAATGGCACCTAAACAACACCGGACAAACTGCGTTTGCAGCGAACCCTGCGGTTGCCGGTAACGACCTAAACACAACACTCACTCAAGCAATGGGCATTGCTGGTGTTGGCGTTAAGGTTGCGGTCATTGATTCAGGCGTACAGATCGATCACCCAGATCTTGCAGGTAACGTAGTCACAGGTAGCCGAAACTTCATCGAAGACTCTCCTTTCCCATCTGATTATCCGGTAGACGCAAATGGTCACGGTACCGCGGTTGCCGGTCTGATCAGTGCCGTTGGTAACAATGGCGAAGGGGTTCGCGGTGTCGCTTCTCGCTCTTCTCTTATGGGCTTTAACTGGCTCGCAAACCAAACTCTTGAAGGTTGGTTGATTTCTCACGGTGCAGATGCGTCAACAAGCGATGTTCGTGTATTCAACCAAAGCTACGGCTTTAGTCCTCTTTCCCCAATTGCTTTCGATGAAAACGATCCACAGTTCAAATTGGAAGTGGATGTGATGAAAGACGTCAGCGAGAATAACGCTTGGGGTCGCGGAGCCGTGTTCGTAAAATCAGCAGGTAACGGCTATCGTTACTTCAATACGGGTCGATTCTTTGTATTACCAGGTGACTTCTTTACTGGCGGTGGCAACAAAGGGCTACCTATGCACAACGCAGTGCAGTCTTATGACAACTCAAATTACTACAACTTAGTAACCAGCGCTTTGCGTGCTGATGGTACCCGCGCAAGTTACTCTTCAGTGGGTTCAAACGTTTGGGTTGCAGCGCCTGCTGGTGAATACGGTCAAGATTTCCCAGCAATGGTCACCACCGACTTGATGGGTTGTGAACAAGGTCAAAACACCAGTGCTGATCTTGGTATTAACGGTCTCCATGGTGGTACAGAGCAAGATCCAAACTGTAACTACACCAGCACAATGAATGGCACCTCATCTGCAGCGCCAAACACTTCAGGTGCCATTGCTGCCATCATGTCAACTAACCACGCACTGACTGCTCGTGACGTTCGTGCGTTACTTGCAGAAACAGCAAGTGTAACAGACGAAGATCACCCAGGAGTGCCACTTGAGTTCGTTAATAATCAAGGCGAAGTTGTTAGCTATGAAGCGATTTCTCCATGGCAGACGAACGCAGCTGGCGTTAATTTCCATACGTTCTATGGCTTTGGTGCTGTAAACCTAGACGAAGCAATGAAACGTGCACGCATGACAAACAATGTTCTGCCAGCACAAATCATTACGCCTTGGGCAAGCAACTCCACAGAAGTCAGTGTTCCAGACGCAAGTCTAGCGGGCGGAGCATCAGCCATTGCTGTTACTGATGACATTACGGTTGAATCGGTTCAAGTAAAGCTAACACTGGAGCACTCACGTCTACCAGATTTGGCAATCGAGCTGATCTCTCCATCAGGCACTCGCTCTGTTCTACAAACGCCTCGCAACGGTCTGGTTGGACAATCACTGGATCCAAGCATTGCGGGTTACGAGAACCAACTGATGCTTTCGAACCACTTCTATGGTGAAAACGCGAAAGGTGAATGGACGCTACGCGCTATCGATACTAATGGTGATGAAGTGTTCTCATTCATTGCATATTTCAATTCTTCAGCTATCTATGATGTACCGATGGCAAACAATGCTAAGCCAGGCGTTATCAAGAACTGGTCTATGCGTATCTTTGGTCACTAAGGAGTCATTCACATGAAATTTATGACATTTTCGATTTTGGCTCTATCAACGTTGGCAACTGCCGTACAAGCAGAGCAACAATTAGCGGAGCAACCAACACCAGACTTGTTCATCGCGTCTGATGCAGTAGAAATTAACGGTCAAGATTACCGTAAACTGTCTGTCGACAACCTTTCAGAAGCCGCTGAATTGCATGCAGGTGACGAGGTGTTTAAGAATGCATTTAGCAATGTATCAAAAGCAACCGGCCTTATCTTTGTCACGGTAAAAAATCCAGCAGACGCTAAAGCAGTAGCAAAAGAACTCAAACTTGAAGTTGTTTTCGCTCAGGGCGAATCAGCGGTATTCAAAGCCTCTGAAGGACAAGACCTTTTGGGCATCAGTGACTATCTGAATGCTGACAGTCGCGTAAAAGCGTCTAAAATTGAATTAAACAGCGGTAAATACCGTGCACAATAATTCTCTAGCAAGAGAAGTTGGCTTTTAATCAAAAATACCTCAGCAATCGCTGAGGTATTTTTTTAAGAAATGAAGAAGCACGTAAAACTAACGACTTTACAACAAGTTCGCTCCCGAGAAACTATCAATCGACACCCATTCATTATTGAATAAAGTTGATTAGTTTCTTAGCGATATCCGTATTGTTTTGCGAACCAATAAACTGCTCAGAGCCTTTACCATAAGCGAAGACCTGAACATCGACTGCGGTATGTCCTTTCGTCGTCCAGCCGGTATAACTCTTCTTATTGATAATATCCTTCACTTCTTTGTAAAGCGCTTTAGCTGGCTCTTCACTCAACTTCGCGTATGCCAGTTGTCGGCTTTGATCTTTAGTTAATGCCCAATCTACGGACTCATTCCACGTCGCGATCATATCGTGAGATTTGGCCAAAGACATCGCCAACGGCCACGCTGTAGTATGAACGCCCTTAATCGCTTCTGTATCCCATAAATACTGACCATTAGCACCGAGGGTTAAACCACCCGTGGAGTGGTCCGCCGTAACGACTAAAAGCGTATCTGGGTGAGCATCAACATAAGCTTTTGCCAGTTCAATTGATTTTGCAAAGTCATCCATTTCTGCCATCGCACATGCAATGTCGTTCGCATGAGCACACCAGTCTATTTGACTGCCTTCAATCATGACGAAAAAGCCGTTATCTTGGCGTTGAAGTAAGGACAACGCCTTGTTGGTCATCACTTGCAATCGAGTTGGGTTTTCATCCAATGCGAACGGAAATGCTTTATCTGCAAACAAGCCAAGAGCAGGCAAGGTTTGCAACGCCGGAAGTTGTTTGAAGTCCGTAATATACTGATACCCTTGTTCTTTAAACTCTTCAACTAAGTTACGGTCATCTCGTTCGAAATAACGGACACCACCTCCGAGTAACAAGTCGACTGGCAGTTGATCATCCACTTTATTGTCGACGTAATCATTGGCGATTTCATCATAGTTTCGGCGTGATTCGTTATGTGCGGCAAAACTCGCTGGGGTAGCGTGATTGATCTGCGAGGTTGCGACAAGCCCCGTCGTCATACCCTGCTCTTTTGCCATCTCTAACATTGTCTTAATTGGCTTCTTCTCAGTATCAACCGCAATCGCACCATTGTAGCTTTTGACCCCTGTACTCAATGCCGTTGCACTCGCAGCGCTGTCAGTGACATAAGTAGCATCGTCTGGATAGGTTTTCGCCATACCGACTAAAATTGAGTCAAATACTGTTGGTTCTATTTCTTCTGTACTTGGATCATCGTGGTAGTAACGATATGCAGTCGTAAAAGCAGGTCCCATGCCATCACCAATCATGTAGATGATGTTTTTAGGGGCTTCATCCGCATAAGAAGTAGACGCAAATAAGCAGGCAGTAATTAGGGAATATTTAAGTTTCATATCTCATCCATGACATAATGCGATGGTGCTATTTATCCAAGTAACTGAGAGGTACTTGAGCATCGCACTCATCAACTTGGTTATCGTTCTAATTGATTAATCAATATTATCATGCAGTTGGATTGAAACATGGTGTTTCTTCATACTTTTACAACGCATATCATTTCTTGAAGACAATTACCTCGGTCAACAAATCTGCTTTCTCTGTCTCATTGGGGTTGTTCATATAGCGTTCGATCCCTAACGGCTTGGTTTTCACTTTAATGCCATTTTGTCGCGTTAGGTTCATCACCAATGACCACGCGTTACCTAAGAACCAGTATTCGCCCTTATGTTCAACGACATAAGTATCACTGGCGGGGATAGTTCCAGCAACAAACTCGCCACTCGCCACGACTCCTGCTTGTACTGGTAAGCACGTGATAAACTCAAAATAACCACGCTTCATGTCCATCGAAAGGTAGTAGCAAAACAACTCACCAGTAACGGGGAGGTTTTCTTTTTCTGCCATTTCAAACAAGCGTTCGACATGCTGCTGCATAACAGGACCAATCTCTGAAATAGTTCCTGCCCCAGCCAAGCCAATGTAGCTGACTTCGTTTTGTTTCCGGGAACCGAGGTCTTTGAGTTGAGATAAGACTTGCCCGGTTTCCAACTGGCTTTTTAGCATACGTAAACCGCGATCATAATCCATTTCAATCATGGATTTAAACATCCCCTTAAGGAAGAATAAAAACCAAGGTACACGGGATTGCATCATCCATTCTACTGCACACCCCTTCTGTGACGGCGTCACAATCAATGTCACTTTCGCCTGACTTTTAAATGGTCGAAAGAAGTGTAACTCCATATCAAGGCGATGCTCTTGTGTACTTTCCAGTACCACCGCCCCTGTACCTATACGTTTACCATTCCATTGATATCCTGAGCCAACTTTTCCTTGTTCTTCGCTGTACGTAAGTTCGCAATCCGGTTCCAAAATTATCCATGGTGACCATTCGGACCAATGGGTAAAATCTTTCAGATAATCGATGATTTCACTTTGCGTCTTTTCGATTTCGATACTTCGGCTGACCTGATAAGAGAGCATAACCATTCCTTGGGTTTCATTTTTACTCTTATGAGTCTAATTCAAATCGAGATTTTTTCTTGTTTCACTGGCAGTTAGGAACAAAAAAGCCAGAGTCGAGGCTCTGGCTTTGCAACTAACCGTTTATGAGTGTGTTACTGGAATCTAATGATCTGATGACTTTACGATCGAAAATCAACCGTAGCGGTAAACCTTACGCCATCATCATCCAGTTCAAATGGCCAACTCATGCGCTCACAAATACGTTCGACAATAACTAAGCCACAACCATAACCTGCATTGTAGGTTTCGTTACCATCGTGTCGATTAACAATAGTAAGTTGCGTGCCTATCAACACGATTTCAATATCGCCAATACTGTAGCTAAACGCGTTTTTGATCAGGTTATTAATTACAATCGTCACAAAACTCTCTGGGGCATGAACGAGCCCACTCTCATTTTCGCTCAGGTTGTATTCTGCTCCCTGTTTAGCAAATAGAGGTGCAAGCTCAGCTAACTGCTGTTTTAAGCATGTGGTTAACGCATGATCGGCATAGTGTTGCGGCTCTACCTTCTCTTTACCCAATAGTAAGAAGGCTTCCGTTAACACTCTCATTTCCTCACAAGCCGATTGCATACGTGTGATAGCTTTGTGAGCAATGGGCGGTTGATCCGGTACGCGAGCCAAAATGTCTGTTGAGCCTTTAATAACCATAATGGGCGTGCGCAGTTCGTGAGAAGCAAAGCGACTAAACTCTTGCTCACGACGAAAATACCCTGCGATTTCATTTTTACTATCTAACAGAGTCTGTTCAATATGACGAGTCTCGCTGAATTTGGTATCCACATCGAAACCCGGTTGGTCAGGTGGCATTCGCCCTATTTTGTCTTCAATCTTGGCAAGTGGACGCGACAAAATGCGCACCATATAGACACCGTAGCCAACCATGATCAAAGAAAACAATCCACCTAAAAAGAAGGTGAATTGGTGCAGCGAGCTTTCGTATTCATCCAAGTAGTCATCCGAGTCATCTTGAAAGACAATGTACATCAAGCCTTTACCAGACGGGTGATCAAACACGACAAAATGCTTATCCTCCTCGCCTAAAAGGTATTCATAGAAACCGGGAAACTTGAAAGACAACAGCCACTCTGGTGTTGGTGCTTCACTCCAATAAGAATCAAATTCTAGAACGTTAGGAAGCGGCGCATCCCACCCCATGTTTTGGAAGTTCTCTTGGTACAGCTCTACCTCTGTATCCAACCAGTGGTGTAAGCTCAGTACTTCGAGTTTGTTCTCCGCTACATAAATTAACGACCAAAATAAGGTAAACATCGCAAAGGTCATTAAACCAAATCCCCAGCGGATCTTGCGATAAATACTTGGGTATTCTTTATGCTTTGAGTCGGTAACCTTGTCCATGAATCGTCTCTAGTCTGGAATCATCAAAACCCTTGTCGAGCGCCGTTCTTAAACCATAGATATGGCTTCTCAATGCATCGCTGCCTGGAGGCTCATCACCCCATACATTATCAATTACTTCGGTACGAGACACCGCTGCAGGCGCGCGCTTTAAAAGCAGCTTTAGAATTTTAGTTTGAATGCGGCTGAGTTTGATGTGTTTACCATTGCGAGTCACTTCATCGGTTCTCACATCTAAGCTTATGTCTGCAAACTTTAACGTGCCAATATCTTGCCTTGGACCTCGATTGGCTAATGCATGTACTCTCAAGCTAAGTTCTTGCATGGCAAATGGCTTCATCAAATAGTCATCACCACCAGCATTGAATGCCGCGACTTTATCATCGAGAGTATCTTTGGCGGTCAAGAACAAAATTGGGGTACCACAAAGTTGCTCACGACGGAGTTTCTCGACTGTACTGATGCCATCAAGTTTTGGCATCATGATGTCCATAATGATGACATCATAATGATTTTCTTGAATTAAATTTAGCGCAGCCTCTCCATGGTAAGCGCAATCTATCGTCATTCCTTCGAGCTCTAGATAATCCGCAATAGTTTCTGAAACATTGTGATTATCATCGACAATTAATATTTTCATAGGCTCACGTTTCTTCACGAACACTTCACGATAAGCGCCATAAGATACAACCAAATTCATAAATAAGCTTTCAAAATAGGTCGATATCATGAAAAAATTAGCGCTTGTAGCGGCAGTGGGTTTTGCATTATCAGGTTGTGGTGGGTCTGGAGGTAGCGATAACTCTTCTACACATCCTACGGAAGGAGAGTCAACTCAACCTGTAGCGAAACCAAGTGCATCTATCGGTACCGTAGAGTCTGTAAGTAGTGAAAACAGTTCAATCACAGTAAATGGCTACACTTACCGCGTATCAGAAGTTATGTATGGTGGTAAACAAACCAACCTTGCTTCTGTGAAGCCTAACATGATGGTTCAAGTTGGTTCTGGTCAGGAAAAATCGTCTAGTGCACCCGTTGTTGTAACACTAGAACCAACCATGACTGGTCACATTAAGATCATCGACAAAAACGCGGGCAAGTTCACCATCAATGGTTTTGAACTTGTCTATCCAGAACTCATTAACTCTGATATTGACAGTGGTGACTGGGTAATGGTGTCGTCTCTACCTGCGGCGAACAACCAATACAAAGTACTTTCAGTCGTAAAATTTGAAACCAGCTTGTCTGATCAAGATGAAGTTGAAGGTCGAATTTCAAGCATTGACCTTAATAAGAAAGAATTCAAACTTGGTGCAAATGTGGCTGTCGCTTATGACCGCATTGCGGATCTACAAGTGGGTCAATGGGTGGAAGCAGAAGGCTCTTTCAATGGCAACGTTTTTCATGCCTCGTTAGTTGAAGTTGAAAGCTACAACCAACTACAAGGAGAAAATGATGTTGAAGGCATCGTCACTTGGGTAAACCAAGACCAGAGCGCCTTCGAGCTTAACTACCGCGGAACATTTATCATTGATGGCAAAACTTGCTTCCAAAATGATGATGACGCACCTTGTAACCCAGCGTTGATCGCCAATCTAGCCGTCGGCTCTGAAGTTGAAGTGACTTCTGTCATGGGAACATTGAACACCCCGGTTGCAACTCATGTCGAGTTTGAAAAGCCAGACTGGGCAGATGATAACGAAGAAGATTGGAACGTTAATGAGTTCGAATGTTCTGGCTGGGTAGCAAACCACAAAATTAATGGCGTGGACACCGCAACTTTCGACATCGATCATTGTTGGAATGATTTAAACCAAACTATCGATAACTCTAGCGTGGTCGTAAATAGCAAAACAATGTTTGAAGATGGTCTGTCATTTTCAAACATCGCAAATAAACATGTAGAAGTTGAAGGTACTATCATCAACAACACAAATGTTGCACTTGAGATTGAGCCTTTGGAATCTGACGACTAAGTCGAAATAAGTACAACAAACACAACTAAGAAGCACCGCCTTTGTGGTGCTTCTTCCCTCTCTCGTATCGTCTTTTCTTTTCAATTTTTACAACAGATACGTATGACCAAATGAGGGATTAATAATGCGTAAAATGACACTACCTCTAATTATGCTTTTCGGTGCTTGTATTTCAGCAAGCAGTTTCGCGGCAACAAACAACGATAATACATCAGAGCGATTAGAGTCTTTTGAGTGCACAGGCTTAGTAAACAGTTACGACGCAAACTCCCGAACTTTCGTGCTTGCTTGCCAAAACGATCATGGACCAGAATTCCAAACCAAAACGGTTGTGATTGATACCAATACTCAGCTTAATGGCGTACAAGAAGCGAACTTAGACGGTGCGACTATTGAAGTTGATGGTGTAGTTGTAAACGATCAAAATATCGCAAGAGAAATCGAGGTCGCGAACGACTAAGGCTCCGAAATTACAACAGAAACTCACAAGTGTCGCGTCTGCGGCACTTTTCTTTTCCTGCAAACTCATATCACTCAGTTACACTTAATCCATGTTGACATGAAGACGGTAACTGTAATGAGCAAACGTAACCTTGCCTTACTTCTCCTCCTATTTGGCGCAACCTCTGCGGATGCTGGCGTATTGGACCCAGACTGTGACGCAGAAAAAGCAGCCAAAGCAACAGCCACTAAAGCGGTAGTGGGAGTCGGTGGTCGATGCACACCAAAAGAAGCCTTAAAAGACAGCACGGTAGAAGCCGGTAAAGACGCGCTACCCGAGGAAGGACTTGCAGGTAAGGCCGTCGACGCTGCAATGCCAGAGAAAGAGAAGAAACCTATTAAAAACACAACCAAGAAGATCATCACTGATTAATCGTCAGCCTGAAGTGAGTCGATTGGTGAAATATGGGTTTAGAGTAAATGAAAAGAGCGTCCATCTGGACGCTCCTTTGTTTTTTCGTTCACAATGCTTAAGCCACTTCGGTCTGACCAATCCAGTGGTAATGGTGGTTGGCTTTCTTACCGACTAAACCAAGTTTAGCTAGTTCTTCAAACACTTTGTCGACCTCTTCTGCCGAAAGTCTGAACTGCTTCGCCACCGCTTTTTTGGTGCAAGTAATTTGGTGACCTTTTAACGCGTCACTCACCTGCTCTAATAACGTTTTTGGCTCTTCTGGTTCAAGCTCTTGTTGCGCTTCAGGCTCGGCTTCCTCTTTGATATGAGGCAAGTATCCCGCTGGCTCTGGGTCAATATCTCGGATGTTTGCTAACGTTATCCCGTCGTTACGACGGAAGAAATGGCGGAAGCGATTCTCTTCACCAATCAAACCCACAAAGAAAGCAGCAAAGAAATCCAACAAGATAGATAAGAACACCACCAAGCCCAGCTGCGCCTGAGAAGATGTCGTTCCAAACGCTTTCGCTAAGCTGTCGATAAGACCAATCACCGAACCTTGCGCCACTGGCGGTAAGCTATCACGCTCTGTTGCTAAACGTTGCTGCTCTTCACGTAGCTTCTTGTTCTGCTCTTGAATGCGCGTTACGCCAGTTGCGATACGCTCCATCTCGATGTACTTTTGCGCCGCCATGTTGTTCAGTTCAATCTGCTTATCGATTGACGCAATCTGACGGTTGTAGGCTTCCACTTTCGCTTGTTCTACAGAGATATGACTTTGGGCGCTGTTGGTCGCACTGTTGATGCCACCGATACTGCCGCCGATAGAGATAGCGGCAAGCACCAGATAGAACACTAACGCCGTTAGGGCTCCGGTGTAGTTTCTGTGTGCACGACGCTCACCGTATTCATACCAAGCGTAAAACTTGCCCGCTTCAAAGATGATTGCCAGACCGCCGAATAGCGCCTGCATCATTGGGTTTTCGTCAATCGACAAAAACAGTAAAAGAGAAAAAATAGTCGATGCTAAAATCGCAGCGCCAGTAAACGCGTACACGCTCACCATAGCAAATCGACCTTTAGGATATCGATATCCGATCTGTTGTTCGTATTTCATTGGAGAAATTTCTTAAGATTCCGCAGCCCTTATGTGACGGGCGCTTCAAGCAACTACAAAGGTGCGGAGAATACCGTATCCTTTATTAAATTACTGTCATAATTCTGTTAATGGAAAACAAGTGAGGAATAGATAATCAGTTTGAATTGAATCAGTTCGATTCTAGCACGTAAAATCACCAACAAAATTCCTAAAATTCAGCCTACCAATGGATTTAGAAGGCTACTAGATAACGACATTTGCGATTTCGGTTCTCAGAACAAATAACCACAAAACAAATAAAACACACTCACATCACCATTTTATAAACTTATAGTTACAAATTATTGTTCGTTTGTTAGTATCGCCGCGTTAAAAATCTCACTATCGAGTCGCATGGATATACTCAGAATACAGCAAGGAAAACAGACACTAAGCGCTATCACGATCATTATCGCTGTGCTGTTTCAGCTGTACCTAACATCGACTGCGGCACTGAACCCTACGCAAATCCACAGCGAAAATTGGCTAAACCAAGTTCAAGATGAAAAGGTGTTGCTGTGTACCGCTGATGGCTTTAAATGGGTGGATATTAACGAACTGATTGAAGCCAACGCACTGCCCAATTCTGAATTTGTTCAAGACCTTAATCTGCATGATGGATTTCAATTTGAGTGTCCGTTATTGCAAGCAGCGCAATTCTTTATTTCTATCGCGCTAGGACTTTACCTTGCTACGCTTTCTTGGCTAAGGCGCACTAAGAACACGCTCATACATTACCAATTCGCGATTTGTGGCAAACAAGTCTATAAACACGTCGCACCAAAACAATCACCGCCTTGTGCTTTCCTCGCCTAATGCTCTGCATGTGGCACACGAAAACAACTATTAAGCCGATCGAACTTTCGAATCGGAGAAGCCAAATTTCATAAGGAAAACACTAATGCTTAAAACAATCAAAACCACAGCTATCGCTCTTGTCGCTTTACTGGCAAGTCCACTCAGCCTTGCTCACGAATACGAAGCAGGCAAGATTCACATCGATCATCCTTGGAGCCGTGAAGCGCCACCAAATGCACCAGTAATTGGCGGTTTCTTCCAGCTAAGTAACCTAGGTGACGTCGACGACGCACTGATTGCGGCTTCGACACCGATTGCTGACCGTGTGGAAATTCATACTCACACGAAAGAAGACGGCATGATGAAGATGATTAAGATTGATGAAGTCGAGGTAGAGCCTCAGCAGAAAGTAGAGTTCAAGCCAGGCAGCTTCCATCTCATGATCTTCAACCCAACCCAAACGCTAAAAGAAGGCGACCGTTTCCCTGTGACTTTGACGTTCAAAAAAGCAGGTAAAGTGGAAGTAGAAATGGCGGTTGAGAAGAAAGACCACATGGAAAAGCACACGCACCATCACTAATCGCTTAAACGAAAAGAGCTCGCTACTTCAGCGGGCTCTTTTTCTTTTGGTACCTATGATTCTAGCCGTGTGCACCTTTGGTTGTACTGATGTGCACTCTAGAGATTCCCTACTCGTTCGTTCCTCGCTCAGTCTTACTTAAAGCAAACCTCTGCCCAGCGTGCTAGACCTGCGGTGACCGAACCAAAGTAGTTGCCACTCACCACTGGAATGTTTGGCAATACTGTCTGCACTGCATCACGCAAAATAGGTGAACGTGCCGAACCACCCGTCATAAAGATCGCATCCGGTTTTACGCCCGCTTGCTCTACTGCTTCAGTAACCAAAGCCGTCATTTTATTCTTCGGTGATTCAATCGCTTCGATCATCTCATCACGTTGAACATCGACTTCAATCAACTCCGACAACAAGTTAATGCCCGCACGGTAAGACGCTTGATCAGACAACGCGACTTTGGCTTCTTCTGCGCGACGCACGATGTTGTAGCCCAGCGACTCATGGTAAACCTCTAGCAAACGAGCCAACTTCTCAGGCTCTTGCGCTTGCTTGTGCAGCAGTTTCAACGCCGATAAGTTTTCACGTGAGTAGAAATCGCTCTGCGCTTCCACATTGTTGATCGCAATTGGGTTCCAGAACTGCGTGGTTGGCATCATGATGCCCGATTCCATCTTGCTCTCCATACCGAATGGGAACATCAGTTGTTTGAAAGCCAACGCGATATCCAAATCGTTACCACCAATACGTTGACCACTGTGCGCCAACAGACTTGCGGTACGGTCAGCTTTACCTCGCCAAGATGGTCCCATCTGAATCAAAGAACAGTCTGTCGTACCACCACCGATATCAACCACCAGAATGGTTTTATCTTCGGTTAGCGTTGCTTCGTATTCCAGACCTGCCGCTACCGGTTCAAATTGGAATTCGATGTTCTGAAAACCAGCACGTTTTGCTGCTCTTAAAAGAATGCCTTCCGCTTGAATGTTCGCCGTCTCACCGCCACGACCGTGGAAGTTGATCGGACGACCAATCACTGCATCAGTAATAATTTTCTGCGCACTGTTCTCTGCTTGCGCTTTGATGTTGTCCATCATGGCGCAAACCAGATCTTCAAAGAAACTCAGCTGAACATCACGCAAGCCAGAAGCACCGAGGAAAGACTTTGGAGACTTCACGTAATAGATATCGCGAGGATCTTCCAAGTAACGATTCAATGCCGCTTGACCAAACGCCATGTCTTCTGGCTCAAGTTCAATGCTTTCTTCACGATTAAGATTGATCGCGCGACGTAAAACCTGCTCACCAACCTGATCGAAAGGTTTGATGCTGCGATGGCGGAACAAATGTTCAGACACCGACTCACGCGTTGGCGCAGCAAGGGTGGAAGGAATGTAAGGGCTATTCCCTTCAAGGTTTAAAAGTTGCGGTTCACCTTGTTCCATTTTCGCCACCGAACAGTTCGCGGTGCCGTAGTCAAAGCCGATATACATAAGTCCTCCCACTGACGAAAAAAAGGTCGGCAATCCTACCTCAACCTCAGTGGAATTACTACCGCAACTCAATGAAATAAGTGGCGCTTACTCTTTCTCGGCAGGTTCTTTCTTCATTGATGGCAACACAACCGCAAGCAACAAAGCCAACAGCAGAAATACCGGAGTGAGCGTAAGCCCATGCCAAATGGAGTATCCATCGTGGAACAACCAGAAAATGCCGACAGTCAGCAGGTAGGCAAAGTAACTGCAGAACACCAAACTGATCGCGACAAAGCGAGTACGATTGATGATCAAAATACGCACCAAATACTGGCTCATGATGCCCGCGCAGTGCACCGCCATTTGCCAATTAATGATGAAACACGCCAGTGCGACGAACCCAGAGATCACCAAGGCATCGTGCGTATTGAGAATGAAGTAACTGCCAAAACGACTGATGATGACGGAGTAATCGCCCTCGTAAACGATCGACCAAGAAATGGCATTTGCCGCAGCGACAAAATTGGCGAAATACGCGATGGCATAAAAGGTAGTTTGAGAGCTAAATGGCTGAAAGACCTCGGAGCAATAGCCCTGCCATTCTTTTTGATTTGACGTAGGTCCAACCCAGTTACGTTTTTTGTTCGGCACTCGCTCTGCAAACGCAGGACCGTTACGAAACAACAACCAGAAAATATACAGCGCAAGTGCGACTAAGAGTATTGTAAGCATACCCTTTCCCCTCCAGAAATGTCCTTTTCCACTGCCAATGGCGTTGGGGTCGTAAACTGCACTTCCCTGGTTTTGTGCTTAATCTTGTTTTAATGCATTGTTAAACATCATAAATGTACTCAAAACGGCAGTGACGACTTTATCACTACCGTTATTAAGGTTTAGCACACGATGGACGGAATTGCTGAATCTGGATAGACCAAACAGGAGGGAAAGAAACGGTCTACCCAAACGAATTATGCTTCGAGCTTTTCTTCAAACACGCCAAGCTCACGACCTAACCAAATCGCACGCTCGGTATGATCACGCAGCTCGTTATCACTGACAGGATGAATCAAAACCGAAAAGCTGCCACGAATGGTATCAAGCCATGCGATGAACTCATCACTTATCGATTCAACATGCAGCTCAAACATCGGCATCTTATGTGGACCAACCAACTTGCACACTAAAGGGAAAACGCGCAAAACATCTTGGCGTTCTTGACGAATGATCTCATTCAAGGCTTGAGCTTTATCCTGCTGCTGAAGCGGGAAGTAAACATGAATGTGGTACATAACTTCTCCATGCGTATCACTGACTTTCATTAGTCGCCACACTACCTGCATTCAACTATCGAGGGAAGCGACAAATTCAAATCTATCGTCAAAGCGTGACGGAGAGATTAACGTGTTACTGGATCTGCGCGGATATGGTTGATAAATCACTCAACCTGTCGAATTTTACAGCATAATTTTATTACAAATTTCCTGTCAAACTCAGTGATTCCCTTCAACTTCGAAAACGTACAATTCAAAAAAGCAGTGTTTTATCCTAGAAAAGTACGGTGTAAGCGAAACTTTACTGTGGGTTACAACTCAAACTAAAGCATAATTTAACAATTTGTTTACACTTACTGTATCTGGTTATACCAAGATTCATCACTGGATTAGGCGGTGTAAACAGCAGTAATAAATGACGCCTTGTGTTTTACCAGAACACACTTTTGTTAGGGAGACGAGCACCAAAAGCGTCGATAACTATCAAAACAACTGCAATCCTAGGTATGACCTTTTGCGCTGATATCAAAGCCTGAGTACCCATACAGGCTGAGATCGAAACAATGAGCAGCTGCAGTCCAAAAGACCCGCAGCGTCAAAAGGAGCTTGAGATGAACGTTCAGGCATTACCCATGCATCGGTTTATCGACCATGATGGGAACCTCGTCAGCCAACTACCCAACTGGGCTGATCTCGAAATATTGGTCGGGTTTTATCAAGACATGATATTAACTCGCACCTACGATAACAAAGCCGTTGCCCTGCAACGCACTGGTAAATTAGGCACCTACCCATCGCACCTTGGCTCGGAAGCCGTTGGGATAGCGGTAGGCAGAGCGCTAAAAGCCAGTGATGTGTTTGTTCCTTATTATCGCGATATGCCCGCCATGTGGTGTCGTGGTATAGGAATGGAAAAGAACCTGCAATACTGGGGAGGCGATGAACGCGGCAGCGACTTCGCTCCTGAAGGCAGCCCTTTTCCTAGCAAAGACCTCCCCTTCTGTGTCCCAATCGCTACTCAGTGCACCCATGCCGTTGGTGTTGCAGCAGCACTGAAAATCCAAGGCAATCACGATGCGGCTTTGGTAATGTGCGGCGATGGCGGCACTTCCAAAGGTGACTTCCTTGAATCCATTAACTGTGCGGGCGCATGGAACATCCCATTAGTCTTTGTGGTGAACAATAACCAATGGGCGATCTCCGTGCCGCGCAGTTTGCAATGTGCCGCGGAATTTCTCTCAGAGAAAGCCAAAGGCGCTGGTATCCCCGGAATTACGGTGGATGGCAACGATGTCGTTGCGGTGTTTGATGCAACAATGACTGCCCTCGAACGAGCCAGAAAAGGCAAAGGCGCGACGTTAATTGAAGCAGTAAGTTACCGCTTGAGCGACCACACCACCGCCGACGACGCGACTCGCTATCGTAACGAGGACGAGGTTCAAACGGCTTGGCAATATGAACCCGTTCGTCGACTTAAAGCTTTTCTCACCAATCAAGGCGTTTGGAGTAACGAGAAAGAGCAAGAGTGGCAAGCCCACTGTAAAGAACAAGTAGAAATCGCCGTTGAACGTTATCTCAACATGCCGAATCAAGCGCCTGAAACGGGCTTCGATTTCCTTTATGAATCCCTACCCCAAGAGCTTCATGCGCAAAGGGATGAGCTAATCAACAAAGCAATGCGAATGCAGGGAGGGAAACATGGCTGAACTCACGTTAGTTGAAGCAGTGAACCTCGCACTGCACCATGAAATGGAACACGATCCGAATGTCATCGTCCTTGGCGAAGATGTCGGTGACAACGGCGGTGTATTCCGCGCCACTGTCGGGCTTAAGCAAAAATACGGTCTTAAGCGCGTTATCGACACACCTTTAGCTGAAGCACTTATTGGCGGTGTCACTGTCGGTATGGCAACGCAAGGTTTACGACCTGTGGCAGAGTTTCAATTCCAAGGCTTTGTCTTCCCTGCACTGGAGCATTTAATGTGTCACGCAGCACGAATGCGTAACCGTACTCGTGGTCGACTCACTTGCCCTGCCGTGTTCCGCGCGCCCTTTGGTGGCGGTATTCACGCACCAGAGCATCACTCCGAAAGCGTCGAAGCGTTATTTGCTCACACTGCAGGTTTTAAGGTTGTGATTCCTTCATCACCGCAACGCGCTTATGGTTTGCTCCTAGCAGCTATTCGTAGCAACGATCCGGTGATGTTCTTTGAGCCAAAACGTATCTATCGCACAGTGAAATCTGAAGTGGTAGATAATGGCGAAGCGCTACCTCTGGATACTTGCTTTACCCTTCGCAAAGGTCGCGACATTACGTTAGTGACTTGGGGAGCGAGTGTTGTCGAATCACTGCAAGCGGCTCAAACGCTGTCCAATCAAGGTATCGAAGTTGAGGTGATTGATTTAGCCAGCATTAAACCCATTGATACCGCGACCATCTTCCGTTCGCTAGAGAAAACCGGACGCCTCTTGGTGGTCCATGAAGCCAGCAAAACCTGTGGTGTCGGCTCAGAGTTGTTAGCCAGAACCGCAGAACATGCCATGTGCCTACTCAAAGCGCCACCAAAACGTGTCACAGGTATGGATACCATCATGCCGTACTACCGCAACGAAGATTATTACATGATTCAGGAAGAAGACATTGTGCTCGCCGCGCGCGAACTCGTGGAGGATTGGAAATGAAGACGTTTAACTTACCCGATCTCGGCGAAGGTCTCGCTGAGTCAGAAATTGTGAAATGGCATATCAGTGTCGGCGATATGGTCAAGCTCGATCAAGTGGTGCTTACCGTTGAAACCGCAAAAGCAACCGTGGACGTCCCTGCGCCTTATGGCGGTCGTATCGTGAGTCGTCATGGCGAAGAAGGCGACGTAATCAACATTGGTGCTCTACTTCTTGAAATCGATGAAACGGGCGCAGAACAAACCGTCTCCGAACAGAAACAAACTGCCGATGCAGCAACGGTGGTTGGTAATGTCTCCCAACATGCACACAGCGTAAATGTGGACGATTTCTGGATTGGGGGCGAACACAACCCATCGCCTGATAACCTCATTACTGCGCTACCTTCTGCTCGCTTATTAGCGAAGAAACTGGGTGTGGATTTAGAGTTAGTTAAAGGCAGTGGTCCGGATGGTTTGATCGTCGATGCCGATATCTACGATGAAGCAGGCAAACAACGCCCCGGCACAGAAGTACTCAAAGGCGCGCGCCGAACCATGGTGTCGACCATGGCGGAATCCCATCACAATGTCGCAGCGGTCACCATTACAGAAGAAGCCGTCTTGGAAGGCTGGAAGCAAGGTGAAGACATCAGTATTCGTCTGGTTCAAGCCATTGTACATGCGTGTCAGGAAGAACCCGCCATGAATGCATGGTTTGATGCTGAGACCATGACGCGTTGTGTCCACAGCACGGTGAACATCGGTATTGCCGTAGACAGCCGACATGGTTTGTACGTGCCTGTTCTACGACACGCCGATGAATATGAGCCTCAAGAAGTACGTCGTTGGTTGGACCAAACCGTACAAGGCATACGCGAACGTAAGATCGGTCGTGAGCAGTTGCAACACGCCACCATTACGCTCTCAAACTTTGGCGCAATTGCAGGCATTTACGCAACGCCTGTGGTCACGCCGCCACAAGTTGCGATTGTCGGTGCGGGTCGAATCATTGAGAAGGTTGTAATTCGAGACGGACAAGCTGTAGCAGTGAAAGCCATGCCGCTGTCGATTACGTTTGACCACCGAGCATGTACTGGCGGCGAAGCGGCAAGGTTCACAAAAGTGCTGGCAGAACACTTGAGAAAACCAAGTGTTTAGAGAACGTTTGTCATAAATAATAAAGGGCTTCCGAATGGAAGCCCTTTTGTTTGAGAGTGAATTTAAAGAGAGATTCCCTACTCGTTCATTCTTCACTCTAGGGAATGACGTTGTTTGGTTTTCACTCAGCAAAAAGCGTACTAAAGACTTGATTCTTAGAAAGAAACTCTAGCGCGACTAGGAATATAATGACAACAAAAGCTGAAGCACCTTCATAGCAACAAACTAACCGCGAACTTTGGCAATAGATTCTGAATCACGCTCGTTCCTCGCTGTTCAGAATGACGACTAAAAGTAGCGAGCAAGAAGGAGATCCCCTGCCCGTTTATTCTTCATTTTAAGGAATTACGCTGTTTGGTCTGCACTCTGCAAAAATCGCCTCAAGAATCTGATTTTCATAAGGAAACTCTAGCGCGTCATTCCAGCAAGCCTAGGCGCGACTAGGAATCTAAGAACAACGCACACCGAAGGTCTTTCGCAGCAATGAGCCCACAGCGCACTTTGATAACAGATTCTGAATCACGCTCGTTCCTCGCTGTTCAGAATGACGACTTAAAGTAGTGAGCAAGAAGGGATTCCCTACTCGCTCATTCTTCGCTCTAGGGATTGACGCTGTTTGGTCTGCACTCAGCAAAAAGCGCCTTAACAACCTAATTCTTCCTAGGAAAATCTAGCGTGTCATTCCAGCAAGCCTAAGCGCGACTAGGAATCTAAGAACAACGAACACCGAAGGGCTTTCGTAGCAATGAGCCCAAAGCGCACTTTGATAGCAGATTCTGAATCACGCTCGTTCCTCGCTGTTCAGAATGACGACTTAAAGTAGTGAGCAAGAAGGGATTCCCTGCCCGTTTATTCTTCATTTTAAGGAATTACGCTGTTTGGTCTGCACTCTGCAAAAATCGCCTCAAGAATCTGATTTTCAAAAGGAAACTCTAGCGCGTCATTCCAGCAAGCCTAGGCGCGACTAGGAATCTAATGACAACAAAAGCTGAAGCACCTTTATAGCAATAAACTAACCGCGCACTTTGACAATAGATTCTGAATCATGCTCGTTCCTCGCTGTTCAAAATGACGACTTAAAGTAGTGAGCAAGAAGAGATTCCCTACTCGTTCATTCTTCACTCTAGGGAATTACGCTGTTTTGTCTGCACTCAGCAAAAAGCGCCTTAAAAACCTGATTCTTCTTAGGAAACTCTAGCGCGTCATTCCAGCAAGCCTAAGCACGACTAGGAATCTAATAACAACGAAAGCTGAAGCACCTTTATAGCAATAAACTAACCGCGCACTTTGACAATAGATTCTGAATCACACTCGTTCCTCGCTGTTCAGAATGACGACTTAAAGTAGTGAGCAAGAAGAGACTCCCTACTCGCTCATTCTTCGCTGTAGGGAACGGCGCCCGACAAATACCTAACTTAAACCTTCTCCAATAATTCCGGCATAATCTCAAACAAATCACCAACCAAACCATAGTCTGCGACTTGGAAGATTGGTGCTTCAGGATCACTGTTGATCGCCACAATCACCTTAGAGTCCTTCATCCCTGCCAAATGTTGAATTGCACCGGAAATACCCACGGCAATGTACAGTTGAGGCGCGACAATCTTACCCGTCTGACCAACTTGCAAATCGTTAGACACAAAACCTGCGTCTACCGCAGCGCGTGATGCGCCAATTGCGCCACCAAGCTTGTCGGCAAGCTGTTCCACCAGCGCGAAATTCTCTTTACTGCCTAACCCTCGACCACCCGAGACAACAACGTTTGCCGCCGGTAGCTCTGGTCTTTCGCTTTCCGCTTTTTGCTGTGAAACAAACTCACTATGCTCTGCCTTAATGACTGTTTCTAACGTCACGACATTCTCGACTACCGGTGAATCAGATACAGCAATTGCGTCAAACGCTGAGCTCCGAATCGTCATCACTTTGGTGGTATCGTCCGAACGAACTCTGGCTAACGCATTACCGGCATAGATGGGGCGAACAACCGTATCGAGCGATTCAATTGCAATCACATCTGACAACTGCCCAACATCCAGTAAGGCAGCGACTCGGGGCATCAAGTTCTTACCGAAGGTACTCGCAGGAGCTAGGATGTGCGAATAGTCCCGACCAACTTCAGCAATCAAGGTCGACAAGTTTTCTGCCAATGCATGCTGATATTCAGCAGCATCAATCGCAATGATCTGTGAGATGCCCTCTGCACACTTCAACTCATTTAAAACCGAGCTGGACTGATGTCCGACTAACAAGGCGGTGACAGGCAAAGAGGCACCGTCTTGTTGAATTTGAGAAGCTGCACTCAACGCACGTAATGTATCTACTGAAAGTGATTGGTTATCATGCTCCACAACGACCAAGGTTGCTAACGGTTTGTTTTCCATGGTTATGCCTCCTAAATCACTTTCGCTTCATTTTTGAGCTTGTCGACTAACTCACTCACACTGCCAACCATCTCACCGGCTTTACGGGCAGGTGGCGTCATGACTTCTAGTACTTGCTGAGAGCGCTCAACACTCACACCAAAGAAGTCTGGCGTCATCACCGATAGCGGCTTCTTCTTCGCTTTCATGATATTCGGTAGCGAGGCGTAACGCGGTTCATTCAAACGTAAATCCGTACTAATGATCGCAGGCAAATCCAGTTTGAGCGTCTCTAAGCCACCGTCGATCTCTCGCGTAACCAGAACCGTTTCCCCTTCTACTTTCACTTCCGAAGCAAATGTCCCCTGCGGACGATTCGTCAGTGCCGCCATCATTTGCGCGACTTGGTTGTTATCCGTATCGATTGACTGTTTACCCAGAAGCACCAATTGAGCCTGCTCTTGCTCCATCACAGCTTTGAGTAACTTCGCGACCGCAAGCGGTTCTGGTGACTGTTCAACATCAATATGAATCGCACGATCCGCACCTAATGCGAGCGCTGAGCGCAATTGTTCCTGACAACTGGCGTCACCAATCGACACCACTAACACCTCTTCTGCTACCCCAGCTTCTTTAAGGCGAACAGCCTCTTCCACCGCAATTTCACAGAATGGGTTCATCGTCATTTTCACGTTGTTGGTTTCCACACCGGAACCATCAGATTTCACTCTTACTTTAACGTAAGGGTCAATTACACGTTTAATCGCAACCAGTACTTTCACATTCCCTCCTAGCAGATCGCAAAGCGATACGCGTCCTAGCAATTGGGTCATGCGTGACAAAGATTGGTGTTAAAGCTCTGCTTTTTCATTACCTTGCTAACAAAAAATGCATTGTGACATTGTCACTCAAAATCTTTATCACGCCCTATGACGTTACCATTTGAGCTTAGTTTAGTTTACGTTTACGTCAACTGGACTATAGTTCTTTATACGAGCACTGCGTAATAGAAGAAGCACCTGAAACACAAAGAAAGGTTTCGCATAAAGGAAGCAAGAAGATGGAAAGAGAATGCATGGAATTTGATGTGGTGATTGTTGGCGCCGGACCTGCAGGTTTGAGTGCAGCATGCCGCTTAGCGCAACTCAACCAAGAGCGTGAAGGTGAACCACTATCTATTTGTGTGGTAGAGAAAGGTTCAGAAGTTGGTGCACATATCTTATCTGGCGCGGTATTCGAAACGCGCGCATTAGGTGAACTCTTTCCTGATTGGCGAAGCATGGGCGCGCCTCTTTCCGCCGCTGTAAAAAACGATGCCTTCTTGTATCTAACCACAGAACTTAATCACGTTCGTGTTCCCCACTTTCTTACCCCCAACCCAATGCATAATAATGAAAACAACTACGTCATCAGCTTGGCGAACTTATGTCGTTGGTTAGCAGAACAAGCAGAATCGCTTGGCGTTGAGGTCTATCCCGGTTTCGCTGCATCCACGATTAACTACGATGCATTTGGCGCTGTTACAGGGGTAAACACCAGCGACATGGGCTTGGACAAAAAAGGAGAAGCCAAACCCAACTTTGAAGCTGGTATTGAGCTAAAAGCCAAATACACCGTATTCGCTGAGGGGTGCCGAGGTCATTTAGGTAAAGAGCTCATCCAACGATTTGGTTTAGACGATGATAAACAACCGCAACATTATGCACTCGGGCTTAAAGAGATTTGGGAGTTACCTGCCGATGCCAAAGATCAATCAGGCAGCGTGATTCACTCTGCTGGGTATCCACTGAGTGAATCCAACACCACGGGTGGCGGTTTTCTCTACCACATGGAAAACAACCAAATCGCCGTTGGGCTTATTGTCGACTTGAACTACAGCAATCCTTACTTGAGTCCGTTTGACGAATTTCAACGCTTTAAACACCACCCAGCTATCAAACAACATTTGAAAGGCGCTCAACGCATCGCTTACGGCGCAAGAGCCATTGCAAAAGGTGGGTTGTCTTCTCTACCGAGACAGAAATTCCCCGGCGGTCTATTGATTGGCTGTGATGCAGGTACTTTGAACGTCGCCAAAATCAAAGGCAGCCATACTGCGATGAAATCCGGTTTATTAGCCGCAGAAGCCATTGCTGAAGCATTCACACAATCCAATTCGGAACCGGATTACCAAACCAAGTTTGAAGATTCATGGTTGTATGAAGAGCTTAGTGACACACGCAACTTTGGTGCGAACATTCACAAATTCGGCAGTGTACTCGGCGGCGCACTTTCCACCTTCGAACACAACCTGTGGCAGCCTCTGGTTAAGAAACCAATACCGTGGACAATCACAGATCCTTCGCACGATCATGAACAGCTGAAACCAATTGATGAGTGCCAACCTATTCAATACTCGAAACCAGATGGTGTAATCAGCTTCGATAAACCCTCATCAGTATTTTTGTCTGGTACACAACACGAAGAAAATCAGCCTTGTCACTTGCAGCTCGCCTATCCTCATATTCCGATTCAAGTCCATTTGAAGAAGTTTGATGAGCCGAGTCAACGTTACTGCCCTGCTGGCGTTTATGAAGTGGTAGAAGTGGAAGGCGAGCGAATGTTCCAAATCAATGCCGTAAACTGTGTGCATTGCAAAACCTGTGACATCAAAGATCCTTCGCAAAACATCACATGGAAAGCACCAGAAGGTGGCGGCGGACCGAGCTATCAAAACATGTAGATACGTTAGTATGTTGACAGTCTAATGAATGGATAAACAATCCAACTGCTGTTTTTATGTAGAAAAATTTGCCTTCGATACGAAGAAATCCACCAGCGAATTTCAATTACGGATATAATGCCGCCCTTGTTCCAACTGATGAATCATGACAATGCGAAAATACTACGTAACTGAAGGTGACACGGCGTCTAAGAAAGAGAAAATTGCCTACCCAAAACTGGCACTATGTGACCAATGTGTGGGTAGCTATGTTGTGATCAGTGAAGGCGAACGCACGTACGAAGAGTGCTCTAAATGCGGTGCGGACGATTAACGCTAACGCGATAAGTTAATGATACGAGGCAGGTTTGAATCTCTGCCTCACCTTACTCTTCCAGAACTGACTCTTCGCGCAATAAAATACAGCCTTTATAATCCATCAGCCCCTGTGTGACGTGCACTTCACCTTGTTTTGAAACAACCACTGCCTCGATACCCTGTTGCTGATTTAAATAAGACATCGATTCTTCTACGCTTGATAAAAAGCCTGCGGTACTCCAAATTTCACCATCGACAGACAGGCGAGAGATAGTCGTCAAACTGGCGATATCGGTTGAGATTGGCATTCCCGTTTTGGCATCCAACAAGTGATGATAACGCTGCCCGTTGGATTCAAAAAATCGCTCATTGATACCCGATGTCACCATCGACATGCCTTGTAAAGGTACGACGCGAACGACGTCACCACGCTCTGATAATGGGTTCTGAATGCCCACATTCCATGCTTTGTTGCTGTTAACTGGCGAATGACCGATGGTCAGTACGTTCCCACCCAAACTGATAAAACCACTTTGTACGCCTGCTTCAACCAGTTTGTTCTTTACCTGATCGGCGAAGTAACCTTTAGCAATCGCGCCCAAGTCTATCTCCATGCCCTTTTGACTTAAGAACACCGAATGGTCATCTTCGTTCAAAATGATCTTGGTCGGATCGACCAAGGATAACTTGTCGGTAATCAAGTCATGAGACGGCACTTTGGCATCCTTAAAACCAATTCGCCAAGCTTTTACAAGCGGACCAACTGCAACGTTAAACGGGTTTCTTGTATCTTCACTGTGCTGTTTAGCAAGCTTAATCAGGTCAAATAGATCCTGCGCTACCACCACCGGTGTAATACCCGCATTTTGGTTGACGCACATCAGCTCAGAGTCTGGTTGATTGACCGTAAATCGCTCTGTGTAATCGGCGAGTTGGTCGTAAGCTTCTCTTATCAATTGTTCACCGTTCGAGTGATACACCACCACATCAATAAAGGTGCCCATCATCTGAAATCTGGCGCTGTATTTATTGGTGCTCATCGATTTCTCCAAACACTAAATACGGAAAAAGAGGGAAGCATCACTCCCCTCTTATTGATTACTTATCTTGCTCTGTTTCGCTCTTGAATGAGTGCTTAAACAAGATCAGATGCACTCTCACCAGCGATACGACCATAAGTGAAGATGTCGATCAGCGCGTTACCACCGAGGCGGTTGCCCGCGTGGATGCCACCCGTTACTTCGCCCGCTGCGTACAGACCTTGAATAACTTCGCCATCTTTACCAATCACTCGCGCCTTAGTATCAATCTTCAAGCCGCCCATTGTATGGTGAACTGAAGGCTGACGTGGCGTCGCGTAGAACGGTGCTTTTTCCACTTTCAAACCGAATGCACTCTTATGGAACTCAGGATCCTGTCCTGCATCCACACAAGCGTTGTATTGTGCGATGGTGTTAGTTAGCTCTTGCGTCGGAACGCCAATTTTCTCTGCCAACTCTTCTAGCGTGTCAGCTTGAATAATGATGCCTTCTTTGATTTCGCGTTCGATGGTTTCATCTGATGTATTCGCTGCGGTTTGACGAATGTTCTCGTCCGCAATCATGTAGATCAGACCACCGTTGTCGAAGAACGCCTCAGAAAGCACGTCACGGCTACCACACTCATCAACAAAGCGCTTACCTTGCTTGTTCACGAACACAAAGTTCTCTGGTGGCACAATCAGACCGGTTAGCAACGCACCTGATTTAGGGTCACCAACTGGCATTAATTGCACAAAGCCCATACCAACTAATTCTGCGCCCGCTTTCTCACCAATTTCGATGCCGTCACCAACCAATGCTGGTGAGTTTGTAGTCTTGATGTCATCCGCGATTTCTTTCCAGTATGTGTTGTACTTTTTGATCATCTGAGTGTTTGCACCGAAGCCACCAGAAGCCAACACCACACCATGATTCACATGAAGGATAAGTTCTGTACCGTCCGCTTGAACCGCTTTGATGCCCACCACTTTACCGTTATCAACCATCAAATCCGTTGCACGTGTGTCAGTAATGATGCGACCGTTTTGCTCTTGGATGCGCTTTGATAGTTTGTCGACAAACTCTACGCCTTTTGGACGTTTAGGTTTGTGTGCACGACGCCACAAGGCACCAACTGGGATCTCAACAACGCTACGGTCAAAATCAATGCCCTTTTCACTCAGCCAATCAATGGATTCCATAGAGCGAGATGTTAAGGTTTCAACCAAATCGTATTGACCATAAATCGATTCACCGTTCAGGTCGGTACGTTTGCCGCCAAGGTAGGTTTGAATACGGTGTAACTCAACAGAATCAAACAAGTACTGCTTGCCGTTCTCAAGGTCTGTAAAGTAGTCATCCAGTTGTGCTTTAAGCACTTTGAAATCTTCAAGGTACTCACCCGCAAACTCGGATTCCGCTGTTTTCGCTAGCAGCATCAAGGTTTCTTTTTCGCCAGGAAGTGCTGGGAAATCACCTTGCCAATTTGGTTCTGCCGCGTTCACCCAACCGCCAGTACGCACCGTGTTACCACCGATTGCAGGGAACTTCTCAAGCAAAATAACCGACTTGCCTTTATCTAGCGCCGTTAACGTTGCACTCAAACCAGCACCGCCGCCACCAACAACCACGATATCCACGGTTTCTTCGATGGTTTTCGATGACCATGCCACCGCTTCTTTGGCTTTGCAGCGCAGTGCTTCTGAGTTACCGCCCGCTAGATCAACCGCGTTCGATACGCCGTCCAGTACTGCTTGGCTGCTGACTGTCGCGCCTGAAATCACGTCGATGTTCAGTGTTTGACCATCAAGAATTTGTTGAGGAATACGTTCAAACGCTGGGTTTGCGATGCCGTCCGATTCTTTTGAAGAGTCCACCACAATGTCGAGGATTTTATCTTCAGAGAAAGTAACGGTAACCGGCAAGTCGCCATTGTGACCACGACCATACGCCGTGTATTCACCGGAGTTAAATTTGATTGGAACGTTCTGCAGTTCTTTGATGCGTTGGTGCTTCAATGCTTCTGCTGCGCTGTCCACAATCATGTAGTCCATGATTTCCCAAAGTGGTGTTGGAATTTGCAGCGCTTCTTGTTGCGCGATGTCCGCGAACTCAGCACAAGTTTCATCGTTAAGCGCTTTGTTTGCCCAAGTAGGTTCAACCAAATAACCTTTACCGACACTAACCATGTCGTAACCTTGCTCTAGGGCATTTTCTGCATCTTTGCGCTGAGCAATACCACCAACACCAATCACTGGTACTTTCGCAACACTTTCAGATTGAAGCTTACGGTATTTGTCGATTAGCGGCTCTTGGTCTTCTGGCGTAACAATTGAGTTACGTAACCAGCTACCCATTGAGAAATGGAAGTAATCCAAGCCGTGAGTCGCAAGCTTATCTAGCAGGAACATGGTGTCATCAAAGCGGATGCCCGGTTGTTCAATCTCTTCAGGAGAGAAGCGGTAACCGATGATGAAATCAGATTTGTTATGTTGCTCAGCCACTTGCTTAGTTTTTGCAAGTACAGCTAATGGGAAGGAAGTACGTCTTTCAATGTTACCACCCCATTTGTCGTTACGACGGTTTGAGTGTGGCGAGAAGAATTGCTGAATCAGGTATGTGTTTGCGCCGTGGATTTCAACTCCATCGAAGCCAGCAAGGATTGCACGGTTTACTGCATCACCAAAGCGCTCGATCATCTCTTCGATTTGTTCTTTGGTCATCTCAAGTGGTGTTTCAGCGTTGTCACGCAGCGCAGCGACAGGACTTGCAGAAATCGGTTGGTGTCCGCCATTGAACTCAGGGTTTGCCATACGACCGGCATGGTAAATCTGCAGAATCGCTTTGGAGCCCTTTGCTTTAATCGCATCGGCAAGCTTGGTTAAACCTGCGATTTTGCTGTCGGTATCAATACCCAGCGCACCCGGGAAAGCACGACCGTAATTCTCTACAAACGCACTCTCGACAATGATCGCCCCTGCATCACCGGAACGAGCTGCATAGTAGTTGATCATCTCTTGCGTTACGCCGCCATCAAAGAATGCAGACTGAATCGTCATCGGTGCCATCACGATACGATTATGCAGTTTGACCCCTGATTGAAATGCAATTTCATCGACTAACTGAGCCATAAATAGTTTCCTTTAACAGATTAATTCTCATATCAAAGGCACCTCCAGTTCGGTCAGCGCACCACAAGTGTTTTTGATATGAAAACCAATGTCCTTATTCGATAACCACAAAAATATTATTGATTTGACCGTATGAGTAAAATGAATACTTTGCATCTTAGCTATGATTGAAGCGCATTAATTAAAGGCTAAGTGGTTTGATTTGAATGGTAAAAAAGGCAGGAGATGAAGTGCGACGCCTTAATGTTTAGTTAGGCACTAAGCCTTTTCTGAACTGGAATCTAACGAGTAATTTAAGTGCTAACTTACGAAGAAAAGGTAAAAGTGAATTGGGTAACTAGACGAGTACTCAGCGACTCAACAAGCCTGCGAGATACGGATATTATCGCCGTTATCTGTACTCCGTATTTTTTGTCTCAAGTCTTTATGACTCATCTCTAAGAGTCACATAACCGACTTTCATCACGGTCAGATAATTTTACAAAAAACAGATATTGCCTGTCACCCATTGCACAATTCATCGTTACTTTATTTGCTTTCGAAATGCCCCCTCCCACCGACGTTACCTTCATCACCATTCGAAAAATTTAGATGAAAAAGCTAATAGTTCCGGTAGCTTACCTACAGTTTTATTTTGAGAGATTGCGTAAACTGCTGCAGAACTATTCATTGTTGCTCTATTCATTGTCGAAACAGCATTCACTAACGGCAAGGCAATTGAGCGCCTAAAACTAAAAAGAAAATACTTCGAAAAGGATTAATATATGAAGGCGTCAGTGGTAAACCTAATCTGGTTATCCGGTAAAATGGTGATGGCAACAAGTAGTTTGGCGTTATCCGGTTTTGCTTATGGTTCCACTCCAGAAACCATTGGTGACATTCAGTTCGTCGACCTAAACTTTGCTGATTGCTTTTCCGGCTACGAAGCGTCTTCGCCAAACATTTTGACCGAACTCGACTGCTCCAACAATAACATTAGTTCTGTGGAAGAAATTAAATTTTTCCCTGCACTAGAACACTTGATTCTTCTAAATAACAATATTAGAAGCGTCGATACTACACATAATCCAAAGCTCAAACGCCTGATCTTGGCGAACAACCAATTGAGAGATATCGACCTATCTCATAACCCAGAGCTTGAAACTCTGACTATTTCAGAAAACAACCTGACACAGCTCAACATCAATAAGAACTCGAAGCTGAAAAGTCTCTACGCATACAAAATGCCTATTGCAGAAATAGACGTTCGCCAACTATCACGGTTGCGTGACCTTGGACTCAGAGCCCATAAACTGACAGAACTTAACGTTAGCCAAAACTCCGAACTCAAGACACTCTTTCTTGGAAGTGGCAGCCTAACTACGATCGACTTAAGCCATAACCCAAAGCTTTCGCACGTATCTCTTCAATCAAACCAATTACAAGAGATTGATTTGTCGAAAAGCGCGAATCTTAAGCACCTTAACGTGCGCAATAATAAGCTCACCAGTTTGGACTTAAGCCAACAGACACAGTTGCAAGAAGTCAAAGCAGACTATAACCAGTTGACCGAATTCCAATTGGGTAAAAACCCAAATTTAACGTCACTAGAGCTAAACAATAATAAATTGACCAAACTGGACCTGACTCAACAACTAGCCTTGAAGAAGTTCACAGCATTCAACAACCCACTTTATGATATTACATTGCCTGAAGGTCATGAGTTTGATCTGTTTTCAGTCGAGGGTTCACCTTATGCCGCTGCTCTAACAACGACCTCTCAAGCAAGCGAAGAGAAAAACATCTCAGACCTACTATCTCCTCGTGTCAGCATTATTGAAGGTGGTGTAATAACGCAAGAGGGAAAAGAGTACACCGTGACTCCAACACAAATGGTGATGCCAAAACTCGGCCAATACATTGGCTTTCGATACTCGGTTACGTTGCCCAAGAATGCACAGGGTGAAATAGAGCCTAGCCTTGCAAAAACCAACAAATTCCCAATTACTGTCCGGATGACGCATCCAAAGATTGTCGATCCTAAAACGGGCAAAGGGTTCACCGAATCCACTTGGCCTGACACCATGTTTAAGCATGATCGTAACCTCGCGATGTGGTATTTCGGCGATAAAAGCGAGCTGGTGTCCGGTCGTTGGAAACTCGAGATACTTTACCGCGATAGCGTGGTAGCAAAAAAAGCCTTCCAGCTAGTCAATATGGATGATCCTAAAGAACTCACTTCAATCAAGGAAGCAGTGGTCATGCAAAACTTATTCAGTAAAGGTTCTAGTTATGTTTGCAAAGAAACCGCCTTTCAGCACTGTTTTGGGTTCGATAGTACTAGTAAATGTGAACAAGCTCTTGAGCCTTACACCAAGAGCTGCCAGGCAGTAATGGCACGAGAAATCAAAAAACAAAAGGGCAAGTTTGACAGTAAAGACGCTTTGAAAAATGCTTTTCTCTTTTATACAGGGTGTTTAATGGGGAGCTATGCAGAAGAAAATCATTTCGAGCGAACAGAAGTACTGCAATGTATGAAAGGTAAATAAGTTATTTTTAATAGAGCCTCACATCAAGTGAGGCTCTAGTGCCGTTAAACCTCTACCCCAGCTTCATCTTCTTCTACGATATCCGTTTCTTGACTCGCCTCTTCCAACCATTGCTTTAGAGATTCACTTGCTAGCACCTTCTGTTGGTAAGCTTTGGCACCTTCCGATAACTCGATGCCATAAGTTTGGAAACGCAATGCCACTGGTGCATACATGGCATCGACGATTGACCATTCTCCAAATAGCCAACCATTCGGATGCAGCTTGGCTTGTTCTGCCCAAATAGCGTCAATGCGAGCAATATCTTTACGTGCACCTTCAGTTAAATCGACTTTTCTGCGCGCGCGGATATTCATTGGGAGTTCGTTTCTTAAATCAAAGAAACCCGAATGCATTTCTGAAGCGATGGCGCGTGCTTTAGCTCTTTCTGCAGAGTTGCTTGGCCATGCTCTACCTTGCAAATATTGCTCGTTTACGTATTCCAAAATCGCTAATGAATCCCACACTGTTGCATCGCCATCCATCAAGACCGGTACTTTCGCCGTTGGTGTAATATCTTCCAAGGTCTTATAAAAATCTTCCGTGAATAACTTGAGCTTGGTGACTTCCACATCCAATTTGAATTGAGAAAAGATCAGCCATGCGCGCAGTGACCAGCTTGAGTAGTTTTGGTTAGCAATAAACAGTTTCATGACGCCTCCATGCGGTTCGTGTATTGATTACCCATTCACAATATCTGATTGTATTTAAGGGGACTAACGGATAGTTTTGATGGAACACTTCAACAAAAACGATGGATGAGTTTTAGATATGGATATCGATGCGTTGCGCAGCTTTCTTGCTTTTGTAGAAACGGGCAGTTTCACTCGTGCTGCCAAGCAGATCAATCGCACCCAATCAGCGTTTAGTGCACAAATGCGTAAGCTGGAAGACGAGCTCAGTGTCAGCTTATTTGAAAAAGAAGGTCGCAATCTTGTCTTAAGTGAAGCGGGATTGGCACTACGCTCTCATGCAGAGCAACTAGTCAGCTTGCATAATCAAGCGCTGAAACAGGTGAAACGCTATGAAAATAAGCGTCCTCTTCGCTTAGGTTGTCCAGAAGATTACAACGACAATATCCTGCCTAAAGTCATTCGTGTATTACAACAATCTGAACCCACGTGTTCGATTCAAGTCTTCAGTGAGCCCAGCATCACCTTGAGAGAAAAGCTGGATGAAGGAAAGCTAGACGCCGCTATTGTGACTAGAGCACCGGACAGTGAAGAAGGTTATTGGCTAGCAAGCGACAAAGGCGTGTGGATTGCTCACCCTGATTTTAACATCGAGACCGCCCAACCTCTCCCTCTTGCCCTTTTCCAAACCGACTGCAAATACCATGCGGCAGCGGTAGACGGATTAACCAAACGTGGTACCCCTTATCAACTACTGGCGTGTTGCAATACAGCATCGGCACAAAGAGCGATTGTACGTTCAGGCATGGCTATCGGCGCTATGGGCAGTATTAGCGTTAGCGATGATCTCGAGATCTTAAACGATATGCCATCGCTGCCTTCCGTGGATATTGTGCTGGTCACGGGTGTCGAGCCTCATCCAATACTGGATAAAGAATGCTTGGCGCAATTGGTGGAGTTAATGGCTTAGCCGGATTAGCTAGCCAATCACAAAGTTAAATTCGCCCGTTAACCGCCCGTCGATTCGTATAGTTTCAAACTGTAGATAATCACGGGCTTTGCCTCCCCACCATTCATCGCCAGTATTGCCTTTCAAGTACAACTGAGTGGTCAGAAGTTCTTGATTATCTCGCCACAACTTAACGTGAATGTGCGGTGGGCGAGAAGCATAAGGTACAGGGTATAAGGTCTGAAACAAGTAGCGACCATCCGATTGAGTTTCGACTGCGCCAAAGCCAGCAAAGTGAGCATCAAACTTATCGTTATTTGGTTGCTTAGGATGATCGTAAATACCCTGCCCATCGCATTGCCAGATTTCTACTCTGATGCCTGAGGCAGGGTTTCCCGATGTATCTAATACTCTGCCTTGCAACACGATAGGTTCACCGACCAAGCCTTCTGATTGCAGAATCAAGTTTTGACGAAGAGGAATATCCACTACTGGATAAAATGGTCCTTCTTTTTGTGCTGGCGTCGACCGCATTGGTGTTTTCGCTTTTAAAGAGGGGGCGAACAACAATGTCCACAGTGCTAAAAAGTGTCTTCTTTCCATGATGCCACCAATACAATTGGGTTGAATTAAGTTTGGTGGAACTTGAGGAATTTGCCATGACAAATATAAAAAATGCCCCTGCAAGAGAGTCATTCGCAGAGGCACTGTGGAACTAAACGATGAGTGTTGATTGAAGGATTATGCGGCTTCGAACGCCAATGCTTTCTTCTCTACCTGACGGAAAATGAGAGTTAGCACACCATTTACCGTTAAATAAAATGCGCCTGCAATACCAAATACCGTCAACGTATCGTAGGTTTGTGCGTTAATGCGCTGCGCATAACCCATCAGATCCATGATCGTAATCGTGCTTGCTAGTGACGTGCCTTTGAAGACCAAAATCACTTCGTTCGAGTAAGCCGGAACAGCACGGCGAATAGCGTATGGCAGAAGCACTTTCAGTGTTGCGGTTTTGTTCATGCCTAATGCACGACACGCTTGCCATTGACCGGAAGGAATCGCGTTAAACGCTCCTTTGAACAACTGAGTGCTGTATGCAGCGGTATTTAGTGCTAGTGCTAACATCGCACAAAACCAAGGTTGGCTTAACCATGTCCAGAATACGCTTTCTCTTACGACATCAAACTGACCCGGACCGTAGTACACCAAGAAGATCTGCACCAATAAAGGCGTACCAGTAAACAAGGTGATGATGCCACGACTTAACCAATGCAAACCCGGAGTACGTAAGATCAGAGTCAGCGTCATCATCAAAGCTAAGAGACAGCCCACCACCAAAGAAGCGGCAGTCAATTGAAGGCTAGTGCCTAAGCCATCCAGCATTTGCCAAACGTGTTGTTCGTTCATGCGGTAGCCTCCTGTCCCATACTCATGCCTTGAATTGAGAACTTCTTATCAATCAGTTTTACGGCACGTTGCGTAATCAAAGTAATGCCTAAGTAAATCGCCGCAGCAGTTGCGTACCATGTAAACGCTTCATGCGTCGCTGCAGATGTTAGCTGTGCTTGCTTCAATAAATCCGTTACGCCAATCAGTGATACAAGCGCGGTATCTTTCAGCAAAACCAACCATTGGTTAGTTAAACCTGGTAGTGCATGTCTTACTGCTTGTGGCAAAACAATGCGAACAAAAGCGTGTGCTTGACTGATGCCGAGTGCGCTTGCTGCCTCTCTTTGCCCTCTTCCAACGGCTTTCAATGCGCCACGTAGAGTTTGAGAAGCATAAGAAGCGAAGATTAACGACAACGCCACCACGCCAGACAAGAACGGGCTAACCTCTATAAAGTCTCCGGTGATTAAAAACAGAACCTGCGTCGAACCAAAATAGATGAACAACACGACAAGGATTTCTGGCAAGCCACGTACAATCGTCACAAACGCCGTCATTGGCCATTTAACGAAAACGCGGCGAGACATTTCACCACTGGCGAATACCACTGCCAGAATCAAACCGACTAATAGGCTTGTGAAGGCTAGCTGGACAGTCATCCAACTAGCTTGAACAAGCGATAAAGAGTAACCCGTTAGTGCCATATTACTTACCGAAGTACTTGTTGTAGATTACGTCGTATTCGCCGTTTGCTTTCACTGTTTTCAGTGCTGTGTTCAGCTTGTTCACTAGCTCGTCGTTACCTTTGTTTACTGCGATACCGAAACCGTTACCGAAGTATTTAGGGTTAGTGACGTGCTCACCCACGTAAGCTAGGTTGTCTTCTTTCTTGAACCATTCTGCTACGACTGCTGTGTCACCGAATACAGAATCAATACGGCCATTTTTCATATCGATGAACGCGTCTTGGTAGCTTGAGTAAGGAACCGCGGTTACGCCCGGCATTTGCTCAATCAGGTAGCTTTGGTGTGTTGAACCGTTTTGAACACCAACACGCTTACCTTCTAGTGCTTTTTGATCAGCCACTTTTTCTTTGATAGAAACAAACGCTGCTGAGTTGTCGTAGTAAGGGTCAGAAAAGTTCACTTGCTCCAAACGTGCATCAGTAATATCCATTGCAGAGATAGCCGCATCATAACGCTTGAATTTTAATGCAGGGATCAGGCTGTCAAAAGACTGGTTGTGGAAGGTACATTTTGCTTCCATTTCTTTACATAGTGCGTTCGCCAGATCCACATCAAAACCTTGGATTTGGTTGTTTTCATCCATGTATTCGAACGGTGCGTAAGTCGCTTCCATCGCAAATTTGATCTCTTCTTGTGCTGCTGCGTTCGCTGAGACAAGACCGATTAGTGAAGCTAGTAGAATCTTTTTCATTGCAATACTCCGTGTGTACTTAGTGGGCTGACACTCGCAATGACAGCCGAGCTTATCTGTTAAATAGACTGAACTTTAAAAACGTAATTTAGTGATTTAGGTAATCGGCAAACTGAGTGGTTTGCGGATTAACAAATGCGTCGTGCGTACCGTGCTCTACGATGTGCCCTTTTTCTAGGTATAGAACATGGCTAGCGATTTTCTTGGCGAAATCCACCTCATGGGTCACAACAACTTGTGTAATTCCCGTTTCGCTTAAATCATTAATAATCTTGACCACTTGATTCGTAATTTCAGGGTCAAGCGCTGCGGTAGGCTCATCAAAAAGTAATACTTCTGGTTTCATCATCAGCGCACGGGCTATCGCCACACGTTGTTGCTGACCACCAGAAAGTTGCATCGGCCATGCATCCGCTTTGTCTGCCAAATGCAGCGTTGCGAGAATTTGCATTGCCTGCTTCTTCGCTTGTTCTTTATCCATGCCAGAGACTTTTACCGGAGCCTCAATCAGGTTCTCCATCACTGTCATGTGTGGCCATAGATTGTACTGTTGGAAAACCATGCCCACTTTACGACGAAGCGCTAAACCTTGTTTCTCTTTGATTTCAGTTGAAAAGTCGAATGCGTCATCAGCGATGTTTAATTGCCCATTATCCGCGCCTTCAAGAAGGTTAAGAACACGTAGTAGAGAGCTCTTCCCTGCACCACTTGGACCGAGTAACACCAGCGTTTCACCGCTTTCACAATTAAAACTGACATCGTGTAAAACTTGGGTATCGCCGTAAGATTTATTGATACTTTTAACTTGAATACTCATGCTGCCATACTGCATTAATTGTCATCTGGGAGTTATACTAGCAAGAAAGAGACTTTATGCAATAAAAATGTATAAAAATTTAGATTGTTAATTTTTTGTATAATAAACAACCAACATAGCAGAGTATATGACTGGTGCAATGAGTTTAGGTTTTAACGAGATTTGTTGAAAAACCTAATGGAAAGGAAGTCAATGAAAGGCAATAAAAAGAGAGGCATGCGCCTCTCTTTCGTTGGTGTTAAGTCTTAAACTTGAACGATATAACTTAGTTCAACTTAAACATGCTGACACTATCACGAAGCTTATTCGACATCGCAATCAAGGCTTCTGATGTATCCACATTGTCTTGAACATCTACCGTCGTATCACGTGCAAGATCATTCACGTTAATCACGCTTTCATTGATCTCATGCGCCACCTGAGATTGCTCTTCAGCCGCAGTGGCAATTTGGTGGTTCATATCTTGGATTCGCTGGATTTCATGGCGAATCTGGTCTAGAGATAACGTCGCCTCTTCTGCCTTATCAAGCGTGCGTTTTGCACTGTCCGAGTTGTCTTGCATCAGCAATACCGACTTGTTCGCTTGCTCTTGCAGAACTTCAATCATCGATTGGATCTCATTGGTGCTTTGTTGCGTTTTCGTCGCAAGAGAGCGAACTTCATCCGCTACGACAGCAAAACCGCGACCATGCTCACCAGCACGTGCAGCTTCAATAGCAGCATTCAGTGCAAGCAGGTTCGTTTGATCAGCAATGCCACGAATCACATCCAGAATACCACCGACATTTTCCGTTTCTGTATGAACGTTACGTATCACCTGTTGGACCTGGTTGATGTCGTTTACAAGCGTCGTAATATCAGAGTTCATTTGAGCAACAACCGTCAAACCTTGCTCTGAGCTGTTATTTGCATCGCTTGATGAGCTTGATGCCTCAACCGCACTCTGGGCAACCTCGGCCACCGTTGCTGTCATCTCGTTCATTGCGGTTGCAACTTGCTCAAGTTGCATCATTTGAGATTTAGATGAGCCATCCACTTTGATAGATGAACGCTCCAGCTTGCTCGACGCTTCAATAAGCTCTTCCGAAGACAAATTGATGTCGGTGATCATAGTCTTCAACTTATCTGCCATTAACAGTGTTGAACGATACACACCAATGTCACTGCCTTTTGCAGCTGGAATATCAGTCAGATCACCATTCGCAATCTTGTCGACTAGACGTTCAATCTCTTTCGGCTCACCACCAATTGGGTTGTATAACAACTTTTGAATTAACAATGACGCACCTAGCGTGCCAATAATAATGAACACGAGACCAGAAACTAAGTTGGTGATCACTGCTTCACGAGACGTCGCTTTAATGTCTTCCCAGCTCGCGAAAGCCCAAACGGTCCAACCAAGCGCTTTCGAACGTTCAGATACAACGTAAAACTCACCACGGTCTGGAACCGTGTAAGAGTGTGAGCTAGATGCATCACTCGCGTACTGCTTGTATGAAGGTCGTAACTCAAACAAATCTTCGCCGACAAGCTGCTCTTCATACGCCGCCATCAAGTAACCATCTTCACGAGCAACAAAAACATTGCTGTCTTCCGCCAACCCATTAATGAAGCGAGTCAAATCGTTCATAAGCAGACTCAAACCAACAATCGCCACGACCTCACCGTTTCGTTTTACCGGAATAACGAGAGAAATAGACATCTGTCCCGTGCTCGCTTTAAACGGCTTAGTTACGACTTGATCCTGCCCAGACATCGCCTTTACATACCACTCCCTTTGCAGCTTTTTAGCATTAAAAGTTGGATGCAGACCTTTTGAATCTGAATCGTAAAGAGTTCCGTCAGGAAGCGCGATAAAGTAGTTGGAAACCCCTAGGCTCTTTGTACCTTGAACCAACATCTCCACCATACGGTTATCAATAGATGCAGTTTGGTTGTTGACTTCAATGGCAGACGCTGTCGCTTCTAAGCTCGTAAAGTAAGTTTGGATCTTTTGTTCAACAGCTGACGTTATTAAATGTGTACTGGTAGAAAGGTTAGTTTGGTAAGAGTTTGTGGAAGAAGAGTTAATTTGGTTGTAACTCAACACTGAAATAATAGTTACGATCGTAATTATTAAAATACCTATTGATGCTAAAAGTTTATTCTTTGCATTCATGCGACATTTATCCAAAAGGGTCAAATGTTTACTTATTGTAAACAAGCGATTAAATAAAATACTTATATTTTTTCTATCTGACTTTTATAAGTGTATATAGACAAAAAAAGTTAGTTTCATATGCACTTTCAATATAAGAAAGTGGCAATGAACCGAATAAACAAAAGGCGGCTAGCCGTGTGAGGACTATCTAGCACAACTTCGGATTTATACGCTCTATATGCCAAAACTGAAAGAACCCCAGCGAGGCGAACTATATTGCCACTCTATTTTACCTTTATGAGTTTATTTTGATAATCATTTTGATGAATAACTCAACAAAGATCACTTTTAAAATATAAAATCTGATGCTTATTTTAGCTCTTCATGAAATACCATCGTAAATACGTAAATTTTCATTTTGAAAAGAACTAGAAATATCGAAATTTTTATTCTTCAAGTTTCATTTTTGAGACAGTAAATATTAATTTTATAAATTACTGAATAGCGACAACTATTGATTCGATATAAAAGTGATAAACCAAAAGACACACTCACCCTTCCTTGAATTGGTCATACCTATCGCTAATACTTCTTCTTAATTTGATTCGCAATTTGAGTAATCAACATTTTTGATTGGGACAACTCAATGATGAAGCCAATGCATTTTATGCTCTCAGCTTTGGGCGCTCTGAGCTTACTTTCTGCGCCTATGACATGGGCAGCGACAGCGATCATTCTACCAGGGTTACATGAACAAGGCGTTGATATGCAAGATACCCCAATCTCAGCCGCTGCTGCGATTGAATGGGAGCTAGAGAATGCCGATGTTGTTTTTGGAACGTATCCAAACAAAACCGATAACGAGCGCGTCAAAGCCATTGGCTACATGTACAACCAAAAACTTGAACTCAATACAGGATGGGTAGAAAACGATATTCGCAACGAGGCAGAGCTGAATGGGATTGATTACGAGGATTACTTTCTCCATTTTGCCGAAGACACCATCATCGCCGAGGTAGACGAAACTCATGGCGAAAATACCCTGCTTAATCGAAAACCGATGATCGTTGGCTATACCGCTAGCGCCGACCACGCCGGTTTTTGGCTATATCAATCACCGCCATGGAACGCTGACGTATTCGGTCAAGCTCATAATGGCGGGGCGCTCTATGTTTATCACTCAGAAAAGTTCGACCGCTTAGCTTTTAAGTTCACCCAATTTGCTCAAGGCGGCAGCTTCACCATTGAATACCCTTCTTCTGTCGATTCGTTCGGTCAGGTAACGGAATGGACAAGCTTCGATATTAAGAGAGACAAAACCGAGAGCATGACCAAAAACCAGACTGTAAACTGGTCTGTTCCATCAGATTGGGTTCGTGCCACAACGCACGATGGCAGTGGACAAACCTATGGCGGCGGTCAGTACTTTGGTTCGACCTTCTTGCGAGATGGTGGTCGCTTGTATGTTGCGAGAGTGACTTGGCATGGTGACAATATTGAGAATCGCCCTCACCTAAAAGAAGTGAAGCTCAAGAACAGTTTTCCAACCGTTAAGTTGACGAATGCACCAACGGCAACACCTGACGGAAAAACGATTCAACGTTGGCGCAAAATTCGTGGCTTTGATAAATCTGCGGATCTTAACCAAGACAATTATCTCTCTTGGAATGAATATAAAAACCGCTCAAACAAAAATGCGACCGCTCGTTTCCGTTGGGAGTCTCGAGTCATTCCATTTGGGCGAATGTGGAACCAAACCTCCTCGTGGGCATTAACCAATCTCGGCAATCCCAACTTTGCCAACGCAGTTCACCACTATTACCAAGCAGAATGGACGAAACAAGGCTTAAACGGTGCATACAATGACGATACAAACAAACTGCTTGGTGCAAATCAGTTCTACATCTATTCCGGTGGTATGTTAGATGAACTTGGTTTGGTTGCAGGAAGCCAAGCCGCTGATGATGCGTACAAAGCTCAGTTTTCGGCATTTTTAAACAAACTGGCAACGCTGGATCCGGATGTGCTAATTGGTCTCAACATAGGCACGGCAAACTTATATGGTCGCAATGGACAGAGTCACTTAGTTAAAGCAGGTTCTCTGTACTTACGGGAGCACTATCTATTCCCTTCTACTGGCTTTAGTGGCTATGCAGGCTTGGCTAAATTCTGGGATAACGCCGCTCTCGCCAAAGCTGGTCAGAAAGTGATTTACCAAGCAACAACACGTTATGGTCGAGTTCAGTACTTCGGTAACACTGAAGACAATTGGAAGCAGGATCAATACTCTGCATTAGCAGCGTTTTACTTAAATCACCACTCGGGATACAGCTATTTTAATCAATGGAACAGCGGTTATCTGTACGGCAGCAACAACACCACTGTCGACAACTTCTGGAAAGCCGGAGTACCCAAAAACATCGCTTATCAACCAACTACATTACTTGCCGTTGATCTGGGCGAACCAGTAAATCAAATCCCAGAAGGCTTTACAGCAATACCTTTGATGATGTCCACCAGCACTCCGTCAGCCGCTGATTACACCGTGGTTGGTGACTCTTCCATGAATGAAGTGGTGCATGCAGATCTGCCCGATGGCCTTGCTCACGTCCTACCGACATATACCTATTTTGCCTTTCGCTCAGAGGAGTTCGTAGTTTCTGATGGTCCCATTGAGATGGTGTTAGCAAGAGAATTTAGCAAAGGGCGCGTGTTATATCGCACAGATTTTTTTGGCAAAAGCGCGGACTATTTTACTGCGCCCAAAATCACCATCACGCTAGACAAACCAATGCGACCTGTCGACAAGGATGGCAATGTTGGAGACTATGTTTCCGACATTCATATTGGTGGATACGAAGGACTGTTCTTACTGTATTGATCCGCGACTTAAGCCCCCTTTCCCGCAACCTTGCTCAACATCCTTCATGTAATTATCGCACTTGATTATCAAATCATTTTTGACAGTGACTCAAAGCGTTCGCTATTTATCCCTTCCTATCTTGAGCCTACTATCACTTCGAAAACACAGTGCACGACTCAACTTCGCACGAATAAAAATAAGGAATTCAGTATGACTCAAACTAACACGTCAAAAGCTATAAAACTCGGTGTCACTAACCTCTCATTTCATCGTGTCACTGCTTCTCTTGTCAGCCATATACTCAATGATATGGGTTTTAAGGTCGAGCGTATTTATTCACCCCATGAAGAGAACTTCTCAAAGCTCAAATCTGGTGAAATCGACATGCTTTCTTCGGCTTGGTTACCATCAAGTCACGGCATTTACAAAGCATCGGTAGAAGAAGTACAACCCCTACTGGAGCTCGGCTTACACTACGAACCTTACGCACTTTGGGGTGTGCCAGATTACGTTCCAGAAGCACTCGTATCAGAAGTGAGCGACCTGACTAAACCTGAAGTTGTAGCGAAAATGAAATCCGATATTCAAGGCATCAACCCTGGCGCAGGCATTACGCGCTTTTCGATCAAGATGATGGACGAATACGCACTAACCCAAGCAGGCTACCATTTCCACACAGGGACGGAAGAAGATTGCTTTACTGCATTTGAGAAGGCGGTAGAGAACAAACAATGGGTTATCGTGCCGCTTTGGAAGCCTCAATTTCTTCACTATAAGTACTCAATTCGAGAAATCGCAGAACCAAAAGGTTTGCTGGGTATTGTCGATAAAGCGGTATTGCTATTGCGCCAAGACAAATCAGATAAATTTACTCAAGATGAGTTGAATAGATTGGACACGCTCCGTTTCTCAAACGATATCATTGCGGAATTGGATTACAAAATCTGTCGTGAAGGACGAGATTTAGACACGGTGACACGTGAGTGGTTGGATAACCAAGCGCAATAGACTTAATTACAATCTCAGTGCCTTGCCGTGCTTAACGCGTATGGCAAGGCTCGGTGCGCTAGTACATAGTATTCCCGTTTGCTGTCTCTTTCGGTATTTCCTGCAACGCATCCCAATGCTCGACAATCTTACCGTTTAGATCAAAGCGGAAGAAATCCATCGTCACGTATTCCACACCATCAGGCCACGTCTGATGAGTATGCAGTGCCACCAAATTCCCCTCTGCAACTGCGCGAACAAACGTAATATCTTTGTTGGGATACTCTTCCTGCATTCGCTCGAAATAAGCGATAAATGGCTCGGTACCGTTACCCACTAACGGATTGTGCTGAATGTATTCATCCCCCACGTACAGCTCGACCGCTTTTCTCGGTTCTCCTCGATATGCCATCTCATAGAAAGCTATGGCATTGCGCTTATTCTCTTCTATATCGATTTGCATGGTGCTCATTTGATTCTCCTTCGTCATGCAAACAACCTGTCATTAGCGTAGTTGAGAATCATAATCCTGCTTTATATACCCAAGTGACTTCAAGATGCAGGATTCATAGCGTTGTCATTGATTCGAGAGTAAGGAAAACAACGCAGTGTAATAGCTAGCTCTTTCCAAGTTGTTTGACGCAGCAATCGGGTCAATGACACGCTCCCAAAGG
>NZ_JAKRGG010000017.1:0-95790 GCF_022347645.1 Vibrio sp. MMH1-50
AACTGCACGTATCGCTGTAGAAGCTGGCATTGCAGACTTCTGGTACAAGTACGTTGGTTTCGACGGTCGTATCATCGGTATGACAACATTCGGTGAATCTGCACCGGCTGACCAACTGTTCGAAATGTTTGGTTTCACTGTAGAAAACGTAGTGAACACAGCAAAAGAACTGCTAGCTTAATCGCTTAGTATTATCAGTTTTCTCTATTGCGAATTTGAAAACTGAAAAGCCCCGCTTCGGCGGGGCTTTATTTTATCTAATCATTTTTCAACAACGATTCAGCTAACTGGTTGGAATCACTTCTCTTCAAACTGAATAGCTAGTCGATAGAAATCTTGGACTTGCTCTTTCAACTGCTTACTGTTTTGCTCTACAGAATGTGTTGCCGCTAAGTTCTGCTCTGCTGTCGAAGCAATAGAATGAATGTGCTGATTTACGTCGCTAGAAAGCTGCAACTGCTTATTAGCAGAGTCCGCGACATTCACCATCAAACCACTCATGGTTTGCATCATCTGCTCGACTTCAGATAATCGCAATGCACTTTGCTCTGCAACATTTGAACAAGTGTCCGTTTGTTCTTTGTTGGCAATAATGTCTTTCTGCCAACCTTGAATCGTTGTAAGCATGGTTTCAATGGATGCTTTAATTTGCTCAGTCGCATTCGAAGTACGCCCTGAGAGCGCTCTTACTTCATCAGCAACAACAGCAAAACCACGACCTTGTTCACCCGCTCGCGCAGCTTCAATTGCAGCATTAAGTGCTAGCAGATTAGTTTGGTCGGCAATCCCGCCAATCTCTTCCATTAATTGGCTTACCTTTTGCGCTTGATCGCTCAATTGATAGGTCGTTTCCGTCGCTTTCTCAGCTTGTAAGCTAAGTTGCGCTAAGTTGGTATGAGTTTGGTCGATGGTCTCTTTCGCCATCAGACATGACTGCAACGTATCGTCTATCAGTAGATGCGCGTCGTTAGTGCTGGATGAAACTGAATTTGCAGACGCTTCCATCGACTCTGTCGCATCGCGAACTTGCCGAATGTCTATGTTCTGCTGAGTTAGCGCTGATGAAACTTCTGCCGTCGTGCTGCTAAGCTCTTCCGCGCAACTTTGTAAAGGCAGAGCTGAGTCCGTCATACGTCCTAACACGGTGCGAATACGGGCAGAGAGCATCTTGATATGGAAATCTGCAATCGAGAATGGTTTATTTCCGGAATACACCAGACGACTTACACTGTCGTACTGCGCTTGTAACCTTTTAAATTGCAGAGGCGTATCAACAAGTTCCTGGCGGAAGAGAACAGCTAAAACACCTGCCGGTAACAATGTCGTTAACCAAGCAAGAGGACCTTCAAGTGACAGAGCCAAGCTCGTTACTGGTGCTACTAACGCACCAAGAAGAATTGCATAGCGCAAGGTGTCATTTAACTTCAACGCCCACGCTCGACCGGATTTCTCTGCTTTTAGAAGCCCTTGGTACGCTTTAGAAGCGATATCCACCCACTCTCGCTTGGGCTTAACACGAACCGATTGATAACCCACAACTTGATGGCCTTCATAAATTGGGGTTACGTAAGCATCGACCCAATAGTAACCACCCGACTTCGTACTGTTTTTTACAATTCCGCGCCACGCTTTACCTTGTTTTAGGCGAGCCCACATATCACCAAAAGCGGCTTTGGGCATATCTCCGTGGCGAACGATATTGTGGTTTTGTCCGAGCAGTTCATCGTGACTGTATTCAGCAATTCTGCAAAACGCATCATTGCAATAAGTGATAACACCTTTGAGATCGGTGGTGGAGACCAGTTCGTCAGAATCTCCTACGAGGTTTTCTTGAGCTTTATTGGAAGTTGAGGCTGACATAGATGAGACTTCTATAGTTTTTATTAAATTGCGACAGGATATATACACGATTGTTATATTTATTACAAAATGCTAGAGAAAAAATCTTACCAATGCGACATTTAAAGCCCAAAAAACTCACTTAGATAACAATAATTAATCAATAATGTTACGGGTTGTGAGCTGATAGACAAAAAAGACCCAGCCTTAATAGCTGGGTCTTATAAAATTTTGAACTCAGTTTATGCAATTTGAGATTCAGAATTATTATTCATTTTAACAATAAAGATTGCCATCACCAATAAGACAAAAGGTAAGACGTACAAATTCAAATTTTGCCACCCTACTGTCGACTCCAACCAACCAGACAAAAGTGCAGTAATGGTGACGCAACTAAATACGAAGAACTCGTTGAACGCCTGCGCTTTGCTTTTATTTTTCACTTCATAGCTCTGACTAAACAAACTGGTTGCGGCAATGAACATAAAATTCCATCCAACACCAAGTAAGATCAACGCCGTACTGAAGTGCCATATAGATAACCCATGCATGTTAATTGCTATGCACGCGATGAACAGCACACCACCAGCTAAAATCATTTTCTTTGCACCGAATAGTTCAATTAACCGACCAGTAAAAAAAGCAGGCACAAACATGCCCAATACATGCCATTCAATAACCCCAGCAGCTCTTGTGAAATCAAACCCACAGCCAATCATGGCTAACGGTGTCGCTGTCATTAGTATATTCATCACGGCATAGGCAACCATCGCTGCTAACACCGCAATCATAAAGTTAGGACGATAAATAATGTCCTTGAGAGAGTCTGGTTTTGCATAGCAATTTTGCGTATGCGCCGCTGGAAATCGTATCGTCTGTAGTAAAACTAATGCCGTTATATACAAGACAATGAGTACAGCAAAAGCACTAATATAAAGCCCATCTGTCGACCACTTTTGCGAATAGATAGCGAGGTTTGGTCCCAAAACGGCAGCTAGCACCCCACCCGCCATAGAAATAGAGATCGCTCGATGCCTTGCTGATTCATCACACACTTCTATCGCAGCAAATCGATATAAAGTACCAAAACCAATCCCTACCCCTAGCAAAAAGGTGGAAGCACAAAACAAAGTAAAGTTTTGCAGAGATAGCGCATAGGTTGCCAACGACGCTCCAGCTATACCTATGATGTTACCTAAGCTAAAACCCAGACGGCGTCCCAGCTTTCCCATAATTAAGGACGCCGGGATCGTCGCAGACATTAATCCGAGAAACTGCAACGCTACTGGCAAAGTGATCATGCTTGAAGAAGGCGCAATTTGTTTACCGATAAGCGCAATGACAGAAATCAGAAGTATGTTCCCCGTCATCAATAAGGCTTGGCAAAGTGATAATAGCCAGACGTTTCTATTCATCTCATTCCTTGAGTGTTTTTTAATCTACCCAGACACCTTAACGGATTTAGGGCTAAAACACATGGGTTATGTGCGACAGGTTAAGCCATGAAATAGCTAACTACTCTCTACTTAAACTAAAAAAGCCAGCGAGAAGCTGGCTTTTTGTGAGTGTTATTCTCTCAGTTTTTATTTGGCACGACGCGCTTTTACTGCGTCGGATAGCTGACGTAGAACTGTTTCTGTATCTTCCCAGCCGATACATGCATCAGTAATCGATTGACCGTAAGTTGAAACTTTACCATCAACCAAGTCTTGACGACCTTCAACAAGATGCGACTCAATCATCACACCGAAAATAGCATCTTCACCGCCAGAAATTTGCTCTGACACATCATCAGAAACTAACATTTGGCGTTTAAATTGCTTAGAGCTGTTCGCGTGGCTGAAGTCGATCATCACTTTCTTAGGCAGACCGGCAGCATCCAGCTCATCCTTAATTTGACCTACATGAGATGCGCTATAGTTTGGCTCCTTACCACCACGCAGAATAATGTGGCAATCAGGGTTACCTGCCGTTTCAACGATAGCAGAATGACCGTACTTAGTGACTGACAAGAAATGGTGAGATGCGCTTGCCGAACGGATTGCATCACTTGCGATCTTGATGTTGCCATCTGTACCGTTTTTAAAGCCAACAGGGCAAGACAGACCAGACGCAAGCTCACGGTGAACCTGAGACTCTGTTGTACGAGCACCAATCGCCCCCCAACTGATCAGGTCGGCAACGTATTGCGGCGTGATCATATCTAGAAACTCGCTTGCCGTTGGAAGCCCCATATCAGTTAGATCAAGCAGAAGCTTACGTCCAATGCGAAGACCGTCGTTAAGTTTGTAAGTATCGTTTAGGTATGGGTCATTAATCAGACCTTTCCAACCTACCGTAGTACGTGGTTTTTCAAAGTAAACGCGCATCACAACTTCTAGTTGCTCACCGAGTTCATCACGAAGTACTTTCAGTTTTTTACCGTACTCTACCGCCGCCTCTGGGTCATGAATAGAACATGGACCAACAATCACTAGTAGGCGATCGTCTTTACCTTCAAGAATATTGTGGATGGCGTTACGACATTCAAAAGTAGTTGTGGAAGCAGTTTCGGTCGCCGGAAATTTTTCAAGCACTGCAACAGGTGGCAATAGCTCTTTTACTTTATTAATTCTTACATCATCAGTTTGAAACATTACTTCTACTTCCTAATTACTATCCAAGTCCCACTATTTTGCTCAAACTTTACTCACTGCAACATTGTTCACAAAGCAAGCAATAGTAAGGGCTGTGGGCTCATTTAATCGTGTCAATGCAAGTAACTTATCGACTTCGCAGACCGCTTGCAATCACTTTTTTAAAAAAAATGCAAATTAACTACTAATGTTCAAAACAAAACACAGCGTAAATTTTTATGTACACGGAAAGTTCAAAATTATCATATATTTTCCTGTAACTTTGAAAATCTTGTCTACAATGTAAGAAATATCAGAAGTTTGTGAGGTATTTGGCGACGAAAAGTGTAGCAAGATCTAAGATATTGTTGCTTGATGTTAATTTAAATGAATATTAAACTTATTTCTTATTGAACTAATTTCTTATAACTACCTAGTTTTACTCAAGTTGTAAAAACAAAGTAGAAACTAATATGCAATCAATACAAGGAAACATTATGAACAAAGTAGCAATTGCAGTAGCAGCAGTGGTAGCTGGTGGTTTAATTAACTCTGCTCAAGCTGAAATGTATATCGGGGGCAAAGTGGGCATGACTACGCTAGATGATGCTTGCTATTTAAACAGCCCTTGTGATGATGATGCTTTCGGTGCCGGAATGCACATCGGTTACGACTTTACCGATATCATTGGTCTTGAGTACGGTGTTGATTACTTAGGTGACTACGAAGCTAATTTCAAGTCAGGGGCTAATACAGTAAATACGATCGACGGTGATCTTTGGGCATTAACGCTTGCGCCTAAATTCAACTGGCATCTAAACGATACGTGGAACCTATTCGCGAAAATCGGTGGTGCTTACATGATTTCGGGTGACGAAAAAGATTTCGTTCCTACAGGTTCGCTTGGTGCTGAATACACTATCGATAGAAACTGGAGCGTTCGTGCTGAATACCAACGTTATCAAGATATCTCTGATGATGTCCTAGATGATATGGATGCAAACTTCTTTGGTATCGGTGTTAACTACAAGTTCGCAGCAGCACCTGTTGTTGCAGCAGTAGTAACAGAAGAAGTGGTTGCAGAGCCAGAACCAGTAATGATGACGAAGACGCACAAAGAAGAGTACGGTACAGGTACGTTTGAATTCGACAGTGCGAAGCTAACTGATTCAGTATCTGAGCGTCTAGACAACTTCGTAAACTTCTTGAACGAGTACCCACAAGCTCAAGTTGAAATCACTGGTTACACAGATAGCTCTGGTCCAGCAGCTTACAACCAAAAACTGTCTGAGCGTCGTGCTCAATCTGTTGCGGATTACCTAATCGCAGCAGGCATCGATGCTGACCGCTTCACAGTTACTGGTATGGGTGAAGAAAACCCAGTTGCAGACAACAGCACTCACGAAGGTCGCGAGAAGAACCGTCGTGTTGAAGTTGTCGTACCTGAGTTCCAATACGAAGAATTGGTACAACCAGAATAAGAGTTCCCGCTCTAATCTAGTCTAAGGGGTGCTTCGGCATCCCTTTTTGTTTACTTCAGCTTTACCCTTCACTCTTTATCAAACTCATTCAGTTTCTCTGTTCGCCCTTCTCCATCCTATCTGGTTCCGACTCTTATACTAAAGGCGACCTGATGGTACGCTCGATTAAATATTTGATTTCAAGTTTGGTGAAAAGTAGCAGTTTTCTCAAAGACTCATAGTTCATCGCTCTTGGTTCCAAAACCAATATACTCAAGTGATTCAACGACGCCGAATTCAGAGCATTGTCATCGCTCCTTTGATTACCGAAAGTAAGTAAGGAAAACAAGGTCGTATCATAGCCGGTTCTTTCCATGTTGTTTGACACAGTAATCGGGTCAATCACACGCTCCCGAAGGACGAGTTGACTGGGGTATAAACATTATTGGGAACGACAGCAGCAGACCCTAGTATTGCACCGTACAAACAAAAACTGCACCGGAGTTCGGTGCAGTTGTGAGCTTGCCCTTGCGTGGCTCTAGATCATAAAAACACACCAATATAGTGATCCACCAATAACGCAACAAACAGCGCCAATAAGTGATAGATGGAGAATTTAAACGTTTCCATTGCGCTATTTAATTCCGGTGAAAACTTTAACTTCCACGCGTGATACATAAAGCCAGCATTGAGGAGCAATGAAGAGAATAAATATACAGAGCCGACCATCCCCACCAGCACAGGCAAAATACAGACAAGCGTGAGTAGAATCGTATACAAAAAAATTGATGTCTTGGTGTACTCAATGCCATGAGTGACTGGAAGCATTGGGATATCCACTTTGCGATAGTCTTCGACACGATGAATTGCGAGCGCCCAGAAATGTGGCGGCGTCCAAATAAAAATAATCATTACCAATAGCCAAGCATGCGCGTGTAACTCTCCAGTTACCGCCGTCCAACCGAGTAGTGGCGGCATTGCGCCTGCAATCCCTGCAATCACAATATTCTGCGGGGTTGCTCGCTTAAGATACATGGTATAAACCACCGCATAACCTAACAAGCTTAAGAAGGTCATCCATGCCGTCAGTGGGTTGACCAATGTATGAAGCAACACAAACCCAATTCCCCCCAGAGCAGTAGCAAAAAGCGCAACAGACAAAGGGTTAGTATCACCTGAAGGCAAAGGTCGCTTGTGCGTACGAGCCATTCGCGCATCAATACGGCGATCAATCAGGTGATTAAACGCTGCAGCAGAGCCTGCCATTAGACCGATACCAGTAAGACCAATGGCAGCTTGTAACCAAGGAAAGTCACCAACAGGAGCTAAGCTCATCCCAACAATAGCCGTAATTAACATAAGAGCGACGACTTTTGGCTTTGTTAGTTTTAAATAGATTGACCCAATTTTTCTCTTACCACTTTCTAGAGGTAGCGCGATCTCTTTACTCATAGCGAACTCCTTTCGCTTGATGACCCCAACGAGCTTTACCCTGCCATAGGTAGAACTGACTAACGCAAATAAGTGTAAGCATAATGGCAGCACCGAGGTTGTGTGCCACCGCAACATAAATAGGGAGCTGGAACACAACGTTACTCACGCCCAATAAGATCTGACACACCAAGGTGAATCCAATCCAGATACCGAGGCGTTGGGAATGATGTGAATCTTGTTTTAATAGTAAGATGCAGTAAATCAACACCACGCATGCGGTAATAATGGCACCAATACGGTGGCTAACATGAATAGTCATTCTGGCAGGGTAATCTAGGACACCGAACTCATAGTTATCAAAACCTGTCTGCCAAAACGAAAATGCCTCTTTCCAAGACAAATAGCTTGTCCAGTTACCTTCACATATTGGCAAAGTGGTACACATTAATGCGGCATAATTTGATGATGTCCATCCGCCAAGCAACACCTGCAACAACACCACACCAAAAGCCATCAAAGAGAACGTTCTCACGCTCTTGGAAGAAGGAGAAAAGTAGAGGCTGTTTTTAGATTGTAATTGGCAGTAGAACAGCGCTTGAAGTGCAAGCAACGTAAAGCCGCCAAGTAGATGAAGCATAACTATCACTGGCATCAGCTTTAACGTTACCGTCCACATTCCTAATGCCGCTTGGCCCAAAACAAGAACGCAAAGCAAAACCGGAATTGTCGGATCAACTCGCTCTGCTCTCACCGCCATGATTGCCATCATCAGAATGACTAAGCCTAAAGTTCCAGCGAAGTAACGATGAATCATCTCTAACCACGCTTTTCCTTGCTCCACTGCTCGCTCCGGAAACAGAGCATTTGCCTTAGTAACTTCAACTTCAGTTTGGGGTACAAATAACTGACCATAGCAACCAGGCCAATCTGGACATCCCAACCCCGCATCAGCCAAGCGTGTATATGCTCCCAACATAATGACTACAAGAGTAAGACACAGGCTGAACTTAACCAAACGACTTAACGTCATATTGCACTCTCCCTAGCCTACGCGTGATAACTTCAATAGCTTTCGTAAGTCCGCCAATACATCTTTACTTAACCGCACCAAATCCTCGTTGGCTTCTGGCGTATAGGACATAACTAGCTGCCCGAGAGGGTCGACGATCAACATCTGCCCTGCTTTCACTCTCGATGACAACGAATCATTCATTTGCATCACCACAATGCTCTGGGCAACATTATTGGTCTCTTCCGAAGTCCAGATAACTGGCACCACACGCTCCTGATATTTACCTAATGCAATGTGGCTTTGTTGCATCAAATGTATTTGTTGTTGGCACTGTTCTTTACACTCCGGAGGCAACACATACGCTAATTGCCAACCTTTTTCGTCTAACGGTGATGGCTGACCTAATTGTTCGAGCGTGATATATGGCTCAACCAATTCACCTCGATTGGTTACCCCCGTTTCGTACCAACCTTGACTCAATACAACCTTGGCAATAATCGCGGGGAGCGCAAATAGACAAATCAGAGACACCAATACAATTCGTCCTTTCGTGACTGCATTTGTCATTTCTCACCTCCTTGTGAGCGTGGTTGTCGAATCCAACGAATAAAAATCAGGATTGTGATAAACAAAAATACGCCAGACATAGCAAACCATTGAAAAGAATAACCAAAGTGCTTTGCACTGGTTAACGGTAAGGGATTCCAAGGAAATGGGTACGACCATTGCGTTAGATTGTCAGGTTGAATGACCGTAGGCATTAACTCAATATTAAGCAGTTGGCTAAGTTGATTAATGTTGAGGTTTTGCACTCTTATCGTATCGCCCATTTCAGCCATTAGGTCTGAACTTAGTGGATTAGTAGATTTACGATACAAACGCCCTGTGATGTCATATGGCGTTGTCAGATATTCAACCTTCGGAAGTACGGCTCTGGATCTTTTCCCCTTCACAAATCCAAGTTCAAGCAGCGTCAGAGTCGCAGGATCATGAGACATCGATACGATTTGAAACGCTAGGTAACCCACTTCACCCTGATAGGTCTGGTTATCTAATAAAATAATTGGGAGTGGTTCAGGCGTCACATTTGCTTGTACTTTAACCCCTATAACACTTTCTTCTCGCCAATCGTTCTTTTCCAGTACTTCAGATATGTCCTGATAAGAAGTATTTTCCCTTGCTAAAATCGCTTGTTCCAAACGCTGCTTTTCATTACCACGTTCCAATTGCCAAAAGCCCAGTTTGACCAACAGAGAAAACACAGCCACAGTTAAAAAGACAGCAACCCAAACCCATTTCGATAATATCGACGACGAAACCGGAGGTGCCATGTCCACCGTATTTCTGTTTAAGTTAACGCTTGTCCTTTTGCTGCTTTTCATCATCTTTAACCTCGCAAAAGCGCTTATCGAAATGGTTCGCGAAGACCCAGAGGATTCATCGAAGAAAGGCAAACCAATGAGCCACTATCTCGGTCGTCGTGTCATGTTTTCTGCGTTAGTCGTGATTCTCCTTCTCGTAGCGTTAGGGGCAGGATGGATAGCCCCAAATCCTCGTCCTTACTAGCTTTACAGCACATAAACGAAAACAAATAAGCATAGCCAAACCACGTCAACGAAGTGCCAATACCAACTGCCAGCTTGGAATGCGAAATGGTCTTTCGGAGAAAAGTGGTCCTTGGCGATGCGGAATAACAGCACAATGAGGAAAATGGTACCGAGACAAACGTGCAAACCGTGAAAGCCCGTGAGCATAAAGAAGGTATTACCGTAAATACCGGACTGCAACGTCAGCCCAATATCTTGATAAGCGTGTGCATATTCAACGGCTTGGTAATAGAGGAAGAAGCCCGCCAAGACGATGGTGATTTCCAACCAGACAATCAGTGCTGTTCGTTTATCTTGCTCTAAACTGATGTGTGCCATATGTAACGTAATCGATGACAATAGCAGCAAGATAGTGTTGGTTAATGGGATACCCTGCCAAGGCATTGCTTGGGTCGTATCACCACCCGGCGTGGTGGTGAGTGGCCAGATTGCTTCGAAACTCGGCCACAATACCTCATGTGTCATTAAGTTATTATCTGCACCACCTAACCAAGGCACGGAAATCATTCTTGCGTAGAAAAGAGCACCAAAAAAAGCACCAAAGAACATCACTTCCGAAAAGATGAACCAGCTCATCCCTTGTCGAAATGAACGCGTGATTTGCGCACTGTACTTTCCGGTAAGAGACTCTGTGATGACGTTGCTGAACCACCCTGCCAGCATATAGAGCAAAAACAACATACCAATGGCGAGAATGATGCCGCCTAACGTACCAACCGCGCCATCACTTTGAGTACCTTGAACGGTCATTCCGGCACCGACAGCAACGAGGAACAGCGCAAAAGCTCCTACGATTGGCCAACTGCTTTGTGCGGGAACATAATAGGTCTCAGGCTTGTTACTCATAAGTTCTCTCCTTACAGACGCGCTTTGGTTTGCGGCGTTAAGGTCTGTTTCTCGCTCCCTGAGAGGCTAGCTGTTGAAGACTCGCCCGATTGAGGAGGAAATTTGTAGAGTGTGTAAGACAAGGTCAACGTATGAATTGAATCCGGCACTTCCGGCTCAATGTAGAAAATCAAAGGCATACTCGCTTGCTGCTTACCTTCCAATGGCTGTTGATTAAAGCAAAAACACTCGATTTTATTGAAGTAAGCTGCACCAGTACCCGGCGATACGGATGGCACAGCTTGCCCTACCAAATCTTCACCGCTCTGATTAAAAGCAAGATATTCGGTTTGAATCACTTCACCAGGGTGAACATCCATAAAAACGACTTTTGGTTTGAACTCCCAAGGCATGTCCGGGCTAACGTGCGCCATAAATTCCACACGAATCGTTCTGGTAATATCCGCCTGCATACCCGTCGGTTGAATTGCGGCCACATCACTGGTTTTACCATTAATGCCCAATGCATCGCACATGATGTCGTAGAGTGGCACAAGAGCAAAACCGAAGCCGAACATCAGCGCTGTCGCTAGCAGCAACTTGATAGTGAGTCTCTTATTGGATGAATTACTTGGCATCTCACTCACCTCACTCTTCGGTTAATCGACTTTTGGCGGAGTTGTGAATGTATGATGTGGGGCTGGGCTAGGTACCGTCCACTCTAAACCCTCTGCACGTTCCCAAGGTTTTGCCGTTGCTTTTTCACCACCACGAATACATTTGATGACTAGCCACAGAAAGATCAATTGAGACAGACCGAAGGCAAAGCCACCTATCGATACGATTTGGTTAACGTCGGCAAACTGGATAGCGTAATCAGGAATGCGTCTTGGCATCCCTGCTAAGCCCAAGAAATGCATTGGGAAGAACAACACATTGACCGAAATGATTGAACACCAGAAGTGCCATAGACTCAGCTTGTGGTCATACATATTGCCTGTCCACTTCGGTAGCCAGTAATACGCCGCTGCCATAATCGAAAACACCGCACCGGATACCAAGACATAATGGAAATGCGCAACAACAAAGTAAGTGTCATGGTATTGGAAATCCGCAGGTACAATCGCCAACATCAAGCCTGAGAAGCCACCTATTGTAAATAAGACAATAAAAGCAATGGCAAACAACATCGGTGTCTCAAACGTCATTGCGCCCCGCCACATAGTCGCCACCCAGTTAAACACTTTCACGCCAGTTGGCACTGCAATCAACATGGTGCAGTACATAAAGAAGAGTTCGGCGAATACTGGCATCCCCGTCGTAAACATATGGTGTGCCCACACTAGGAATGACAGTAATGCAATACTGCAGGTTGCGTAAACCATCGAATGATAGCCGAACAGTTTCTTGCCACTGAAAGCCGGAATGATTGCCGAGATAATCCCGAACGAAGGCAGGATCATGATGTATACCTCAGGGTGACCAAAGAACCAGAAGATGTGTTGGAACATCACAGGATCACCGCCACCAGCGGCATCAAAGAAACTTGTACCAAAGTATTTGTCGGTCAGAACCATGGTGACCGCACCGGCTAACACGGGCATAACCGCGATCAACAAGAACGCCGTAATTAACCAAGTCCAAACAAACATTGGCAGCTTGAACCAAGTCATGCCTGGTGCACGCATGTTTACGATAGTCACGATAACGTTGATGGCACCCATAATGGAACTGATACCCATGATATGGACTGAGAAAACAAACAACGCCGTACTATCAGGACCGTAAGTTGTGGAAAGCGGTGCGTAGAAAGTCCAACCGAAATCAGGGCCACCACCCGGTAAGAACAAAGAGCCGATCAAAATGAGGAACGCAAAAGGTAAGATCCAAAAACTCAAGTTGTTCATCCGTGGTAAAGCCATATCTGGAGCGCCAATCATCATTGGAATCATCCAGTTGGCTAAACCAGTAAACGCTGGCATGACGGCACCAAACACCATCACTAGTCCATGTACGGTCGTCATTTGGTTAAAGAACTGAGGGTCCACCAATTGCAGACCCGGTTGGAATAGCTCAGCACGGATGATCATCGCCATCGCACCGCCAGTGAGGAACATAGCAAAGCTAAACCATAAATAAAGCGTACCGATGTCTTTATGGCTGGTGGAATAAAGCCAACGCGCTAGCCCTTTTGGTGCGTGATGATGATCGTGGTCGTCTTCAATCGCAATGGTCGTGTTTGCAGTAGTTTGCGCTTCAGCAGGAGCAGACTTCACCGCTTTTTCAATTGGCTTACTCATATTTCCTCCTTGGCACTTTCTTGTGCCTTAAAGGCGTTAACATCGGATGCTTGAACGGTATCGCCAGTATCATTTCCCCAAGCATTACGTTGATAGGTAATTACAGCGGCAATTTCTTGATCGCTTAGTTGGTTAGCAAAAGCTTGCATGGCGGTGCCAGCTCGACCGTTCACCAATACATCGATGTGAGCAACAACCGGACCTTTGGCTATCTCGCTGCCTTTGATTGCCGGGAACGCGCCCGGAATGCCTTCGCCGTTCGCTTGATGACACACAGCACAGCGCGCGGTGTAAACCGACTCGCCTTGTCCCATCAAATCTTCCATTGAAAGGTCTTGCGTCAATGCTTCTTGGGCAGCCGCCTTTTGTAAGGCAATTTCTTGTTTCTTGTCTGCCATCCACTGGTCGAAATCATCTTCCGCCATCGCATGAACAACAACTGGCATGAAACCATGCGCTCGACCACAAAGCTCCGCGCACTGACCACGATATACGCCCGGTTCATCAATCTTAGTCCAAGCCTCATTAATGAAACCAGGGATCGTATCTTTCTTAACAGCGAAATCAGGTACCCACCAAGAGTGAATTACGTCATCAGAAGTCATTAAGAAGCGAACTTTACGGTTGATAGGCAAAACCAGCGGGTTATCCACTTCGAGCAAGTAGTGCGCCCCTTTCGCTTCGATGCCATCGATTTCTTTCTGGCTGGTAGCAAGTAGGCTGAAAAATTCGACATCCTCGCCGAAATAACTGTAGTGCCACTTCCATTGAGAGCCAGTGATCTTCACAGTAAGGTCTGATTGGCTGGTGTCTTCCATCGCCACCAGCGTTTTGGTCGCAGGAATCGCCATAGCGATAAGAATAATGACCGGAATAACGGTCCAGATGATCTCCACTTTAGTGCTTTCGTGGAAATTAGCGGCAACTGCCCCTTTTGACTTGCGATGTTTGAAGATGGAATAGAACATCACACCGAATACAACAAAAGCGATAGCGCAACAAATGTAGAAGATCAGCATATGTAATTCATACACTTGCTCACTGATCCCCGTAACACCTCGCGTCATCTTGTAATCACTCTGCTCTGACCAACTGGACGAAGAAAACGTGATAAAAATCACATTCGTTAATAAGGCTAGAGTAGTTGCTAATCTTTTCAAAAGATCTCTCCTCTGCTCAGCCGCTGCGCTTGCGCGAGCTTCCTTGCTTCCCGATGCAAATATCGAACAAATTTACGAAAAATCACAAAAACTACGATTTCAGCACTCTTTGTTATATTTATGTTAAAAGGCTAGTTATAGTTCAATAGTTCTTCAAGAAATTAACTGTGAATAAATTCCGTACAGACTGAAAAATAAATTCGGTTTATCGATTGCCCTCTTTGAAATGTAATTGAGAACCATTTACATTAATTAAAAGAAAACATTGGGACGCTTTTAAGCAAAGAAGTGTCTAAACAAGTAGGCTCCCCCTACTAAGGAAAGACGAATATGACAGTACAAATTACTCAATGGCTAGCACGAGACCCAGATCCAAAAACTCGTGAAGAGCTTCAACACCTAGTCGATACAAATAACGAACAAGAACTGACAGATCGATTTGGTTCACGCTTAGCATTTGGTACCGCAGGTCTGCGCGGTAAAGTCGGTGCGGGTCCAAATCGCATGAACCGTTTAGTGATTCAAGAGACAGCAACAGGTCTCGGTCACTATCTGATTGAACAAGTGAAAGACGCATCGTCTCGCGGTGTTGTTATTGGCTACGATGGTCGCCCAGATTCTAAACAGTTCGCACACGATACAGCTTCTGTACTTACTGCTTTGGGCATCAAGGTTTACCTAACCTATAAAGTAGCAGCAACGCCAATTGTTGCTTTTGGTGTTCGTGAATTAAATGCAGCCGCTGCTGTGGTTGTTACCGCAAGCCACAACCCACCAGAATACAATGGCTTTAAAGTGTACTGGGAAAATGGCGCACAGATTATTCCACCTCACGATTCTGGTATTGCTGCAAAAATCGATGAAGCAACAACAAAACCGCTTCCTCTGATGTCACTGGACGATGCAAAACAAAAAGGTTTGTTAGTTTGGCTTGAAGACGAGTACTACCAAACTTATCGCAAAACAATGAACGACAATGCCCTGCTAACACCGGACAGCAACACAGATATCTCGATTGTTTACACGGCAATGCACGGTGTCGGTGCGGACATGGCAGAAACGTTACTCGCAGACGCTGGCTTTAAAAAAGTCGCAAGCGTTCCAGAACAGCGTGAACCGGACGGTACGTTCCCTACCGTAAACTTCCCGAATCCTGAAGAAGCAGGCGCAATGGACATGGTGATGGCACTGGGTAAATCTGTCGATGCGGACATTGCTTGCGCGAACGATCCTGATGCAGACCGTTTTGCTGTGGCTGTAAAACGCCCAGATGGCGAATATCAGATGCTAACAGGTGACCAAGTGGGTTCATTGTTTGGTGACTACTTACTGCAAGGTCAACCAAATGCGCTTGTTGGGAATACCATTGTGTCTTCTCGTCTATTGAGCAGTATTGCGAAAGCACACGGCGCAGAATACTACCAAACGTTAACTGGCTTTAAATGGCTAACTAACGTAGCAATGACACAAGAAACTGAAGCGAACCCATTCCTATTCGCTTACGAAGAAGCACTAGGCTACACAGTAGGTAATAAGGTATGGGATAAAGATGGTTTGTCAGCACTGGTCGCTTTCTCTCAATTGACAGGTAAATTGAAAGCACAAGGCAAAACGCTGTGGGATAAGTTAGAAGAACTATACCGCCAACACGGTTTCTACTTCAACGCGCAGCGCAGCATTGCACTTGACCCTAAATCACCACCAATCGGTGACAAACTTCGCGCAAACCCACCGAAAGAGATTGCGGGTAAGCGCATCGAAGTCATTGAAGATCTGAAGTCATCACTTCGCTTCGTGACCGATGGTCCAACAGAAGCGATTAACTTGCCAGCAAGTGACGTACTGGTTTACCACTTAGAAGACAAATCACGTGTGATTGTTCGCCCTTCTGGTACTGAGCCTAAGTTGAAGTGTTACTACGAGGTAATCAGCGACTTCCCGGCTGAGATGGATTACGCGCAAGCTAACCAAGCTGCGGAAGCGAAAATGAACGCACTTATCGAAGCGCATCAACAAAGCTTGTAATTCGAGTTTGAAACATCGATTCTGTGACAGCTACAAATAGCAAAAGAGGCGCATCGAGCGCCTCTTTTTTATGCAATTCAAACCAAATCAAGCAATCTGTTTTTGCAGAAAATGTTTATCAATGCCTGCTGCTGGGTAGCCTGAATATTGCCCAACTTTTTCAAAACCCAATTTCAAGTAAAAATCGAGCGCTTGAAAGCTATAGGTATCGAGATACAAATGCGTGACTCCACGCGGTTTCAATTGCTCTTCCAGTAGAGCGATCAGCTTGCTTCCTAATCCCGAAGTGCGTGCCTCTGCATCAACCCATAGGTATTCAACGAACACGGTGTTATTGAACATCTCTCCCGTGAGTCCACCAATCACTTTACCCTCGTCATTACGGGCAAAACAGCCAATGGCATTTACATCCCCATCCGGTAGATGCATGTTGTTATAAGCTCGGATGCCATCACGGATAAAATCGAGATCGTTTTGTTCTGGATTGAGTTTAAATTCAAGTTTCATACTGCCACTCCTTGGAAATCAGAGTGATACTAAAACAAAAAGCCAGCGAGTGCTGGCTTTTGTTCAAAAATCTGATTGTTCCTACACACTACATCGCGAAGCTACTGAGCATCCACACCGCAAGGATAACGAACACCAAGCCCATTAGCTTACCTTGGTACATGCGGAATTTATCGTTTTCCAGCAACCCTTTGCCTAATGTCCCCGCCAATGCAACTAACAAAATATTGAATAGCAAGCCTAATACGTTTAGCAGCAAACCAAGCGCGAGCATTTGCTCACCCGACGATGCGGTAATGTTGCTAGAGACAAACTGAGGTAAAAACATAACGAAGAACACTAAGGCTTTTGGGTTCAGCAGGTTACTCATCAAAGCGCGTTGATAGTAAGTCGATGCCATCTTGTTTTTCTGGTCAAGCTCTGGTGCAGCAGAAACGTCCGCTCGTAAACAGTCCCACCCCATTTTGAGCAAGTACGCGCCCCCCAGTAGATGAAGCACTTTTAACGCGATTGGGCTCATGGCAATCAAGGTCGACACACCCATAGCTGCCAATAACGTTAAGATCACGCCGGATGTCGCGTTGCCTAAGCTTGCAAACAGACCAACTTTTTTGCCATAGCTCATGCTAGAGCTGGCAATCAACAACATGTCAGGTCCAGGCAACAAAAGAAGTGCAATAACAGCGGTGAGATAAACAGGGAGTACAGATAAATCGATCATGGTGGAACTGGCTTTCTAAAACAGGCGGCGGATCTTATACCAATGAATAGATAACAACCAGACCAAATATCTTTCTACGAAGCAATATTCAGAAAATACAAAAGGTTTAATGCTCAATTTAAAAACAATTAACCTTTTTGATGTTTATTTTTAATACCAATAGCAATTTTGTACAAAAATAAGCAGGATGGATCCGGTAGACTCCAAATGATGTGGTGCTACTGTTTACGCTTGAGCTATTTGGACCGAGATGAAAGAAAAGAATAAGGAAATCGCGACTTTTAAGATTGCTCAAGAGTTGGGCGGGTTAGAGCTGCTCGATGCAAAATACGAAAAACAAAACTTCTCTCGCCATAGCCATGAAGGCTACACCATTGGAGTGATTGAAAAAGGCGCACAGCAATTCTTTCGTACAGGTGGCAACCACATTGCACCGCAAGACAGTATCATTCTTGTAAACGCTGATGAGGTGCATAATGGTCACTCAGCGTCAGAAGGTGGCTGGGAATACAAAGCCATGTATCCCGTACCTGAGCAGTTTCAAACGCTTGGGGAAGAACTTGGCGCACCCAATGTCGCTCAGCCCTACTTCCCGCAGCCCGTCGTTTACGATCCAGAGCTCGCGAATCAACTGCGATTAGTGTTCGATACTCTCGAGAAATCCGATAACCGCTTATTAAGAGAGACACTTGTCTACGGCACACTGATCAAACTTGCCAGCAAGCACAGTACACATCGAGCTCCCCTTAAAGATGCAACCAAAGCGCAAAGGCAATTGCACCTGGTCAAAGAATTTCTTGAAGACTTTCCTCAAACCGATGTCTCTTTAGAAGAACTTGCGAAGTTAGCAGGGTTGAGCCCCTTCCACCTGTTGCGTGAGTTTCAAAAGCAGTTTGGCTTTCCGCCGCACGCGTTTCAGATTCAACAAAGGCTAAGAATGGCGAAAAAGCTGCTCAAGCTAGGACAAAAGATTTCCGATGTTGCTCAAGAATGTGGTTTTCACGACCAAAGCCACTTGCATCGTCATTTTAAAAAAGCCATGGGGGTAACGCCCGGGCAGTACATCAAGCACTGTTAGCAATTTTGTACAAGGCAGCATGCTTAGGTCAGCCTACCTTAACAGCATGTTTTTCTATTCAAGTTGAAGTTATGGATACTACTTTGCCAACTCATCAAGACTCAAAATTCTCACTCTTTTTACAAGGTACCATCGCAATGATGCCATTAAGCATCGCCGTACTGCCTTGGGGATTACTTGCGGGCTCATTTGCCATCGATACTGGCTTACACCCGCTGGAAGGTCAGGCGCTTTCCGCCATTCTATTTGCTGGCTCCGCACAACTTGTTGCCATGGGCATGATTAAAGCTGGTGCAGGCTTAACCACCATGTTGCTGACGACCTTTTTCATTACCTCTCGCCATTTTCTTTATAGTGTTTCGATGCGCAGTAAAATTTCGCCATTGCCCTTAAAGTGGCGTCTTTCACTTGGCTTCTTACTCACTGATGAGCTATTTGCCATCGTCGGACACCAATCCGATAAGCAATTTGATCGATGGTACGCCCTTGGCGCTGGATTAAGCTTCTACTTATTTTGGAACTTCGCAACACTTGCTGGCATCGTCGCTGGCAGTTTGATACCTGAATTGAATGAGCTCGGCTTAGAATTTGCCGTTGCTGCCACCTTTATCGCGATTGTGGTGCCAACGATAAAAAGCATTCCCGTGCTATGCAGTGTATTGGTAGCATTAGTTAGCTCAGTGACGCTGAATTATTACCAAGTGGAAGGAAGCTTGATGTTCTCGAGTATTCTCGCCATGTTGACGGGCTATTTGGTTGAACAGTTTACGACGAAAGCCCCAAACATTGAGAATACACCGGAGGAACGCCAATGATCTTTTTGTCTATCTTAGCCATGACAGCCTTGGTATTCACTAGCCGTTATCTATTTCTCGAACCAAAATTGCCGCTTAAATTGGGGGTAAGAACTCAAAAGATATTAAGCTACGCAAGCCCTGCAGTGCTCACCGCGATCTGGGCTCCTATCGTGTTTATGCCAGAAGGTGAACTGAGCGTCACATGGCAAAACCCATTTCTATTGGCTGCCCTATTAGCTGCTGCGATTGCATACCTCACAAAGAATGTATTGCTCACCACCATCGTAAGTATGGTCGCGTTTTTACTGCTTCGAATTTGGCTATAAGCTCGCGACTAAACAGCCAACCATTCAATCTCTAATAAGGTGATGTCTCCACACTTCAAACGTCCAAGGAAGACATCGCCTTGATGCACTTCACCCACGCCCTTTGGTGTCCCTGTCATCACGACATCGCCATCTTCTAGCGTTGTGTAGCTCTTCAACTCATCGAGAATGTTCATCGGTGGGTAAAGCATTTGCTTAACATGCCCTTTTTGAACATGAACACAGTTAATCAAAAGCTCTAAGTTGAGATCGTCAATATCGACACCTTGAAGAGAACGGAAACGGCTGAATACCGCTGAGCCATCAAACGCTTTGGCACGTTCCCAAGGTAATCCTTTTTCTTTGAGGTTAGATTGTAAACCGCGTTTGGTCAGATCTAAGCCGAGCCCAACCGCGCAGTATTGACCGTTTTTGATCACAAAGCAGATTTCGGCTTCGTAATGCAAAGGCTCTTGATGGAATGAGGTGAGTTTGGTTGAAACGGAAGTCGCCGGTTTATTGAACACTACCATTTGCTCTGGTACGGCATTATCTAGCTCTTGAATATGCTCAACGTAATTACGCCCGACGCACAGAACTTTGCCGACTTTGATTTTCTTCTCTTCAACCTGAACGACGCTCATTGCTCTTCCCTGCAAAACAAAAAACGCATAATAATCCAACACGTTACGTTGTTGACACTAGTTCTCGTTTCGAGGTGTTAAAAACAAGACATTCAGCCCGTTTTGAGTGAATCATCACTAAATTGAGCTTCGATAAGGTAAGAACCACAGACAAAAAAAAGCCAGCACGAAGCTGGCTTCCATAGTAACTAGGACAGGTTACTATTATAGGTAGTAACGAGCACCAAGTGCCCATTTGTCATCTGTTTTACGATCGTTTGCATCGTTTAGGTCGAACTGGTAGCCAGCGTAACCAACAAACTTAGGAGTGAAGTTGTATTCAGCCTGTACAGCCATCTCTTCACGAGCAGTTTCAGTTTTAGAGTTCTTAAATGTTTTACCTTCAACCATTTCGTAGTTAATGCTTAGGTTAAGGCTGCTTGGTAGTGCGTAAGCTAGTAGCGCTTCGTACGCATCGCTATCAACTAAGCGATCACCAGTAGTGCTGAAGTTCATGTTCTCGTTTGAGCCGTAAACTGCTGCAATGTATAGACCTTGACCGTATGAGCCGTACGCTGCAGATACTAGGTGAGATTCAGCAGATTCTTTGCTCACGCCATCTTTAATGTCGCCGCCAGTGTATGTGTAACCGATCTTAGCACCCATGATTTCGTAAGAAAGAGCTGCTTGAACACGGTCATCGTAGTTTAGAGAGGTATCAGCGTCTGTTTGAGAACCTTGCCAACCTAGACCGAAGTTGATTGCACCAGCTTCGCCCAGCTCAATCGCGTTACGGTAAGAAAGCATCTTGTCCGCACGACCTGTACCTAGGTTACCGTGATCGTCGTAGATAAAGTCGTTCGCAAACGCGATAGGCATATCAGCAACGCCAGCTACATCGTAGTAAGGTGCCCACTGAGTACCACCAACTGCACGACCGTAAACATCGTGAGTTAGACCTAGGTAACCAAGACGAGTAGTAAATGTTTCGTCACCACCATCTAGGTAGTTAAGAGCCCATTCACCGCGAGCGTCAGCAGTAAAGCCGTTGCCTAGATCCTGAGTTGCTGTGAAGTTGATACGTGGAGAGTTAGTACCTACATCAGTGTCACCTTGCTCTGAACCGTTCACGTTAATAGATACGTGACCGCCAACAGAGAACGTTGTGCCATCGTTGTTGTAAAGCTCCACTGCTACTGCTTGTGTACCGAATGTTGCTGCTGCGATCGCTGCTGCTAGGAATATTTTGTTCATTATAAAATCCATGTATTTATTCATTAGTTTATAAGTCAGTTTTATACAAAAGTAGATTGGGGCATCTTCTCCACCAATGTGCGTCACTTTTGATTAACAACTGCCAATCAATGTATTTCAGAAGTTCCCCAGAGCAGAGTGAAAAGATGTAATAAAAAAGAAAAATCGCAAACGTTTACCTTTTTTCTTTATACAAATTCTGAAAAATACACCCAAATTGGAAACAAATGCTTACATGTAACAACAAAAAGTCCAGCTAAATCATTGTTAAAACAAACAATGAAAATTTAAACATGAAATCTTGAATTACAATTCGAGAAGAAAAAAATGATTAGGATCTTTTTTAAAAATATGTCGTTCGGGAGTCATTAGAAAAACATAAAAAAACATAAAACCCCCTTTTTCTCTTATTTTCATAAATAAGAAGGCATTCATACATTTGAAATAAATATGCAAACAAATCATAACTTAATAGAAATCTATCTTTAATTTTCTCGGTTTACCTTAGCGTCATCAATACATCGAGCAAGAAAGCTCATCGATTACAACTAGGGTAATAAGAAAATGAAAAAGGCAGCACTAACTACTGCAGTGTTAACAGCATTGGTATCAGCACCATCTTTTGCGGCGACAGTGTACAAAGATGGCGGCACTGAATTGAAGGTTGGCGGTCGCGTCGAGTTTCGTGGTGACTTTATTGGTTCAGGCGGTGCTGAAGTAGACGGTTCCATGGAAGATAAGTCACGTGCGCGTCTAAACCTAAAAGGTAAGGCTGACATCGGTAACGGTCTGTCTGCATTTGGTGTTTACGAAGCGGAACAAAAAACCGGTAAGAGCGAATTTAAAAACCGCTACATGTACGCAGGAGTAAGTGCAGATGCAGGTAGCTTCTCTGTAGGTCGTCAAGACATGGCTGCCGTTATCATCTCAGACATGACGGATATCACCGAGTTTTCTGGCGTTCAGCAAGTCATTGACTCATCTTCGGATAAGCAAGATAGCGTTTTCGCTTACCGTGGTGAATTCGATGCTCTACAAGTTCAAGCCACTTACCAAGCTAACTCCGAGGATAGCCAAGATAAATACGGCATTTCTGGTCTTTACTCTCTACCAATCGGTCTTGACCTAGGTCTTGCATACTCAGGCGGTGATGTAGACAAAGACAATTCAGAAGACCAAATCCTTGGTGGTATCGCTTACTCACTGGATAACCTCTACCTTGCAGGTACGTACTCACAAGGTGCACTGACAGATTCTGAAGACTTTACCGCTTATGAGCTAGTTGCAAGCTACAAGATCGCAAGTAAGTTTACCGTCGCTGGTCTTTACACTTTCCAAGAAAACGATCCAAATGGCGCTGTAAAGTACGATGCAGTTGAAGGTTTTGAGCTTGTGGGATACTACAAACTGAATAGCAACTTCCGCACTTACCTTTCTTACTACATGAACCAACTTGATGAAGCGAAAGACGCGGAAGGTAAAGTAACCGAAGGCGAAGATACACTTCGTCTTGGCGTACGCTACGACTTCTAATTGCGGCTTCTGCCCAAGCCAGCATCGCAGCAAGTTTTTGACCGGCACTTCGTGTCGGTCATTTTCTATTTATTGAGATAAGACCAACAGCTTTTCTACTTAAACCTAACTGCCCTCTTTTAATGCATTTACTCCCGAAGTTAGTGCAATTCCTCTAGTAGCCGTTAGACACGCCCTTCTCACCCTTTAAAAATCAACACGTTAAAAGTTGGCACACTAGCTGCAATATTAAAAACGAGCAAATGCATGGCAGCGTTTGTGCTTCTCGTTCTTTGTACCTACTTCGGTAGGCACGTCCTTTGAATTGGTAATGTCGCCTCCCTCTGGGAGGCATTTTTTTATTGGCTACCCCAACATTAGAACGTATGATCCTATCTATTGTTTAAAACCGGAAATATCCAATTGAATCATCATCCTGTCCAAGGAGCATCTTGGATGCTTACCGCAGGCTTGGCTTTTGCCATCGTTAATAGCTTTGCTCAAATCGCAAGTATTCACTTTGGTGTGTCATCCACGACATTTGCACTCTTCCAATACGCTATCGCCTTTTTCGCTATCTTGCCGTATCTGCGAACATTAGGAATTCGTCAGTCTCTACGTACTAACCACTTTGGGTGGCATGCATTGCGCATCTTCTTGGCGGTTATCGGTATCCAGCTTTGGTTATGGGCTCTCGCTTATCCGGTTCCTATCTGGCAAGGCATCGCTTTGCTTATGACTTCACCGTTGTTTGCAACGGTAGGTTCAGGTTTAATTCTGAAGGAAAAAGTAGGTGTTGCTCGTTGGATCGCAACGCTTACTGGCTTTATTGGCGCAATGATCATTCTTGAGCCTTGGTCAGACTCTTTTACCTGGGCAACGTTACTGCCTGTCGGCGCGGCTTTTTTCTGGGCATCTTATTCTTTAATGGTGAAAAAGCTGTCGGTGAACGATCCACCATCAACCATGGTGGTTTACTTACTGCTCTTGATCACGCCCTTTAATATTTTGCTGGCGGCACCTACATTTGCAATGCCTGAAGGCTGGAACATTTGGGGAATCTTAATCGCCGCAGGCATACTTACGGCACTAGCCCAGTGGGCAGTAGTCAAAGCTTACGCTGTCGCTGATGCATCGTTTGTACAACCATTCGACCACGCGAAACTGCCCTTAAATGTCTTTGCAGGCTGGCTAGTATTCAACTGGGTGCCACCAGGTCGACTATGGCTTGGTGCTGCAATCATTATCGGCTCCATTGCTTTCATTACTCATTGGGAAGCGAAAAAAAGAAAGTAATTTGAAAGAAATTTCTCGGTTTTGAGTTCTATATTTTCAGGAAAGGAAATGAGGAGCATCTTATGACACAGCCAATCAAAATTACATTGTATCGTTGGGCCGGCAGTTGGGGACCATTCAAAGTCAATATCCCATGCGGGGAATGTACATTAACCAAAGATATTCTTGCTGACACATTTGAAAATGAATTAGCAGATGTGCCAGTCGAGCTAGAAGTGAAAGATTGGTTGTCTCATTGGTGGGAGCCATTAAAACTTGGAGCATGGCATGCCCCTATCCTAGTCGTTGAAGGCAAAGTCGTCAGCCAAGGGGAAGCGCTAAACCGAGGCGTGCTTGTTCAATCTGTCATTGCTGAATGGACCAAGCGAGATCAGCTTAAAGGCAACATCGTTTACGGTAAGGCGACATGCCCTTACTGTGTTAAAGCGAAAAAGTTGCTTGATGAAGCTGGCGTTGACTACAAATATCACGATGTAGTGAAAGACAGCGCAGCCCTATATCGTATGATCCCTGAAGTGAAAGCCATCATTGGTGAAAAAACACCAGTGACCGTGCCACAAATATGGTTAGACGGTAAGTACATTGGAGGCGCGGATAATCTGGAAAAGTGGTTGGCTGAGAAAGGATTAGATAGCGTGCCAGATAACGTTGTCGAGATCCCAAGTCAAACGGCTTAAATATATCGATTGAGATACCCAGAGCCAGAATGCAAAAAGCCCCGATATGACATCGGGGCTTTTCTTATTAATTCGCTAGTTTTTTCATTACGCGAGCAAACATAGAAGGCTTTTTCTTCTTCGCTTTACCGTAAAGCGCTTTGTGCATCGCGTCTTTAGCCATCATTTGACCAAAGTAAACACCACCAAGTTCGTAACCCATGACCTTCTCCTAAGAAGCAATTAACTGGTTTATGTTGTAATTTTACACCACAAAAACCATAAAACAAGGTATAGGTCACATTTATTTTGTAATTTAATTACAAAAATTTTTATCCTAGCGAATAAGAAACGTAATTAACGTTTAGGTTGCTGGTATGTTTTACCTGCTGCTTTGTAGGTGTCTTTCAGTTTAATTTCAAAGAAAGTCTCGAAGAACCAAGCCGCAAACTTGATCAGGTGGTCACCTTCATTCATTACATGCTCAACGAACTCTTTCTCTTCACCAGACTCATCTGCTTGAACCGTAATGTGGTAAATGCGTTTTTCACCTTCTACTTCAGCAAGACCGAATTGACCTGTTAGCGATTCAGCAGCCTGAGCGACTTCTTCTTCCTCAGATGCTTTTAATAGCTCTAGCGCTTGAGGTAGGTTTTCTTGTTGACCGATTTCTTTCAGTAGAGCTTCAAATTCGTTTTGTTGCATGATTTCACCTAACAATGAACGGGTGTTGTCGATATGCCACTATTAACCGAGTGTAGATAACGACACAATAATTGGTTGCGCATTTTAGAGAGGACAACATGCCCTTGCAACCACATTCAACTAAGAACGCTCTGGTTGGACTAAACCACCAGAAAGGGTACGGAACTGTCCAACCACCAACACCAAACAAGAAATCACTGCAATCGAAATATAAAAGACGCCGAGTTGATGTTGAGTTGTTACCCAAGTTTCTACCAGATAGCCGCCAAATAGCCCTGCTAAACACATCTGAATAGAACCCGACAATGCAGATACCGCACCTGCCTGTCGTTTATGAGGCGATAGCAGTAAACTGATCGAAACAGGGAAAGACATGCCTTGCGCGAAGCTCAAACACGTAAAGGCAATGAGCAAAGATGTCGCTGTAAACGGCAATATAAGAAGCATCACTCCTGAAAAGGCAACAATGACAAAACTCATCAAAAGGATCTGTTGCTCTTTGTATCGAGCATTGATGATGTTGAGAACTAAACTCCCCATCAATAAACCTGCCGAAGGCACAATCATCAAGGTACCGTAATCGGCAGCAGTGAGACCAAGCTCTTGTTGCATTAAGAACGGATAGAGAGACAGTGTCACCAAAGCTGATAAGTAACTCAACCAGTTGTAGCTTGCGCTGCCTATTACTTGTTTGTTGGTCAACAACTCAAAGTAATTGCGCATCACACGTTTTGGCTCAAAGTGGCGTTTGGGGTATGGCAGCGTTTCATGCAGCACAATAAAGCCAAGGGTAAAGATCGCCGTAAGATAAATAAGAACGAAGACAAAAACCGCATGCCAACTAATGTGATAAGCAATCCATCCACCAAACAAAGGCGCAACAATCGGCATCACAGAAGCAGTCACCGAGATGTATGACAACACCTTTGTGAGCTGCGCTCCATCATAGCTATCTCGCAACACAGAGCGCCCAAGAACAGAGGCACTCCCAGCCCCAAGACCTTGTAGTAGACGTCCGGTCTCAAGTGCAAAAATGTGGTCCGCAAAGGCAATACAGATGATGGTTCCGACGAGATACACACTTTGTCCCAAGATAAATACAGGACGGCGACCAATTGCGTCGGATAAAGGACCATAAATTAGCTGTGAGACACCAAATCCGACAAGAAACAGCGTAACCAAGTTTTGAATCGTATGCTGAGGAAGATTCAAATCGTGACCAATCAAAGGCAAAGAGGGAAGATAGATACTGACGCCTACTTGACCAGTCGCGATGATCATCATCGCCAACAATAATGGTGTTTTACGCAATATACCCTCCTTACGTCATGACAGTTTCACGACAGACAGTGTATATTTGATACTCAAAGATGATAATAAACCAAAATGGAAAGGGATTATTTCCCCTGAGGATGGAATAAGATGGATTGGATTCAGAGCGTTAATAGCTATATTCGCGTAGTCGAGGAAGGTAGCTTTAACGCAGCAGCGAGAAAACTCAACACAACCAGCTCCGCCATCAGTAAACGTATCCAATGGTTAGAGGACAAGATTGGTGTTCAATTATTAAAGCGAACCACTCGCTCGATCAGCCAAACTGAAGCAGGCGCTTTGTTTTATGAACGAGCCAAAGTCCAACTCGACTCTTGGCAATCCGTTTTAGATGAAACCCGCTCTGTTAACCAATCACCAGCAGGACTACTTAAAATTGGTGCGACTTTGGCGGTAGGCTCTAAATTTTTAGTACATTATCTTGATGATTTTCTTGAAAAATACCCTGATATTAAACTTCAGTTGATCACCACGCTACCAGGTCAGATACCAGAACTTAGCCTAGATTTGTTTATCAGCCGTGAGTTGGAGCAACTCAATTCCCTCAGCTTTAAAGCCAGCCCATTGTTCGAGCACAAAGCTCAGTTTTATGCTGCGCCAAGTTATCTAGAGAAACACGGTACACCAAAAACAATCGAAGAATTGTCGCAGCATAACGTTTTAATCTGGGGTGAGAAACCAGTACGAGAAATCAAGACCAATCGTGGAAAACGTGTCAGCCTATCGGGAAATTTCGCCACGACGAACCCAGAAGCCCTCTTCCATGGTGCTAAACGAGGCATGGGAATCTTGCTGTCTAATAACGTGATGATCAAAGAAGACCTAAAATCCGGCGCTTTAGTACCCATTCTTCCGGAAGTGACCGCTGATGAAGCGACTGTATATGCCTACTACCCAAAGCTGGACTATCAACACACCCGAACTCAACTGTTTCTCGACTATCTAAAAACGCGCTTAGAAGAAGAGAAACGTGCCTAAACTTTTGACTCTCTGGTGCTTCAAGTACTAGAGAGTAACTAGCCTTCTCCAAAGCGACTACCACTTTGATGAGAGTTAGCTCCCCTAGCACCTCACCCTATGGTTGAAAATCACCAATAAAACGTATCTTGAGTTTGAAAAATCACCTGAAGTAAACAATAGTTAACGTGATGCATATCGATTAAATGAGAAAAGATCGTGTAATAAAGCCAACACAAACACGATATGGGTAAACACAACGTCGGGTGAAATGTTCAATGGATCATGAACAAAAAAGTATCCAGTTACTTGATGAAATTCTAAAGCTCAATGGTAGCGCACTACTCGACAGAGTAACGCTTGAGCTCCATCAGCAATTTCAAAGCTACTGTACTTGCGTAGTTGAGATAGCACACCTACAACATTGTGCGGTGACACTTTCCAACTCTAGTGGCGGAACCATCGCAGACAGCATGTGTTACGGATTAGAAGGCACTCCTTGTGAGCAAGTCGCACAAGACATTGGCGAACTCATCTTCTATCAAGATGAAGTTTACAAGCTATTTCCTGAAGACCAAATGTTTCAGGACGCTGGCATTCAAGCGTATATCGGACTTCCTTTAAAAACACATACAGGTGAAGTGTTAGGCATCTTAGTGTCAACATTTACTCACTCCATCAGCGAAGCTGAAGCCGAAGAAATCATCTTCCATCACCGTTTTTATGCAAACATCATCATCCATAGTTTGCGAGAAAAGTGGATCAGTGAACGCTCAGACAAACTTCTCAACCAACTCAGTTACGAAGTCTCTCATGACAATCTAACAGGGCTGCTCAATCGCAGTTGTTTAGCTGATACGTTGGAGACCTTAACTCAGCAGGCAACTCGCCCTTTTAGTCTTGCGTATCTAGATATCGACAACTTTAAATCCATCAATGACATCAACGGTAACTACATCGGTGACCAAATCATTAAGTTCACTGCAAATGCGATTCAACAAAGCTTAACCTCGCCCAACAATGCGTTTCGAGTCGCAGGTGACGAGTTTGCTTTTATTACCTATGACGAAGATCCTGTTAGCGTCTGCCAAGAAATCCTCGATAAAATCGAAGCAGGCTATTCAGACAAATCCAATCGTATTTCTTTCACTGTCAGTATCGGGATCGCGAGAGCGCCTGTGCATATGCTGAATAGTGATGACTTAATACTGAATGCGAGCCTTGCGCTAAAAGACTGTAAAAAACGCCGAGACACCCGTATTCAACATTACGACACCCACTTAAGTGCACTTTACCATCGCCAGACACAACTGATTGAAGCACTGCGTGAGCAGCTTCGTTTAAGCATTGATGAAAATGAAGAGCTTTATGTCGTAGTCCAGCCAATTGTTGACATCACCAGTGACCGTTGGGACTACTTTGAAATCCTCGCGCGTTGGAACAGCAGCGTTTATGGCAACGTCTCGCCAGTGGAATTTATTGAAGCCGCCGAACAATCAGGGTTAATCATTGAGCTAGGCGAGCGCATCGTGGAACTCGCCTGCCGCGCAAAACAAAACTTAGAACGACAACTGGGTTACACCGTCAAGCTTTCAATTAACTGTTCAGCTCATGAACTTATTGATTCTAATCGCTACATGAACTTCCTTACTCGGATTCTAGAAAAATACCATCACCAAGCTACAGACTTTGTTATCGAGCTTACAGAGACAGTCTTGCTGTCACAAAGTGGTCGAGAACAGATGGTATTGAATTCGTTACGCTATCTAGGCTTTAAGGTCGCATTAGATGATTTCGGCACAGGCTACTCAAGCTTAAACTACATTCACAACTACCCTATCGATAGCATCAAAATCGACGCGACATTTGTACGCAACATGCTCTCAAATACGACGTCAGAACAAGTCGTTTTGTTGATCGCTCAACTGGCTCAGTTGCTTGAGGTTGATCTTATTGCTGAGGGGGTTGAGGATGACAGAGCCTTGCAAAAGCTCATTGAAATGGGTTGCCACCATATTCAAGGCTATTTTTATTCGAGACCACACAATGTTGACGAGCTAATTGGCATCATCAACGAAAAGCAGATGAAAAGCGCTTAAAAAAAGACCAAACAATGTTTGGTCTTTTTTGTGATTTATAAAACGGCTTGTTCTTTGTCTTTAAGCAGTTTGTCCATCTCGTCTCGAGTAGCAATAAAGCTCGCCATTTCCTTTTTAGGCACAGAGCTTGCCATCGGGATCTTCGCTCGCATTGCATTAACAGGACGACCGTATTCGATCAATTCGTAGTGAAGGTGCGGACCTGTTACACGTCCCGTTTTACCCGATAAGCCAATACGTTGACCACGAGAAACTTTCTGACCTTTCTTCACGAGGATCTTACTTAGGTGCAGATAGCGCGTCTTGTACTTACTGCCGTGCTCAATCACTACGTAGTTACCCGCATATGGGTGTTTACGTGTCATGATAACCGTGCCATCCCCCGTTGCTTCTACTGGTGTACCGATAGGCACAGCCCAGTCAGTACCGTTATGAGGTGCAACTCGACCCGTTACAGGATGAAGACGTTTCGGGTTAAAGCCTGAGCTGATACGCCAGCCTCGACTAACAGGGTAACGTTGGAAGGCACGCTGTAGGCTCTCACCTTTCGCATTATAGAATTGACCGTCGGTATGAAGATAAGCAGTCACTTCACGACCACGGTTGTAGATCTTAATTGCTTCGATTTCGTTCTTGCCAGTCGGTACGCCATCAATACTTTGAGAACGACGAACCACTTCGAATCGGTCACCTGCGCGTAAGTCTTTACCGAAGTTAACCTGCTCTTTTAGTAGGTTCACCACTTGGCTGATTTCCGCTGAGCTCAAGCCCAAACGATTTGCTGATGACGAGAAACTACCATGAATCACGCCAACTAAAGGTTCTTGATGCCAAACACCTGGGATTGAGATGTCCGAGAAATCGTAGCTGCCATCAGCATTACGACGATAAACGACTTTGTCGGCGATAGAAAATTGAAGCTCCATCTTTTCCAATTCACCCGTCGACTCATCACGCCAAAAACGCAATGTGTTGCCGGGTTTTAAAGTATCAAGAGCAAGGAAGTTCAAATCCGTCTCCATCACTTTCATCAACGAACTGTAGCCAAAGCCCAGTTGGCTAAAAATGGAGCTCAGGTTGTCACCTGCTTGGATTTGGTATTCAAAATTTGGGGGAGAGACAACTTCTGCTGTTGTTGCCTCAAGAATATTTTCTACAACTCGCGATTCAGGCAAGTTAAGGGCGATGGTTTTAGTAAGGGAAGACTCTTTGAGAGAGTTAGAAACACCAATCGCAACTAATACTGGCAAGGAGTACAACAGTAGCGCTTTACGACTTGTCAGATTCGGCAACCGTCTTGTTGTAATTTCATTTGTAGACACGGGAATTACTATCTCCTTTATAACAAGGCTCATAGCTTATGCATTCCCGCATAAGAAATCACTATGAAATTACGAGATCTAGCGCAGAAAACACTTATTTTTTACAGAAGACAAAAAAATTCATTACTGTTGCATATGTAAGTTATTACCTACACGTTTAAGAGTGGTTGTAATCAATTGATTTGGTTGTTCTGCCATCGCTTGATCTTCTCCATGTTGAAGATATGAAAGCGAAATTTGTGTATCGCTGTTCCATTTCAATGAAGACATCTTGATTCGATCACCAATGAAAACGCTGTTAAGCAATACAACACGGCTTGGTACAGCATCAAACTTAAATAAACCGATGTAGTAAAACGCCCCAGAACCTTGTGTTGTCACGATCACAGGAGCCACAATCCAAGGGGTCTCACTTACGTTACGCTGCGCAATAAACTCGGTAGGTACCAGTACCTCGCCTTTTGTTGCACCAGCATCATACTGACCTTTTAAAAAACCATGCTCTTTATCCCACTCATCAAGAAAAGTCACCGCACCCTGCTCTGGAACTTGAACAGTCCACGGATTTCGTGACTGAATACCCAGCACTTCCGCTACGATTGAATTAGATTGTGCCTGCGCTTGAGGAAACTTTGCCATGATCTCATCATCAGAAAGGCTAAACCGGTAAATGCCCGCAATAATAACCACAGCTAACAGTACGATTGGGATCAGGAGAATGAGGGGAATAGGTAGGATTCTCTTACGAGTCATGAAGACTTCCTTGTGTTCTTGTTCTCTGAATTATGTTCGGAGTATATACCATTTATAGAGCGAAGACCGCTCTGCCTATCCGTTCATTTTGACTCAAGTGTTTCAAAATTAAACTAAACTGTTTGGTGGGCAACCAATAGGTAATAACGATGACAAAAATCACCCACACATGCGAGTGTGCCTGTGGCTTAGTCCAACTGCGTTGCACGGCGGAGCCCATTCGCACTTCTATTTGCCACTGTTTCGAATGTCAAAAGCGCACGGGGAGTGTGTTTGGTGTTCAAGCTCGGTTTCACAAAGACCAAGTAATATTAGATGGCGATACCACCAGTTATACTCGTATCGCCGATTCAGGAAATCAAGTGCATTACGAATTTTGCCCGGCATGCGGTACAACAATGCGCTTACTGCTTTCAGACGTCCCAGACTACGTGGTGATCCCAATGGGATTGTTTAACAATAAAGAGTTTCCACAACCCACTATTTCCATTTATGAGCAAAGAAAACAGGGATGGGTCAGCTTTGATTGCACCATGGAACACGTTAGATAAATATTTGTTATGCAGAATTTGAACTCTCTCAACATTTGAGTTTGCTCAACAATAGTTGAGACTTTATTGAGAATGATCAACCAAGTAATCGCGTAAGTACTTTCGTTCCGCGCCACGAGCGCTATAATCTGCTCCTAACATTTGGTGAGGCTTTATTGTGATTTCCAGACTTCCTCGTTGGGTGGAATATGGCGCTTTTCTGCTTGCTCTTCTCGCAGGTTGCGTCAATGCCGTGGGTCTTCTCGGCTTTCAACATCAAGCGATAACGCATCTTTCCGGAACCGTAACTCAGCTAGGGAACAGCTTGCTAACAGGTGTGGATACAACCATTCACCTGCTCCTTATTGTATTTAGCTTTTTGATTGGCTCTGCATTTAGTGGATTCTTTATCGAAAGCAGCGCGCTCAAGCTTGGTCGTCGCTATGGTGTAGCTCTTTGCATAGAGGGTAGCCTGCTGTTGCTCAGCTTGGGCTTTCTGGTACAAGGTAATGTTTATGGTCAATACCTTGCCTCTGCCGCTTGCGGCTTACAAAATGCGATGATCACAACATTCAGCGGAGCTGTCGTCCGAACCACTCACATGACCGGTATTATTACTGACCTCGGTATTATGATTGGAGAGAGCTTGCGAGGACGTCAGTTTGACCGACGTAAAGCCAAGCTGTTTATCTTTATCTTCCTTGGCTTCTTATTAGGCGGTACAGCTGGTGCAGGTTTATTTAACGTTTACGAGCTGTACGCATTAGCCTTCCCGGCTCTGTTAGCTTTTATAATTGCCATTGCATACTGGAGTTACCTCTACTTGCAGAGCCGCAACCAAACCGCCTAGTTTTTAATGACGGTTTAAGCATTCGACTTAAACCGTCTTATCTCTCTTGTCACTCGGTTAGCCTATAAACCCTATCTACTGGCAGAAAACGCTGTCATTGGCTTGAGATCCCAATCACATTTGCTAGGCTTTTTATTGCTCTAGTCACACTGTACCCCTTAACACTCTGCACTGAGCAGCTTACGTGCTACAATTTTCTAACACGAGCAACAAATTCATATACAACATTCTAGGTTTAGTACTTTTAGCCGAAAAAACGGCTGAATAACTAGATGTATTTAATGAATAGTATTGCAATGGATGCAGTTTGCGGGTAATCTCCGCACACTGTGATTAAATACGGATGTTTAGTGAATATTTATGTCATGGAATATGGCGAGTATTGACTAGTAGTAACACGAGACAAACAATGCATAACAACACTAATGCTGCTGAAGCGCCTAAGGGCAACTTTTGGATGTTCTTCATCCCATCCCTAATCGGTCTTCTACTTTTCATGGCACCAATCTCTTACGATGGTGGTCTGACAATCCCTGTCGCGGTAATGGCAAAAGTCATTCCTGCAGTTCTTGGCGATACTTTAATTGCTATCGTAACCGCTATTGTTGCTTTCATGGCGCTAGCTTCTGTTCTTTGCAAAATTTTCAAGCCAGCAGCAATCCTACGTAACGGTTTCTTGAACGGTCTATTTAATCCGTCTCCACTTTGGTTGTTGGTTCGCCTAATTGGCGGTGCAGCGGTGCTGATGACGTTCTTCCAAGTGGGTCCAAAAGCAATTTGGGAAGAAAACACAGGCGGTCTTGTTCTTACTGGTCTGCTACCAACGCTATTCGCGGTATTTATTTTCGCAGGTCTATTGCTGCCTTTATTACTTAATTTTGGTCTATTAGAACTGTTCGGTGCCCTACTAAGTAAAGTAATGCGCCCAGTCTTCAACTTGCCAGGTCGTAGCGCGATCGACTGTATGGCTTCTTGGTTGGGTGATGGTAGTGTGGGTATCCTACTAACCAGTAAACAATACGAAAACAACTTCTACACTCAACGTGAAGCTGCGGTTGTAGGTACGACTTTCTCAGCAGTATCGATTACCTTTAGTTTGGTTGTCCTTGCTCAGGTTCAACTAGAGCACCTATTCCTGCCTTTCTACGGCGCAATCTGTCTAGCTGGCGTTATTGCAGCAATTATCATCCCTCGCCTACCACCATTGAGCCTAAAGAAAGACCGTTACATGGATGGCAGCGAACCGAAAAAAGATGCGGACGCAGTACCTGCTGGTCACACGACTTTTTCTTGGGGTATGGATCTTGCGCTAAAACGCGCTGGTCAAGTGACTTCTGTACAGTCGGTATTTAAAGAAGGCGTACATAACGCAATCGACATGGTGTTTGGCGTACTTCCTGTGGTTATGGGTCTTGGTACCGTGGCATTAATCATTGCAGAATACACGTCTGTATTTGAGATCCTAGGTCAACCATTTATCCCTTACCTAGAATTGCTACAAATCCCTGAAGCAGCAGCAGCGTCTCAAACTATCGTTGTTGGTTTTGCAGATATGTTTATCCCAGCAATCCTAGCGGCATCTATCGATAACGAAATGACTCGCTTTGTAATTGCAGCAATGTCAGTAACTCAGCTTATCTACATGTCAGAAGTGGGCGCTCTGCTTCTAGGTAGTAAGATTCCAGTGAACATCGTAGAACTGTTCGTAATCTTCATTCTACGCACGCTGATTACGCTACCTGTCATTGCAGGTGTAGCTCATCTTATTTTCTAAATTTGATGCAATTGATAAAGGCTCCGCTCTGTCGGGGCCTTTTTTGTATTTGTAACATCAGTTTGTTTTCTTAGCTCAGATTCACCATATTCTTTGGTTCTACCCTCGCTTTCTTTACGTCTCATTTTTGATACATAACTTATAAATATCATTTCAAATTCATCTAGTTAAATTAGTTAGACACACAAGATAAGACTTGTTTCTATAAGGCTCAGTGATACCATTCTTATGTTTTTAACAGTTTAATGACGAAGTCCAACAATTCAGATCAAAGTCACAACTTTTAAATTCATCTAGGCTTTTTATCCCGTTTCGACAATAAAAGCCGTAAATAGCCTTCAGGTTTCTGATAAATCTGTCGATAAACAAAATAACAAACACAATTCTGTGTTCACATCTGCCGAAATCACCCAGGGAAGAAGAGGTGAAAGCAGAGTAAACCAGCCGGGAGACTCGAGAGGGAAAAGTATGAAATTCAGACATAAGGTTGTAACTGCCTCTTCTATTTTACTGCTTGTTACTGTGGCATTGCTGTCGACACAACAGGTTATGACTATTCGTTCGCAGATCGAAGAAAACATTGATACGAGTGTGAACGAAATTCTCTCCAGTGTGGGGAACACTGTAGAGTCCGAAATGAACGCGAAGAAAGATCTTGCTCAATCGATGACCGAGATCTTGGAAATTAATCCAAGCGATCACGATTACGTAAAAGATGTACTAGAAAAGCCAATGCCAAAATCAAGCTTCTTAGCAATCGGGTACGCATACGACCACGATGGTTCCTTAATCGAAAACGATGACGGCTGGGAAGCTGGTGCCGACTATGATCCTCGTGTTCGCCCTTGGTTTGTCTCTGCAAAAGCACAGGGCAAACTTATCGTCACTGACCCTTATGTTGATGTCTCTTCTAAGAAGGTCATTATTTCTATCGGTACGCCAGTTCGCGAAGCTGGTCGATTCCTAGCAGCGATGTTCTACGATATGGAGCTGACCACCCTTTCTGACTTGGTAAACCAAGTCAATCTATTTGATGCCGGCTACCTCTTCCTCGTTACTGCAGACGGCACGACGATTGCTCACCCAGAAGCGAAATACAATGGTGAGAAGCTATCGAGCTACTTGCCACAAGTCGAGATCAAACCTGGCGCTCAACACATTGAGATTAACGGCAACAAATACATGGCGAGCCTGTCGCACATTGCGGGTGAAAATTGGTATGTAGGCGCGCTTGTCGACGAAAGCATTGCGTATTCTGCAGTAGGTAAGCTGCGTAATAGTGCAATCATCTACTCATTGATTGCCGTGATTGCCTCTATCATCGCACTGACTATCCTTATCCGTACCTTGATGCGCCCTCTTGATGAGCTAAACACAGCAATCCAAGCCGTCGCATCAGGCAAAGGCGATTTAACGCAGCGTTTGGACACCAATACCGATCAAGAATTCTCTGAACTAGCAAAAGGTTTCAATACCTTTATGGAGAACTTGCAGCACCAGATCATCGAATCGAAGAGTATCTCTGATCAGATCCTCAGCGGAACGCAAATTACTGCTGAAGGTGCACGTGACTCTGCGTCTGCGATTCAGACTCAACTTCAAGAGCTAGAGCAACTTGCAACAGCTATGCACGAAATGTCAGTAACGGCAACCGAAGTAGCTAACAACGCGCAAGGCGCAGCAAGTGCAGCGAAAGAAGCGGATGAAGCGACCATGCAAGGCTCTTCTATCGTAAATGAGTCGACAGAAACGATTAACCTACTTTCTGACAGCATCGATCAAGCGGTTGAAGAAGTTCAAGGTTTAGAGTCTGCGACAGCTAACATTGAGACTATTCTTAAAGTTATCAACGATATTGCAGACCAAACGAACCTACTTGCACTGAATGCGGCAATCGAAGCGGCGCGTGCAGGTGAATCTGGTCGTGGCTTCGCAGTGGTAGCCGATGAAGTACGTACTCTTGCACAACGTACTCAAGAGTCTACGACCGAAATTCGCAGCATGATTGAGCAATTGCAATCAGGCGCATCTTCTGTTGCAAGCGCAATGCACCAAAGCAAAGGCAGCGCAGTAGAAGCGGTAGAAAAAGCAGGACACGCAAATGACGCTCTACAACGCATCCGCGATGCAATTCAACGTATCTCGGACATGAACTTGCAGATTGCTTCGGCAGCTGAAGAGCAAAGCTTGGTAGCAGAAGAGATCAACAACAACACGGTCAACATCAAAGATCTATCGACTCAAGTTGCTGACTCTGCAAACCGCACCAACGATGCAATGCAAGCGCAGAATGAAGACGTTCGTAAACAAGACGAAATCCTTAACCGCTTTACGGTGTAACACTTTCACTTACTTACAAATGCAAAACAGCGAGCACAGTGCTCGCTGTTTTTTTATCGATTACAACACCACATGAACATAACGATCTTTTGAACGCTTGTAATAGTGCTCATCCACCTTCAGGTAAGTAAAGTTCCCAATCTGGATATACGTACTGCGCGGTGGAATACGCTTGTAGTGATAATAATAATGTTTTGGTCGTTTGTGTTTCACCACGACGACCTTTTTATGCTTGTGTTTATGTTTATGGTGATGATGACCGTGTTTATTATGATGATGCTTTGGATGCGCGGAAACATCAGCGCTGAACACTCCTAACGAAAGCATCATTCCAATCATGGTAAGAGAAAGTCGCTTCGACACTCAATTCCCCTTTTCTTAATAACTTGGGCGTTATGATAAAAAGAGAGGCAATCGCTCTTGTCAGCCGCTAGCGAGACAATTTCATCCCATGGTCAGATATCATCATGATTTATCAAGCCAAGGCCAATCCGATAAGAGTTACAGATGTATCACTCGCCAAAAGGCATAAAAAAACCGTTTACCTCACGAGGCAAACGGCTTTTTAAAATTTGAGTCGCTTAAGCGTCAATCAATCAATCAATCAATCAATCAATCAATCAATCAATCAATCAGTGGATACTACACCGCTTGTGCAAACAACAGGAAACAACCAAATAGGAAGATCACGCTCATGCCCATCGCACCGCCACCTGCTTCGTACACATTGTCATCATCCACAGGCACACGACGTACTTTCATCGTCATTGATAGTGGGACAAAAACTGCTAAGAACACGAGGATAATACCTGCGTAGCTTAGGATTGCGAGAAAGTGTTCTGGAGCAAACACGGCACCAAGCAGCGGTAGGATGAACGTTGTCACAAATACCACAGGCTTGCTAGCTTTAAGAAGGTCCGCATTTTGGTCATACAACGCCATTGCCACACCCAAGAAAGACGTTAGAAGCGCCAGACCAGTGAACATCGATAGAATGAATTCTAGACCCGAGTATTGTTGACCAAGCACAGAGATCAACTCAGATACGTTAGAGAATTGAATAAGCTCGTGTGGAGGTAGATTACCCACGACTGCAAACAACCAAAGTAGGTAGCACACAAGAGGAATCGTAGAGCCAACAATGATCATGTTGCGCAGTTGATTCTTACTTGCTTCTTTGTTGTAGGTCACCAAAGAAGGAATCACCACCATAAAGCCGAAGCTGGTGAATAGAACTGAGCTCTGTTTAATCAATGCCATTTTGTCTGCATTTACCACTTCACTTAGACCTTCAAACGACACATTTGGCGCAAGAGAGAATAGCGTTAGAATGAGCGCGACAATCATACCGATGAACAAGCCACGGTTTAGCTTATCCACCACACCAGTACCCGCTGATACGATAAGACCAACCAGCACAGTAAAGCCAACTTGGCTAGAAATCGTAGAAAGTGGCAGTCCCATTGACGTGGTGACTTTTTGTACCAAGTCACCCGCACCAATAATGTAAGCCATTAGCAGACAAACAAGTAGTGCATACAAAAGACCATTAGTAACAAGCTGACCACCTTTACCAAGGGTTTCGCGAGCGATTGCATTCATGCTGACACCACCACCTACTTTGCAGCTTGCTTCTAATAGAAGAAGTGCAGCGTAAGTTGTACCTGCCCAAATGAACAGCATAAGGAGAGTGCCCCAAAGAAGGCCAAATTGAGCAAGCACCATTGGTATGGCAAGCATACCAGCGCCAAGAGCAGTACCTGCTACGATCAGAGAGCTGCCGACAAGTTTTAGGTTCACGGTTAATACCTCTAAATTTAATCCGTTTTATTGTGACTTATCGTACTTTGGTTCGAAGTACGATCTACGGAAACGCCCTACCTTACAGCCCCATAACTCAGCGCGAAGCCGGAATTCAGGATGCAAAAAGCTTAGACTCAAGACGGATCTATCCTGTCTGAGCATATAAAGGGTGTAGGGAATCATTTCCGGGCAGAGTTCGATTAACGGAACGTCTCACTTTGGGTTCGAAGCAAAATCAGCGCATCCTTTTTCGTCAATCCCATTCTCTGCTGAATGGATTTGGTTCGAAAGGATTGTAAGGCATAAATAGGACGATTGAAAAGCAAAAGCTCCATCTTATAGCCATATATTTTAACAACTATCATTTGATGCAACAGATATGTTGTAAAACCGCCGTTTATTTAGCCTTTTGTCGTTATAAAGAATCGAAAGTGAGCGATGGCACTCAATTTTTGAGGTGTACATGAAAATGTACACTTTGTTGGAAGGTGTTAGAAACCCGGAACATAGCCTAGATTCAGCAATATCGTTATTATTCGCTCCGTACCGACATGTTTCGGTTCACATACCTCTAAACACTGATTTACGGTTCGAAAATATAGGTAAATGAGTGTTCCGAATGCTGGGTTTGGTTCCCCAGCATTTGTATCCTTTCGTTAATTATTCCAAGTGCTTTTATTTCACACAAACGCCTTTGTGGGATTTCGCTCGTCCGTATTTTGTTAAACGAACCAAACCTTCAACGCATTACATCTCCTTGTCTAGCGCATCAATAATGTATGTCAGCACAGCAATCCCCAAATCAGCAACCGAACGTTCCATCAAACTCAAGTGTTCATATGATTGAACTAACTCCTGTTGTTCAATATCACTGCGATGTAAAAACAGCTCTTTATAGTTCATCAATCGCTTTTGGGATTCTCGCGTTAGCCAAGTAACATCTAATCTTGTATCCCGGCTACGATTGCGAATTTCATCAAGAAGTTGATCTAAAATGCGTTGCATTTTGCGAATATTAACTTCGCCAGAAATTGATTTATAAAACTGATATTTTTCCATTTTCTGAAACTGACTGAATTCACGTTATTTTTTTGTGGAACGTCATTCTTATCACTATATCCATTCGGGTAAATATGGGGTGGTTAAACTGGTCCGGTTATTGCGTGCTTCAGGACAAAACTGTCCACTAAGGAGGAGCGATGCAAGTAGACCCGTTGATTGAAGTTCTGATTAGGCGACGCAAAATGAAAGGCGTATCACGCGAACAAATGGCAAAAATTGCCGGAATGAGTGAAAAGACGTATCAGCGAATAGAACGAGGCGAATCTGATTTAAAACTCTCACAATACCGTTCAATTTTGCGTGCATTAAACCTGACCGATTTAGACATCGCATTGGATGCAAGAGGTGTTGATTACATTTCTGCAGAAGACGTTGCGTCTGCGGCAAGATTACTTCCCCCGGAAGCACAATCTATGCTGACCAAGCTTATCTTCTTAGTGCTAGAGCAAAAAACTAAGACATCCCAAAAGTAGTGCTCTAGACGCATGAATCAAACACAGTTATGGTGAGCTAAACTTAAAGATTAGCGCTTCGATACTCCAAATTATGGGGGAATGTACTATGAGAAGCATCTGGGTAATCGCCACCACCCTACTCTGCTTGGTTGGGTCAACAAGCCTTTCAGCACAGTCACAGGTGAAACCAGCAGTAAAACCGATAACTCAACCGGGTAACAAACACGATTTACGCCCAGTAAACCGCCCTTACCATCCCATTAAGCCACCGCACCATTACCGTCCGCCTTACTACCGACCACCCTACTATCATCGACCTCATTATGTCGTAAGACCACCTCGTTATCATTCGTCGTTTATCTATGTAAGACCGGGGTATTGGTATCCACCTTATCGTGGACGTTACTATTATTATCACAGTGATTTAGTAGACATTGCGACCTTTGCTGTCTTCGCTGGTATTACTTATGCCATTGTTCAAGATTCCTATTACCGTCGTGATGGTGTCCGCTATGTGTACGTTCGTTATCCACCAAGTGGTAACTACACCATATTACGCGATGACCGTGTGATAACGTCATCGACGACCAATGATGCTCCGCCTTCAAGGCAGATCGTTTCGCCATCATTAAGCTCAAACACAGCAAGAGTGAGTCCAATACCACCAGCGCCAAAGCCTGAGCCAAGCCCCTATAAACTTGGTGAAATCGTAGACTCGCTGCCTCACACTAAAGAAACTGTCGTCGTTAACGGACAAAGTTATTTCAAATATAAAAATACTTGGTTTGCACCACTCAGAGCCGAGCGCAAATTTGTTGTGGTAGAGCCACCGTTGTAGTGCTTTTTGTTTCATCCTAAGCAAACAAAACCCGCACGCTGCGGGTTTATGTCTCTTAGCCGATAACCATTTGGATCAGTCGCTTCTCAATACAGCGCTTCGAACTCTGGAATTTTCGCCTTGCCCCTCAGCAGTAAGAAGTTCAAGAACCGGCTCGTTGATGTAGTGAGTATTTTCTCTTCTTCAACACCATGTTTTTCCAGCAAAGCAATGGCCAACTCTAACTTGGAAATCTCTTCACTGAAGTGAGCATCCGATCCTGTGGTGAAGTAAACGCCAATTTCTTTACCTAGCTCCACAATACAGTCACAGCGACTATCACTGCCCTTACGGCTTTTGCCTGTCAAAGACGTATTGTTTACTTCTACCGCGACATTGTGCTCTTTTGCACAACGCAGAACCTGCTCCATATCGAATGGATAATTCGGGTTACCTAAGTGACCGAGAACATCCACTCTGCCACTTTTGATTGCATTAATCAGAGCGGCGGTATGCTCAACTTCCGTTGTGGGCTTAAACACGGGTTCATGAAAGCTCGCTATCACCCAATCAAGATGTTGATCAGAAGAAGACGGTAAATCGATCTCCCCCTTCACATTCAGCGTGTTGGCTTCGACGCCACGAAGAATACCAACCTCATGTAAAAAGCGGGGCAAAATTCTTTGATTATTGAAATGCCAGTAGTGAGGGGCGCCTGGCATCTCAGGAGCATGATCGGTGGTACAAAGAAGTTTTAGCCCCTTATTCTTGGCAGCCAACGCATTCTCTAAAATTGTGCTATAAGCGTGTCCACTGGCAATAGTATGGGTGTGGCTATCAATCACGATATCCATGGTAACCTCCTGAGATTGTGGACGAACTATCGAATTTCGAACGAGCCGTTTTGATTAAGGAACAAAGATAAGTCAGCAGGAACCGAATGATTCAGAACTTTATCAACGTTGACTGCATCAGAACGTAAATAGAACTCCAATGCCGCTTCTGGGTCTGTACCGCCGCGGATTTTACGATTGACCAAACGATCTTGTAGAAACTCCGCTTGGGTATCAATAAACACCGTAAAATCTGCCAAACGATGCAGTTCTTTCCATACTGGTTCATCAAGCAGCAGCCAGTTACCTTCAACAACGACAATGTTGCGATTAACTTGAATGGCATCATCAACTGGGTCATGTAAGTTGCGGTCGTAGTAAGGCCACTTACTGTCTTTCACTTTCAGTTGTTTCAGCTTGTCGATAAGCTCCGTGAGATTGAACGTCTCGTAAGAGCCTTTAATGCTGCGCAGTGGAACACGTTCACCATTACGCTCAATGGTGTTGCTGTCGAGGATTTCATTCGGGTAGTGAAAACCATCAAAAGGCAGAACCTGAAGTGGCTCTTGGTTTTCATCTTGTTCTGATAAATATTCCCAAAAGGCTGCTAGCGTAGACTTTCCACTACCCGGAGGGGCGCACAAGAACACAACAATACGCTCCTGCTTCTCGTGATAAAGGCGGGTAAACTTTTCGATAAGAGGTTGATGGATTCGCTTTACGTCGGCTTCAGGAAAGGTAGCTTCGGTCTCAAAACCACTGACGTTTAAATTCACTTTCATGGTGAACCCTTATTGATTTATCTCCCCTTCGATTCTTTCTATCAACATTTCACACGACAGCTTTAATACTGTTTTGATGAGGGCTTCGTATCTCATTTGTGAAAAGGACTCAAACGAAGAGAACTTAAGCTGATTGATCGACTCAAGATAAAAGCTGTCTTGCTGGGAAGAGAGTACTGATTGGTTTTTGATGAAGTCGTAAATCACGTCATCGGCAAACTCGACCTTTTCCGACTGAGTGACCGCGAACTCCAACACCTGATCGTACAACCCAATGTCAGCGTAAGTTTCCAGTGAGATCTTGCCCATTGCAAACATCAACTTAGACACCACATCGGTTGTTGCTAACGGACCATCTTCTTTCAATAAAGGATCCACAGCATACTCCTTCACGAGGTCGTCTTGAACGAACACTTTCGGAAGCAGTGCTTTTAACTTGAGGTTAATTATTTTGTTAGAAACCTGAAGAAACGCAGTGGCATTTTCGCACTCGTCCAGCTTCTCCAGTAACTCATCTTCACGTGACAACGTCTTATGACCTCTCCATTATGTGGCAGCACAGAGGCTACCACACAAATTCGTTGCAACTAAACCGTTAAGCTCACGTCATAAAACTCAAGTAACGCTTTTTCTGCATGAGCATTCCACACATAGTTGTTTGCGTTCAAAATTGCGTCTAATTCGACGAAGAACGGGTCTTGGTCTGCCAACGATAAAAAGTCATCAATCGCGGTCAACGGCAGGTCAATATGCGGGTAAATCAACTTCTTACCACCCGGAATATCCAACTGATTCAAAATCGTACGTGGCGCAGCTTGCAGACCACCAACGTGTGTGATCATGAACGATGGATTGATCTTACCTTGTGAAGACAAGTCGATAGACTCCACCATGTCGCCAGTTGAGCCACCAGACGTGCCCACAATATGCGTTGACTCGTAATGCACATTGTAGAAGTTAAACGGTACTTTAAATTTCTTATCGGTAGGTCCTGCGAAGAAGTTCAAGCAGCCGTCGTTACCCAACAGCTCGTCGGCTTGCTCTAATACTTGCGATACTGCTGCGTATACCATCACGTCATCGTAGCCTTTGCCGTCGTTAAGCGCTTTCAAATAAGTGACAGGATCATCAACTTGGGCTGTATTCACGTAATGCAGCTCAACGCCTTGCTCTTTTGCTTTCTCAACCGGAATTAAGCACTCTGCTCGGTCTAAACGTGCGGCGTCGATGTCCGTCACCACGATCAATTTTGGCTTCACTGGTCCGTTAATCGCGTAATCAATCGCGCCAATCCCCATTGGACCAGCACAAGCTAACAGCGCTAACGCCCCCCCCTCTTTGATGCCCATATCGTGCTCGTACACGTATTGTTTAGTGTGGTAACTAGCATGGTAAGCACCGATGATGCATGACATTGGCTCAGCCAAAGACGCATCTGCAAAGTAGTCACCGTGGTAAGGCAAAACGCAACCTAAGTCGATAGCGATTTTAGGAATGATAGAATACGTTGCGTTGCCGCCAAAAGTCTCATAGCTGTAGCCTGCCGAGTAACCAGTAGGCAAACCCATTGCAGGTTGCAGAACAAAGTAATCGCCTGCTCTGTATTCGTCTTTTAGGTTCTCACCGACTTCAACAATCACACCGGCGTACTCATGGCCCGTCATCACCGGCACTTCATCAATGTTCTCAGGTACGCGTTTGTGTTTGCTGCCTAGCAATGCCGCTTTGTAAGTGGAAAGGCAGATGCTGTTTGAAATGTTTTTAACCAGAAGTTCATCGGCTGAAATGTTTGGCAAATCAAAAGTTCTTAGTTGAACGTCTTTCTCGCCACAGATAACTGCTGCCGTTGTTTGTACCATGATTTCTCTCCTACATGGGGCGGAATGTTCCACCCCATACTGCATTGTTAGGCTGGTTGCTCAGTCGCGACCGTTTGTTGCTTAATCTTATCCATCAGCTCGTCAAGCGCTGGGTCATTAAGGAAGTTCTTAATTGTCACGACAGGCAAGCCTGTTGCGTTTACTGCGCGGCTTTCTAAACTTTCGTGTGTCACGACAATGTCGGCTTCACTTGGCACTTTTTCGATGGCAAAGTTCTTCACTTCAATATCAATCCCGGCTTGTACTAACTTGCGCTTGAAGGTTGAAGCCCCCATCGCGCTTGAGCCCATACCAGCGTCACAAGCAAAGGCGACAAATGAAATTGGTTTGTTTACTTGTTGCGTTGCAGGTTTAATTGCACCTTCCGCTTTCATGTCTTTCATCTCAGAGACAGACTGTTCAAACTCGTCTTCTTTGTTTTCTGCTTTGCTCATCTTCAGAATCGCACTTGCGACAAGGAAGGAAACTATTGTTGCTGTTGTGACACCTGCGATGGTCGCTAGGAAACTGCCTTTTGGAGTAAGAGCTAGGTAAGAGAAGATTGAGCCTGGACTTGGACCTGCTACCAAACCTGCATCCAGTAGGTTGAAGGTTGCGATACCAGTCGCCGCACCTGCAATCATTGCCACAATCATAATTGGCTTCATTAGCACGTACGGGAAGTACAGCTCGTGAATACCACCGAAGAAGTGAATAATGATGGCACTTGGCGCAGAACGTTTAGACAGACCTTGACCAAACTTCGCGTAAGCCAACAGCATACCAAGACCCGGACCTGGGTTAGATGCCACCATAAAGAAGATAGATTTGCCTGTTTCAGCTGCTGCCTGCAGACCTAACGGGTAGTAAATCCCTTGGTCAATGGCATTGTTAAGGAACAGTACTTTCGCTGGTTCATTGATGATCGCAAGCAAAGGAAGGAATCCCGTTGCAACCAAGGCTTCAATGCCCGATTTCACGAATAAGTTAGCCGCCGTTACTGCAGGACCAACAATCTCGTAGGCGAACAGACACAGAATCATGCCCACAATACCTAATGAGAAGTTGTTCACCACCATCTCAAAGCCCGAAGGGATGCGGTGTTGGATTCGTTTATCCATTTGCACCACAACCCAAGCACTGAGCGGACCCATAATCATTGCGCCGACGAACATTGGAATGTCAGCACCAACAATAACGCCCATGGTACCGATGGCACCAGCAACCGCTCCGCGTTTGTCACCAACAATCTGACCGCCCGTATATCCAATTAACAGCGGCAATAAGTAAGTGATCATTGGACCAACAAGTTCACCAAATGCTTCGTTTGGCATCCAACCCGTTGGAATAAAGAGTGCAGTAATAAAGCCCCAAGCGATAAAGGCTCCGATATTTGGCAGCACCATGGCGGTCAAATGACCCCCAAAGGCTTGCACATTGGCTCGCATGTTTGGTTTCACGTTATATTCCTTTTTAGTATGCTTTTATTATGTCTAGCACTTGCTCCTTAGATGAGGCTTGTGCCAGCTTTGCAATGTTCTCTTCGTCCACAAACATCTCGCTTAACGCTTGAATCACCTCAATGTGGGTATCAGAGTCTTTTGCAGCTAGGGTAATAAGAATGTTGGCAGGACCAAGGTCCGAACCAAAATCAACTGGTGAAGGGAAGATATGAATGCCCAAGCCCGTTTTTAGCACACCAGTTTCTGGACGAGCATGTGGCATTGCCAGTCCTGGGCACAACACATAGTAAGGACCATTTTCTTCGGTCGATTGGATGATGGCATCCGCGTATTGCTGAGAAACGTAACCTTTGTCTTCTAAGTATTGCGTTGTCTTTTTAACTGCGTCTTGCCATTGGTAAGCGCGGTCATTAATAACGTCTACTAGTTCGTGGTCGATTAATTCATACAGCATTTTTAAACCCTATCAACAGTTCGGTTTCGATGGGTTAATTATCAATAAGAGTAGCTAAACCACGCAACCACGCTCCTTTTGTGCAACAAATCACAATTAAATAGCTGTCAATTTGTTTTAATCAACGTAGTTCAAAAATAGACAAAGAAAATTAGCAACAAATTTTCTTTAAGCAACATGTCAATAGGCATAGCTTGAACCCGCGCACCAATCCAAACATTTCTAAAATTTACCAATAATATAACTTGATCACATTACGACTCTTGACTCACTATTTATCGTGATTAAATTCAAACTTCATTTTCCACTGATTCGGTGCCAACACGTTTCGAACAGGGACAATCATCACACTTGTTTGCGAAAAGAAATCGAAACGTTGCTTAGTTTCAGCAAATAATGAATAGCAAGTAGATAGTGAATAGCAGATACAGAAAACCCGCCGAGTGGCGGGTTTGAGAAGAAGTGAGTTGTATCGCACTTACGACTTATGACGTTTCGCCACCAGCGTAAACTTATAGTCAGTCGATTTAAAATAATTGCGGCTGTATTCAAACACCACATCACCTTGTAAGAAACCACGTGTGCGCTTCTCAATGATCGGTTGTGCTGGGTCGATGTCTAACAAGTCTGCAATGTCTTGCGGCGGCAATACCGGGATGATTTCTTGTTCGCTGCGATCAATCACCATGCCCTTCTCTTTCTCGATAAAGTGATACTTAGAGCCTTGCATCACTTGGTAGGTGAGATCAGGGAACATCTCTGTTGGTAGCCAGGTTTCTTCTACTGTAATTGGGTTGTCATCAAGATAACGAACACGCTTCACGTAAAAGATTTTGTCATTCTCATTAATGTTCAGAGCTTCAGCCATAGTTAACGATGCTTTGGTGATCTCGAACGCAACCACGTCACTGTGCGTCACCGCATTTAAATGCGCCCACTTTTCTGCAAAGCTGGTCTGCTGGTAAATATCGTAGTTAACCTTGTTCTCTTTCACATAGGTACCACTACCCTGCACGCTTTCCAGTTCACCATTTTCAATCAGCAATTTTAACGCTTGGCGAACCGTGACTCGGCTACAAGAGAATTCCTCGCGTAACTGGGCTTCGGTAGGAAGAGCGGTTCCTACTTCGTATTCGCCATCGCTGATCTTTTCACGAATCGCATCCGCAATCTGGCGATACATTGGCAGTCTTGCCATGTTTACCTCTATAAAAACAATACAAATGATCGTTCAAGTGAGCTTGTTTGAGACAACTCAAGAACCGAACACACCAGAGTGAACTATCATTGCAAGAAAGACTTGGTTTATAGACTCTATAATACGAATTCAGGTCAACATGACAAGCACTTGTTCGCATATCGGCATACAAAAACAAGCCAAAACAATACAACAATAATACATATTTTAATTCAACTGCGATCCTGATCACGGATCATTTGTATTTAAAAGGTATTATTCACATCATTGTTGAATGCACAACAATGTCGAATGTGACAATGGGACAAAAGTTATGAAATTAACCTCTCTTACAAACCCATCGCTGATAAACCTACAAACGACGTTTGAAAGTCGTGACGCAGCGATTCGTGCACTTGCCGACCAGCTAAACCAGGAAGGCAAACTGCATAACAAGGAAGAATACCTACAAGCAGTGTTTGCTCGCGAAGAGCAAGGTCCGACGGCGCTAGGCGAAGGCTTAGCAGTACCGCACGGTAAGACAGATGCAGTAAAAGAGGCGGCATTTGCCGTAGCCACACTAAAGCAAGACTTAAAGTGGCAAGGTCTGGATGAAGACGAAGACGTAAACCTGATCTTCTTAATCGCAATTCCAAATGCGGAAGCAGGTTCAACACACATGCACCTGTTGACCGAACTGACCACAACCCTAGTGGATGACGATGTTCGTGAGGCAGTGCTAAACGCTACAAATGTAGAACAAATTTTCGCTTTGCTTGATGGCCAAGCAGAGCAAGAAGAAAAACAAGACCAATTAGATACAAATGCACCTACCATCGTTTGTGTGACGGCTTGCCCTGCGGGTATTGCCCACACCTACATGGCAGCAGAATACCTAGAGAAGACAGGTAAGAAGCTGGGTTACAACGTGCATGTTGAAAAGCAAGGTGCGAACGGGATTGAAGATCGTCTGACTGCCGAACAGCTAAACAGTGCAACGGCAGTCGTTTTCGCGGCAGAAGTGGCGATCAAAGAACTTGAACGTTTTGAAGGCATTCCTCGTGTAGAAGTGCCAGTTGCGGAGCCAATCAAACACTCTGAGCGCATTCTTAACGAAGCGATTGAAGCAGGTAAAGCAGGTCGAAGCGCAGGCGCTGCGGTTGCAACCAATGACAAACCGAAGAAGCTACCGCTTAAGACTGAACTGAAACAAGCACTGCTATCAGGTATCTCTTACGCCGTTCCTCTTATCGTTGCTGGCGGTACCGTACTTGCTGTTGCCGTGCTATTGGCACAAATGTTCAACCTACAAGATTTGTATGCAGAAGAAGGCTCTTGGCTGTGGATGTACCGCAAGCTAGGTGGTGGTCTACTGGGTACATTGATGGTTCCTGTACTAGCAGCATACACCGCTTACTCATTGGCAGATAAACCAGCACTTGGTCCAGGCTTTGCCGCAGGTATTGCAGCGAACCTTATCGGTTCTGGCTTCCTTGGCGGTGTTGTCGGTGGTTTGATTGCCGGTTACGTGATGCGTTGGGTAAAAGAAAACGTACGTCTAAACCCTGCATTCAACGGCTTCCTAACCTTCTACCTATACCCGGTTATCGGTACTTTGGTTGCTGGCTCATTGATGCTGTTCGTTATCGGTAAACCTGTTGCTTGGCTAAACCAAGGTTTGACGGACTGGCTAAACGGCATGTCTGGCACCAACGCCCTACTTCTAGGCGCAGTAATTGGTTTATTCGTATCGTTCGACCTTGGTGGTCCAGTCAACAAAGCTGCTTACGCATTCTGTCTGGGTGCAATGGCGAACGGCGTTTACGGCCCATACGCTATCTTCGGTTCGGTGAAAATGGTCTCAGCGTTCACGGTAACGGCTTCAACCATGCTTGCACCTCGCCTGTTCAAAGACTTCGAAATCGAGACGGGTAAATCAACTTGGTTGCTTGGTCTAGCGGGCATCACTGAAGGTGCGATTCCGATGGCTATCGAAGATCCAATCCGCGTTATTGGCTCATTCCTACTTGGCTCTGTCGTAACAGGCGCAATGGTAGGTGCAGCAGGCGTAGGTCTATCGACTCCGGGTGCAGGTATCTTCTCAATCTTCCTACTACACGATGCTGGTCTAGGCGCATTCACGGCTGCGGCAATCTGGTTTGGTGCTGCGCTGATTGGTGCAACTATCTCGACCATCACTCTCATCATGTGGCGAGCACACGCAGTAAAAAAGGGCAAATTTGTCACTGAGGCTGCTGCTCAGCCATAACCCGAATTATTTATACCCAAGTAACTTCAAGCTGCTTGGTTCAGCGAGAATGACTTGGTTTGTAGACGCGGCGGCGATTTGAAGGTCTAGTGGGTCTAAATCAAAAATCGGCAACAAAGTATACATGCCAAGGCAACTCGCCCTTTGGGAGCGTGTCATTGACCCGATTTCTGCTTCAAACAATTTGGAAATAGAGAGCTATTACACTGCATTGTTTTCCTTGAACTCGAATCAATGACAACGCTCTGAATCCTGCAGTTTGAAATCACTTGGGTATATAGATTCGCTCAACACAAACTTTGGGCGTGGGATTTCTGCGCCCTAAATATTCGTCGGCAAACATAAACGCCGCAAAAACGAATAGAAAACAATCAAATTTAAAACAAATTAACGGCAATTATTGCCTAAGACGGTAAAAGTTATGACTACATCTCGCGTTCATATTACTCCTCACATGCACTGGGATCGTGAATGGTACTTCACTACAGAAGAGTCTCGCATTCTGCTAGTGAACAACATGGAAGAAATCATGACTCGTCTGGAAAACGATCCAGACTACAAATACTACGTTCTAGACGGTCAAACCGCAGTTCTGGAAGATTACTTCGCAATCAAGCCAGAAAATAAAGAGCGCGTACGTGAGCTAGTACAAGCTGGCAAACTGATTGTTGGTCCTTGGTACTCTCAAACGGATACGATGCAAGTATCTGGCGAATCGATTGTACGTAACATGCTTTACGGATTGCGCGACTGTCTAGCGCTAGGCGAGCCAATGAAGATTGGTTACCTGCCAGATTCATTCTCTATGAGCTCTCAGCTACCAGCTATCTACAACGGTTTTGGCATCAATCGCGCTATGTTCTGGCGTGGTTGTTCAGAGCGTCACGGCACAGATAAAACCGAATTCTTGTGGCAATCAAACGATGGCAGCGAAGTCTCTGCGCAAGTTCTGCCACTGGGCTACGCGATTGGTAAATACCTACCGCAAGACGAAGAAGGTCTGCGCGCACGTCTAGATAAGTACTTCCCAGTGCTAGAAAAACCGTCGGTAACCAAAGACATCTTACTACCAAACGGTCACGACCAAATGCCTATCCAAAAAGACATCTTCGAGGTGATGGATAAGCTACGTGAAATCTACCCAGACAAAGAATTCAAAATGAGCCGCTTTGAAGAAGTGTTCGAGCGTATTGAAGCCGAGCGCGTTCAGCTTGATACCATCAAAGGCGAGTTCAACGACGGTAAATACATGCGTGTTCACCGTACTATTTCTTCAACGCGTATGGATATCAAACTGATCCACGCAGAAGTAGAAAACAAGATCGTCAACATTCTTGAGCCATTAGCGTCTATCGCATGGACACTAGGTTTTGAATACCACCACGGTCTAATCGAGAAGATGTGGAAAGAGAGCATGAAGAACCACGCTCACGACTCGATTGGCTGCTGCTGTTCAGACAAAGTACACGCAGAGATCTTGAACCGTTACATCCTTGCGGACGACATGGCGACCAACCTGATCAACTTCTACAAACGTAAGATTGTTGACCACATGCCTGCACGCGAAGGTTGCGACAAGCTAGCACTATTCAACCTATCGCCATACGCTCGTGAAGAAGTGGTAAACACCACCATCACTATTCGTGCAGAACAGTTCAACCTGTTTGATGAAAACGGCACGCCAGTTGAGTACTTCATCCAAGATCAACGCGTAATCGACCCAGGTAAGATTGACCGTCAAATCGTTCACTACGGTAACTACGACCCGTTCATCGAATACGATATTCAAATCAAGCACACTGTGCCAGCGATGGGCTTCACTACCCTACACATTCAAGCGAATGAGAAAGGCACAAAAAAAGTGGCGGAGCAGAAAGAGTTCCTGCTGGAGAACGAATTCTACCGCATCAACGTCAACGCAAACGGCACTCTGAACATTTTCGACAAAGAGACAGAGCACCTTTTCGAACAAGCGCTGCGCATTGAAGACGGCTCTGACGATGGCGACGAATACGACTACTCACCTTCGCGTAAAGAGTGGCTACTGTACTCAGACGAATTCGACGCGGAAGTGAATGTGAAGCACGAAGGTTTCCAATCTGTGGCAACCATCAAACTGCGCATGAACTTGCCTGAGGATCTACAACAACGTGAAGAGCGCACAGGTCAAAACGGTTACCTAGACGTGAACTGCCAAGTGGTTCTAAAACAAGGTACACGCCGTATTGAAGTTCGCATGGAGCTGGATAACCAAGCTGACGACCACCGCGTTCGCGTATTGGTGCCAACGCCGTTTGTGTCTGAGACCGTAGTAGCGGACAACCAGTTCGGTTTGATCACTCGTCCAACGAACGATCCAGAAATGGCGAACTGGGAAGCAGACGGCTGGAAAGAAGCACCAGTGCCGGTTTACCAGCTAATGAACTTTGCTGCGGTTGAGAACGCACAAGGTGGTATGGCGCTAATGAGCAACGGTCTGCGTGAGTTTGAAGTGATTTCAAGCCAAGGCAATGAAGAGCGTGACACATTCGCCCTAACCCTTCTGCGTGGTATAGGCGTATTGGGTAAAGAAGAGTTGTTGCTTCGTCCGGGTCGTCCATCTGGTATCAAGATCCCGACGCCAGATTCACAAGTACGCGGCAAGATCGTTTGTGAGTTCGCACTATTCGGTTTCGCGGGCAACCACATCGAAGCAAACGTAATGGCAGCGGCGCGTGACAACGTGACTCCAATCCAGTGCTACAACAAGATCCCTTACAACGCGATGAAGCTGAACGTAGGCGAACAAAACCTACCGCTAACGCACAGCTTGCTAAACAAATCGCTAGAAGGCGCAGTACTGAGCGTACTGAAGAAAGCGGAAGACGAGGATGCACTCATCCTGCGCGTCTACAACCCATCAGAGAGCGAAGTGATTAACGACACAGTGACGTTTGCTTCAGAAGTAACGTCATGGAAAGAAACACAGCTAGACGAGAAAGTGCTACCAAATGAGGTAGACGCAGCATCGTTCGGCACGCTGAAACCGTGTCAGGTTAAGTCTTTCCAAGTGAAGTTCTAATCCGGTTATCAGGATAAGGTCATCAACTAGATAACCCGTCCAAACCGACTCAGGCTTGCTCTAATTGTGGAGCAAGCCTCTCCTCTTCTTTCGTTCCAATCAAGAGAATATCGCCATGCAACATGCTCTATTCAAACTGGACAATGTGATTCAAAACTACGCTTGGGGTAGCCACACGTCGATTCATGATTTATTCGGCATCGACAATCCAGCGAACGAGCCACAAGCAGAAATCTGGATGGGAGCTCATCCAAACGGCTGTTCAAAGCTTGCTGACACCAAACAACTGCTGTCAGAAGTCATCAACCAAAACAAAACGCAATCGCTGGGTGATTACACCGCTGCACGTTTTGGTGAACTGCCATTCCTATTTAAAGTGCTTGCCGCTGAAACGCCGCTGTCTATCCAAGTACACCCTAGTAAGCACAAAGCAGAAATGGGCTTTGCTCGTGAAAACGAACAAGGTATCCCGCTTAATGCTGCAAACCGTAACTACAAAGATCCAAACCATAAACCGGAGTTGGTTTACGCGCTGACATTTTACAAAGCGATGAACGGCTTCCGTCCAATTGAGCAGATCTTATCTCTGTTTGAGCAAGCGAACATCTCTGCTCTAGAGACAGAAATCAACGCACTGAAAGCCACACCAAACAGTGAAGGCCTTAAAGTGTTCTTCTCAGCAATTATGTCGTTAGAGAGCGAGCGCAAACAACAGGCTTTGAATGAGCTTTACGCGAGCCTAGAGCGCCCTGCGAAAACCGCCATGGCACGAGAAGCCTATGGCTATATTCAAGACTTCCGTCAGCATTACGCGGACGATATTGGTCTGTTTTCGCCATTGATGTTGAACACGATTGAACTGGCTCCGGGCGAAGCGATGTTCCTCCATGCAGAAACACCACACGCCTACGTTCAAGGGACAGGTTTGGAGATCATGGCGAACTCAGACAACGTGCTGCGCGCTGGCTTAACACCGAAGTACATCGACGTTCCTGAGCTTATCGACAACACCATCTTCAACGCGATTGACCCAGAACAAATCAAGCTCGCGCCCGTACATAAACAAGGCAAGCTTAGTTACCCAATTCCGGTGGATGATTTCGGTTTTGAAGTGATGGCAGTTGAAGGCACTGCAACGACTCAATTCGTACGTAGCGCAGAGATTTTGTTTTGTATCGAAGGGGAAATCTCGGTTTCTAGCCAAGACGATCACATCACTTTGAAAGCGGGTGAATCGGTATTCGTCTGCAGCAACTCAGTGAAATACGTTTGCCAAGGTCAGGGCACCTTAGCTCGCGCCTTTAACTGATTGGCAAAATGAACTGACAGCTTATTGGATAGCAGCTTTCTGTTATCCAGTAAGCACGCTCCTAACCTAGGTTTGCGCTGATTTTGTCAGTGGTCAGCAATAACCACCTTGTCACGCTCCACTTCGATGACGCTTTTCGAAGACGAGCAGACCGTTACCGTTAATATTCATGGTCCACTCCATCACCAAGACTTTTGACCATACCCACCAGTGTCGAGCGAAGCACATTGGTGGGATTTTTTTACTTTAATCTGCCGACCACACCGAGCGAATATCCGGCCAGCCCCAGTTGGTTAGGGCAACGTCTTCTAGAACACCTTGAAAGCGTAAAGTTTGCGTATGATGGAACATAGGCGCTATCCAATACTCACTGACCAGTGTTGAGGCGATCGGCTCTAACGCTTTGAGATAACCCTCTAACGCCGTATAGCCACGTACATTCTCTAGTTGCTCATTCAACCATTCGGCATTCTCTTCTCCCAAGGTGTGATGTAATACGACGTTGCTGAAAAAGTTAGTAAACGCCGAAGCGTGGCGATTGTCATCCAAGTTGATATTGGTGATCACTAACGTCTCATCAAGGGTACCATTTCGAGCTTTTTCACTTAACTCTCGGTAGGTGTACATGACGATATCAACCTTACTTCCCGTTCCCTCTAGACGACTCGCGATTGCACGCGCGCATCGACGCAATGCCGTATAGTTATAGCCGGCAATGGTGATGTTTTTTGGTAGTTTGCTCTCTTCACCAAACGGACGTAATACAGGCTTCCAGTTTGGTAGCAAGTTGTAAGCAGGCACGCTTCCAAACACAATATTTTCTTTGCGCATGACCTCCGTAAGTCGCTCCGGTTGGATTAACTCGGCAATATAGCGACGTTGACTCTGAGAAAGCGGATGCCTAGCATGCTGATTAAACAGAGCGAACAAACATCCATCCTCTGTGCGACTATGTTGGCTTGCAGGTGCAGACTCTGCATCTTGGGTCGACATATAATGCCCACACATGCTCTCAGAAAGCTCATCTCTGACTTTTTCCACCTGCTTTTGAGGGGGATTTGCGGCTAAGGATGGGTTTTCCATCTTCTCGTCATTGACGATCCAGATCGTCACCATATCGGTCAGTACTCGACATGCGTAATAACCATCGAACGCCTGCAGCTTTAACCGATGAGCACTGTGCTCAGTCACAAAGAACGGACCACTACCAACGACCAAGTTGTTGTTAGCAACGTTGACTTGGCTAACGGGTTGAATGCCATATTTCACACCAGAGATTAGCCCTGCAAACCCCAAGTCTGGTTTACTAAGGGTAAAGACCACTTTTAGAGGGTTTGGCGCAGTAATGTTTGCCACATGGGCAAGTTCTTTTTCATACAGTTCGAGTGAACTGAGTTTGGCAAAAAGACTAACGACTGTATCGGCATTTATCGGTGTGCCATTGTGGAATGTCAGCCCCGGACGGAGATAAAACGTCCATTCATAGCTTTTCTCATCATATCGCCAATGGTGTGCCAGCTCTGGCTTCACCACACCGTAGTAGTCACTCGATACCAAGCAGCAATAAATTTGGCGTAAGAAAAAGCGTTCACTGCTGCGGTGCAATTGGTGCGGGACAATACGTTCAAACATGCGTTTATAAGTGAGCTGAATATTGAGTCGACCTTCTTGAACGGATGCACCCGATGTGGTCTTGAGTAGTCGACCAAATGCCGCCTCGTCTTCATCAAGGATCGCTAGCGCTTTTTCATATTTCCCTCGTTTGATCCGCTCCAGTGCGAGACCTTCCTTTAGTGCGCTCAGCTCAATATTTAACAGAAGCGTCGAACGTTGATTTCGCCCTGCTTTTGGTTGCCAACTCAACCATTCTTGCTCCTGCATTTGAGACAGCAAGCTGCGCGCATGGCGAGGAGAAGTAAACAGCAAGTCAGCAACTTCCTGCAATGTGGTTTTGACTTCACCACCAATGCCAAGTGGAGTAAGCCGTTGGTAATAACGAAACAAGTTGAGATCAGACACCGAGCGCCCTCAATAAGTGGGTATAAGTTTATTTTACTCAACTTCATCCGTAGAAAATAAGAAAACTTCCTATCACTTTGTTCCTCTTTTTGCTCCCCTGATAATAAAAATTGGTGATTTAGCGCACTTCCCGCACCTAATTAGGAATAAACACCAGAAATCTACTCTCTTTTTCAGCTCCTCTTTTCTTTGCATACTGAATTCATCAGCAACAAGGAGGAAATGTCATGCGATGTAGAAGCACAACTCAATCGACTGAAACGTTGCCTACCATGGCAGCTTATTTCCAAAAGCGCGTAGCACAATCAGAAAACAAACTTGAAGTTTTAGCTCTGACTTACATGATCGAATTGTTTAATTGGTCATAACGGAAAGAACAACACCAAGCAGAACTTAGCTCCTGATACCACACCCCCACTTCGTTGTATCTTTAAGTTCTGCTTTTTCTTTTCCCATCTTTTATTCTTGCCATTTCCGACTAGGTTACTAAAAGTTAACTAGTTGAAATGCTTCGAAACAGGGTCTACATTGAAGCTTAAATCTCCAACCCAATAGCTGCTATTGAGAAAGGAGGTTCATGGATAATGACCGATTCAGGAGTCAATATGGCAACTTCAGTAAAACTTAAAGCGGGCGACAATTTCCCTTCTCTTCAAGCAACTTTGCTAGATGGTTCAAGCGTGACATTAGGTCAGCCGCAAGGTGATGCGACTTGGCAAGCTGTATTCGTTTATCGTGGTAAGCACTGTCCTCTGTGTACCAAATACCTCAACGAGTTAGAGGGATACAAACAAGCTTTCGCGGAAGCGGGTGTTGATATTCTTGCAGTTTCAGGCGATTCAAAAGAGCAGCTAGAAGGACACCTAGAGAAACTCGAAATCAGCTTCCCTATTGCTTACGGACTCACCGAAGAGCAAATGAAAACGTTGGGTCTGTACATTTCCATACCGCGTTCAGAACAAGAGACCGACCACAATTTCGCAGAACCCGGTTTGTTTGTGGTGAATGAACATGGCAACTTGCATGTCGTCGATATCTCAAACAACCCGTTTGTTCGACCAGAACTTGGGGCGTTATCACGTGGTTTAGCTTGGATCCGTAATCCAGATAATAACTACCCTATCCGAGGTACGTTAGATTACTAAACACCTCTCGCTAGACAACAATCAGACATAAAAAATGCCAGCAATACGCTGGCATTTTTATTGGCTTAAACGGTGAATTCGTAGTGCTAAACCACTATTCGGCTATTACTTTCGTAACTCAATTTGGTGTGTTTCAGACCAAATTCGCAAATCATCAAGGATCTTAAGTGCCGTACGCCCAAATTCGGTCAGCTCGTAACTGACTGCTATTGGGCGGTCACTGATAACTTGGCGTACTACCATGCCTTCGGCTTCCAACTCTTTTAAACGTTGGTCAATCATCTTCTTACTGGCGCCGCCAAGCATTCGCGCTAAATCATTGAAACGAACTGGACCATCTTTCAAGTGATAAATCAGAGAACCTTTCCATTTGCCACCAATTAAGCGCATCCCTTTTTCAATAGCACACGGCTCTGAGCACACATTCGCCACAGACTTGCGACCTTTGTTATCCACACTGATTCTACTTTCCACGATTCACCTCAAGATACGCACCTAACCTAGGTAACGAAAAGTACGTTAGTTACATTTCGTGCTTTAGAGTAATAAAAACATTCCCTCGCCGCAAACAAATAAAAATGGACCGCATACAGCAGTCCACCTTAATTCATCGATTACTCTAGGATAATTAGAAGTTTTCGTTTATATGCGCTTCGAAACGAGCAAAATCATTTTCAATGTCGCCATTCTTCATTACGTCATAGCAAGCAAAAGTCGGTAGTGCACCCATACCAAAGAAGCGGAAGTTAGCGTGCATATGAAGCATTAAATCGTCCACACTTTTACCTTGGAATAAGTATTCGTTCTCATCATCAAACGATTCTTTTGGTGCATTGAATGTCAGTGACAGCATGTATTTGCTGTTTGTTTGAGTACCACCCGTACCGTAGTTTTTCTTTGGGTCCTCTGCACTACGTCCATCGAAAGCACATAGCGCACCCCCCATGCCAGCAGTAAACACGTCATCCATGTATTTTTTGAATGACCAAGGCACAGACATCCAGTTTATTGGGCTTTGGATGATCACTCGATCAGCCCATTCAAAGTGCGCGAGTTGCTCCTCTACGTTGATTTCATCTTGCATTGTCACAACGCGAACCTCATGGTCTTTTGCTTGTAGAAGCGTCTGTGCTTTGTCGACAAGAGAAGCGTTTAGACGACCTTCAGAGTATGGAGATGGCTCGTGTGCATTGATGATCAGTACATTGCTCATGGGATTACCTTTAAATAAGTTCACAAGATGACGCGATAACCGTGGTGCGCCTCATGTGGTTTATTATGGTAACCTAGAGCTATAATTCAATTAGTTAACTTTTAGTAACCTACTAAGATTTTTCATATAACTCTGTTTTTGAAGGAAATATTTCTTAAACTTTTTCTTTATCGTGATTTCCCGATTAAATTTCCATTGAATTGTTGCATCTTACATAGAGCAGGCGTACACTTTATCGTAATTCGACGATTAACTATTAAGGCTTGTCAATGAGTGATAAATGCAACACAACTTGCGGCGTAGCTTTTGAGACCACACAGCAGCAACTTGAGAAGGAACAAGCGTTAGCGGCTCAAGCTAAGGCGCTATCACATCCCGCTCGTTTGCGCATCCTTCATATTCTGCATACGCTTGATACCATGGGCGGTTGCCTAAACAGTGATTTGGTCTCTGAGCTTGGTCTTGCACAATCTACCGTTTCAGAGCATTTACGTATTCTTAAGCAGGCTGGCTTTATCAGTGCAGAGCCAAATCCTCCTAAGGTTTGCTACCGCATTCAGCGCGACGCGTTTGATCAATTCAATCTAGATTTTTCCAAACTATTTAACTAATTGTCTTTGTGTGCTGGTACGGCGCACAAAGATAAACTATACCTTCAACTATCGCCTTTCGACGATAAACGAATAAGAGAACACTATGGCTACTCAAGTTTTAAATAGTGCCAGCGACAAAATGAGCTTCTTGGACCGTTATCTAACGGTTTGGATTTTTGTGGCAATGGCAATCGGTGTAGGTATTGGCGCTGCATTCCCTCAAGTTGCAGAATGGAACGAGTCAATGTCTGTTGGCAGTACAAACGTACCGTTAGCGATTGGTTTGATTTTGATGATGTACCCACCACTCGCAAAAGTGAACTACAACCTACTAGGCACGGTGACTAAAGACAAAAAAGCCATAACGCTGTCCTTGGTCATGAACTGGATTGTCGGCCCTATTTTAATGTTCATCCTTGCATTGACTTTCCTAGGTGATCATCCGGGGTACATGGTCGGCATTATTCTTATCGGTCTTGCTCGCTGTATCGCGATGGTATTGGTGTGGAACGACATTGGCGGCGGTAACAAAGAATACGGTGCAGCTTTGGTTGCGTTGAACAGTGCATTCCAAATCGTGACTTACAGTGTGATGGCATGGCTATTCATTACTGTTTTGCCACCTGTCTTTGGTTACGAAGGTTTCGTGGTTGATATCTCAATGATGGACATCGCTGAAAGCGTGCTAATTTACCTTGGTATTCCATTTTTAGCAGGCTTCCTAAGCCGTAAATGGCTGGTCGCAGCAAAAGGTGAACAATGGTACAACGAGGTATTTATTCCGCGCATTTCACCAATTACTTTGATTGCCCTTCTGGCGACGATCGTGCTGATGTTCAGCTTGAAAGGCGAAATGATTCTAGAACTGCCAATGGACGTATTCCGAGTGGCCATTCCGCTCGCAATCTACTTCGTATTGATGTTCTTCGTGAGTTTCTTCGTTGGTAAGAAAATGGGTATCGATTACGACAAGAACGCATCAATTGCCTTCACCGCAACGGGTAACAACTTCGAACTTGCTATTGCAGTTTCCATTGCAGTATTCGGTCTGAACTCAGATCAAGCGTTTGCAGGTGTAATTGGTCCGCTTATCGAGGTACCCGTATTGATTGCTCTGGTGAACGTTGCGCTTAAAATGAAGCAGAAATACTATAAATAACAACTCGTAATCATCGCTCAAAAACGCCTTTCATAAATGTGAAAGGCGTTTTTTGTTTGTGTTAATAGGCATAACGCGCTCAACAAATTCTAATATGCTAACTTGAGGGTTAAACAATGTTCTAAATTGAAGATTCAAAAGGAGTTTGGGTATGAATTTAGAATATAAAAAACTGAAGTGGCATGCTGTTCTCAAGCTTTCCCAAGAAACGATTAAATACTTGAATGAAGAAAACAGCAGCAAGCTGAATGACACCGATAAAGTCAGGGCGAACGTTCACGCAGCACAGTTACTTCAGCAACTCTTAACAGAACTCGCTACAACCGATTTAACCCCGCTCCCACCGCAACAGGGGTTCAAGTGACCTGAATGTTGTCGTCGGATTTAGTTCACAACAACCGTTTTGATGTAATCGCTTGGAGTAAGTCCAAACTTCCCTTTGAAGCGTTGGCTAAAGCGTCCTTCGGATTGGTAACCACACAATTGTGCCAACATGGCAACGTTGTAGTGACCGTTTTGCATTAAATACAGAGCATGATTTAAGCGTACTTCTGCGAGAACTTCTCGGTATTGCGTTCCCTCTTGCTTGAGCTTTCTGATCATGGTTGCTCGGCTCATTGCAAAGCGCTCAGCGACCCCTTCTAGTGAGTGCTCTTCACCAGGTGAATGTGATAAGTAACGGCTTAATTTTTGACTGAATGTGGTATTAGCGCTGGCAAACAAGTGGTGCAAAACACCTCGTTCCGCGAGTTGTTGATACAACCCCATCACCCAGAAGGTCTGGGTTTCTTGACTCATCGACTGCTGGTCAAATGAAAACAGGGCGTTTAACGTATCTTCCAATGCTTTATCCGCCAACAGTGTCGGTTGTTCGCCTTCTCCACCAATGCTCATACTAAGTTCAAGCATGGTCTCTGTTGGCAAACAGTGGAAACTGAACATACGCGAAAGGAACTTTCCTTTCTGTGGCAAGTTCTCAAAGCTCAGCGATGCAGAGGCTTCACACAACAGTAATTCAGAATGAGAGAGATCCAGTGCCGACTCTTTCCAAAATAAACGCTTACTGCCCGTGATGATCTGCACAATACTAGGGGAATGAATCCTCACATTACGCAGTTTTTGTAACTGCTCTGCACGAAACAACGTGACTTGATATTGGTGGCTCATCGATTCCCCTCGCCCTAATTTCTGCTGCACTTTAGCGGGTGTAAGTCGCCGTCAGCTTAGCTTTGTCTAACGCCATGCTATTCAGTGTGAAACCAACCACAGCTGCTGGTGTATTTTCATCTAAATTCAGTTTATCTGTTGGCAGTGCCCAAACCGTAAATTGGTAACGGTGCATGCCGTCAGCTTCTGGAGGGCATGCGCCACCGAAACCAACCGTTCCATAATCGATGCGAGATTCTTTACCACCCAATTTAGCAATATTAACATCACGAGGTAACTCACTGACCGACGCCGGGATATTGAATGCAATCCAATGCCAAAAGCCACTACCTGTTGGCGCATCTGGGTCGTACGCCGTGATAGCAAAGCTCTTTGTACCAGCCGGTGCATCTTTCCACATCAATTGTGGTGAATGGTTTCCACCATCACATCCCCAACTGTTGTATTCAAAAGTCTTCGCCATTGGGTGACCTTCTTGAATATCTTTACTCGACAGCTCAAACGCTTGAGCCGAACCAATAGTAAGTAAACTGAGTGCCAATACCGATTTAGTCATTGCTTTCATGATAATGTTCCTATTTCTTAAGTTCGGAGTTAGTGTATTCCCGAATAGAGATAGCAACCTTTCAATAAGTATCACACTAAATCAGTTTAAGCCATTTTTTGACACTTTAAGTTAAATCACCACTTAAATGCTTCTCGACACCGAGTACAGACTGATCTGGTTAGCTCATTACCAATGAACAAGGAAGAACGGATGGAATTAGATATTTATATCGTCGACGCATTTACTGACACTCAGTTTAAAGGTAACTCTGCTGCAGTCGTCCCATTAAAAGAATGGTTAACCCCAGACCTCATGCAGAGCATTGCTACTGAAAATAACCTGTCTGAAACTGCTTTTCTCAAGTCTGTCGGTGAAAACCAATATGAAATTCGCTGGTTCTCGCCAATGACAGAAATCGATTTCTGCGGTCACGCCACTCTCGCCGCTTCACTGGTGTTGTTTGAGAAATTAGGCGTACAGGAAAAAATCGAGTTTCATACGTTAGAAGTGGGGACACTCAGCGTAGAAAAAAACGCATTGGGTAAGATCGAAATGACCTTCCCTTTACGAATCCCTCAACCTATTTCCGATATTCCACAAGCACTGATTGAAGGCTTAAGCTGCAAAGTAGAGCGCGTGTTATTGAGCTCACAAGCGTACTTTGTAGTGCTCGAAAACCAAGACGAAATACTCGAGGTTCAATATCAATCCGAACAGCTTAAAACACTTGCTCCTTATGATGTTGTCGTCACAGCAAAAGGAGAAGAGCATGATTTCGTTTCACGCTACTTTTGGCCAGCTAACGGCGGTGATGAAGATCCAGTAACTGGATCAATTCATGCCGGCTTGGCACCTTTGTGGGCAGAAGAACTAGGAAAAACCTCTCTCGTGGCGTATCAAGCTTCCACACGCGGAGGCATTCTTCATTGTGAGGTTAAAGCAGAGCAGGTAAAAGTCTCGGGCGATGGTGTGCTTTACATGCACGGAAAAATCTTCGTGTAATCGCTCTACTGCATATAGAAAAAGTATCACTTTCGCGAATTAAGATTATCTTCATTTCGTTGAAAGTGATTTTAAACTTTTCGATGTTCTATCCCTAAAGTAGATAGGATAAGGTTTATGAGTTACAGTTTGTTACAGCAATTAAAAGTCTTTCATTCTTATAGCAAAAATAGTTTAGACGCTTAGCAAGGATCCTCATGATAAATAAAAAAGTCCTCATTCTCTTTGCGCATCCTTCCCAGCATCGCTCTGAAGTGAATGCTCCTCTTTTTAAAGCAGCTAATACCGTTGAAGGCGTGACCTGTGTCGATCTCTACGCAGAATACCCGCACTTCAATATCAACATTGACCGCGAACAGCAGCGATTGCGTGACCACGATGTGGTGATCTTTCAATTCCCATTGTACTGGTACTCCACACCAGCCATTTTAAAAGAGTGGCAAGATCTCGTGTTGGAATATGGCTTTGCTTATGGCTCTGAAGGCACAGAGCTTCATGGCAAAACCCTACTTTGCGTGTTATCTGCTGGCGGTAAAGAGGAAGCGTACAAAGCTGAAGGTTATAACCATTTCACCATTCGAGAGCTGCTTGCTCCAATCGAGCAAATGTCAGCACTCACGGGGATGAATTACATCGCACCACTCGCGCTATTTGGTTCTCGTACTGCACAAGAAGAAAACCGAATCGATCAGCATGTTGAACGCTACAAAACACTGCTCAATGCGTTAGTTAGCGACACGCTAGACATTGAAGCCGCCGCTTCGCTTATCAAGCTTAACAGCGCACTACCACAACTAATTAAGGAAGCGTCATGACAGGGATATTCTTACAAGCCTTTGTTTACCTTATTGCCGCCGTCATAGCCGTTCCTTTAGCAAAACGTTTAGGCTTAGGCTCGGTGCTTGGGTATCTCATCGCCGGTGTGGTTATTGGTCCAATCATTGGTTTAGTTGGTGAAGAAACAACGACAATTCAACACTTTGCTGAATTTGGCGTAGTGATGATGCTGTTCCTGGTTGGTTTGGAGCTTGAACCAAAAATGCTCTGGGCGATGCGTAATCGCTTAATGGGCTTAGGTGGACTCCAAGTTGGTGGTACAGCAGCACTGATCATGGCGATTGCGCTTTACTTTGGTCAGCCATGGACGATTGCATTAGCGATCGGTCTGATTTTTGCGCTTTCATCCACGGCGATTGTTTTGCAAACCTTTAGCGAAAAAGGGTTAACCAAAACCGAAGGGGGTCAAAACGCATTCTCGGTACTGCTTTTCCAAGATATTGCCGTTATTCCAATGTTGGCATTCATTCCACTATTGGCACTCCCTGAACTTGTGGAGCAGGCACAGTCTGCAGCGCAATCTGCGGCGGAGCATCACGAAGAGCTCAGCTTAGTTGCTGGACTTCCTGGCTGGGCGTACGGCATGGTCATTACGGCTTCCATCGCTATCGTAGTCGTTGGTGGGCATTTCTTAAGTCGTCCACTATTCCGCTACGTAGCAAGCTCGGGATTACGTGAAATCTTTACTGCTACAGCATTGATGCTAGTGATCGGTATCGCTGCGTTAATGAGCCTAGTCGGTCTCTCCCCTGCTCTAGGTACTTTCCTAGCAGGCGTAGTATTGGCAAACAGTGAATTCCGCCACGAGTTAGAATCAAACATTGAGCCATTCAAAGGGCTCTTGCTTGGTCTGTTTTTTATTACCGTCGGTGCTGGCATCGACTTCTCTGTGCTGTTCAGCGACTTTGGTTTGATCATCGGCTTGACGCTTGGCGTAATGGTCCTGAAAGCGGCGATTCTCTTTATCCTTGCTTTTATCTTCCGTATCAAAGGCAGCAACCGTTGGTTATTTACCTTGAGCTTGGCGCAAGCGGGTGAATTTGGCTTCGTATTGCTGAGCTTCTCAGTTCAAAACCACGTCATTCCGTTCGAACTTTCGCAAACACTGGCATTAGTCGTTGCGATCTCTATGTTCCTAACACCCGGCTTATTTATCTTATTCGACAAGGTTATTCTTCCTCGCTTCGAGAGTGAATCGAATGAGCGTGAAAGTGACACCATTGAAGAACAAGGCACAGTCATCATTGCGGGCATCGGTCGTTTTGGTCAGATCATCAATCGCTTGTTGGTTTCTAACGGCGTTCAAACGGTCGTATTAGACCACCAAGCAAGCCAAGTAGATAACATGCGCCAAATCGGCACACGCGCTTACTTTGGTGATGCTATGCGCCCAGATATGTTGCACACGGCAGGCATTGAGCACGCAGCAGCACTTGTGGTTGCCATAGATAACCAAGAAGCGAGTGTTGAATTGGTCAAATACGTTAAGCACACCTATCCGAAAGTGAAAGTGATCGCGCGCGCTTTCGACCGTGGTCACGGTTATCTGCTTCGACAGGCGGGTGCTGACATCATTGAATCCGAAACATACCACTCCGCTTTAGAAATGGGCGGTCATGTGATGAAGTCTTTAGGGATTCATCCGTTCTTCGTTGAGCAACAAAAAGCGACTTACAAACGAGTAGAAGATCGTAAGTCCGACATGCTTTATGAAGCGTGGGCAGATGATTCGGAAGGCGAACGTTACGACAATAACTTCCGTCAGTTATTTATTCATCTAGAAGAAAAAATGGCTGAGGAAATGCAGAAGGATCGTCACGATAAACTTTCGCGTTCCGAACGTGGTTGGACACCACCACCAAAAGGGTACGCGGACGACTTCAACGAAGAAAATGTTCAAGAACTTCACCTTCCAAAAGAAGACGCTCAATAAACGCGAAAACCTCCCACTGGGAGGTTTTTTATTGCCCCAAAAACAACCGCGTTACATAAGATCACTCATTAAGATCTCGTACTCTTCATTCGCTTCATCCACTAAATGGGAAAGCTCTAACGCATCGGTCTTAGCAAGATTAAACTGCCATGGGACCGTATCTTCTTTACCACAAATACGAGTTTGAGCACCGCTGCTTTCAAAAGAAAGATCATCAAACTCGGTGGTATGGTGTTCTTGAAGTTCGACAATTTCGACTTCCAATTTGCCGACGGGATTGACTTCAACATGGGCGTGTAAATCTGGGCTATTCGATAAACAATACTCTCGATGAACTGCAATCATGGCTACCTCCTTGGTCTGCCAACTGACAACTCATCAAACAGTGTAGACGAGGGAGTTTGAACGTGGGGTGAAATAATGATGAAGATTGATCCCAAATAAAAATGCAGCGGATTAATGCTCTTTACATTCTCAATTTTGATGGAGTCAAACTCTTATCTTCTGCATGTAATCACTTGCTCAATACGTTCTTCAATTGCTTGAATCGCTAATGTCACAGACATCGGCACATGAGCATGGTAAGGATGTAATACGTAAATTGGATTCACTTTTGAGGCTTGTGCATTAGGTACTGGTTCAAGGAGTGGATTCGAGTCCAGAATAAAATCAGGAACAACCCCAAAGCCCAATCCCATCTCTAAAAGACTCACCACATCAAACACGCTGTTCGCTCGATGCTTCACTGGGTATTGAACTTGGTGGTCTTGTTTCTCCAAAAAGAACGTATGAACAATGGGTTCGACCTGCCAATGTTGAGCGATATAAGAAGCATCTTCAATATCAGATTGCGTCCCTCTCGCGCGGCACAATACGTCACAAAACTGCCCGACTTTCCGCTGTTTAATGTTTGAATCACCAGACGCTCCAACTCGGATCGCAAGGTCAATATTCTGCTGAATGATATCGACATGTTTATCATCACTGATCAAATTTAAATGCACATCGGGGTAATCGGCAAAAGCAGCCGTTAAGGCAGGTAATACGATCGAGCGCATTAATGCGTTGGGAGCCGTCACTGTGATCACTCCCACTGGGGTTTGCTTCAACTCTGCTGCTTCTAGCCACGCCTCTTCCGCTTGCTTCGTCATTTGCGCGCACTGCTGATAAAAGCGCTCACCAGAGGGTGTCAACGTTTGCTTTCTGGTCGTGCGTTTAAGTAAACACGTATCCAACTCCCCCTCAAGTTGTTTGAGTGCAGAGCTCAGTACAGATTTAGAAAGTTCTAACTTCTCTGCGGCTTTGGAGATCGACCCACACTCTACAATATGAACGAATAGAGACATCAAACGCAGCTTATTCATCACTTTTCCTCATTGTTCTATTTAGCAGAACATTCTGTTCTTATTCGTTTGTTTTTCTAATTCAATTCTACCTCTATGATTGCCACATAAACAAACACCAAACACAGGAATTTCAGGATGACTCAATCAGTTTTAGAACGCGCTCAAGCAGGCATTTCAGCATGGCAAATCGCTTTTAATAATCAGGACGCTGCAGGATGCGCAGCACAATACGCCGAAGATGCAATCATGGTTGCCAAACCTTTTGGTACATTTGAAGGTCGTGAAGCAATTCAAGCATTCTGGCAAAACATCATGGACCAAGGTTTTAACAGCGTGGACTACACCAACACGAAATGGGAACAAGATAGCGAACAAGGTTACATTCTGACGTCCGATTGGACGATGAACAAAGCGTTTGGTGTGGTGCATAAAGAACTATGGGAGATCCAAGCTGACGGTCTTTCTCGTCTGACCTATGACGAGTTCGAAGTACTTGGCGAACGATAAAAGTTATTGATAGTTATCGCAAATATTTATTCAGTTACATTGACAATAAAATAACCAATCAATATCATTTCAGCCGGAAAAATGTGAACGAACATCACAATAATTATAATTACCCGTCTATTAATAAACAATTGGTTGAATATTTAATCATGTCAAAACTCTTTTTTGCGTCACTTTTGATGCTTTTATCATTTCAGTCTGCGGCGTTTACGCCCAAAGAAGTGTGCTTCGATCAAGATTCGGAGTTTATTGGATGGCTTACCGACGAAGAGTGTGCCGCTTTAAATGGCAACAGTCCTGATGACTTTACTCAAAACTCGGAATATTCACATCCTACGCGAGAGCCAATCGCAGAATCAGAAGAACCCGTAGTCATTGTCTTATAGTAATTAAGCCTCGACTATGAACATTCTTCCGAAAACAAAGAGCCCATTTCGCTGTATTTAAATGGGCTCTTTTTGTTTCCTTATCCCTGACAGGCGCATCCGGTAAACATAAAAAATCCCCAAGCCTGAATGACTTGGGGATTTTTGTTTTTAAGTAATCGTGCTTATCCCGTCTAACTTTTATTAAGCAAAGATAAAGCTGTATAAGTAACCCGCGCCCATTGCCATACTTAGGATGACAAATAGGAAAGCTGCAATCATTTGGTTCTTAAAGATAGATTTCAACAAAATCACTTCTGTAAGACTTGCGCCAGCGCTACCAATGATCAATGCCATAACTGAGCCCAATGCCATACCTTTTTGTACTAACGCCGCACTTAGTGGAATCACTGCCTCTGCACGGATGTACAATGGAATACCAATGATTGCTGCTACCGGAATCGCGTACCACTTCGCTTCACCTGCGTATTCTGCAATCAGATCCGTTGGGATGAAACCATAAATGAATGAACCAATCGCAATCCCCATCATTAGGTAAGGGAACACTTGTTTAAAGTCTTTCCAAGTTGAGTGCCAAATACGAACCCAACGGCTTGGTTGCTTCTCTTCGACAATCGTCGCTGTTGCAGTACCGTCTGATGAACAGCAAGATACTTCCACTTTAGGTTCAGCTTTTGGTGCATCACCACAACAAGATGTTTTCGCCACAACTGGAGCTGGTTCACCACAAGCGCTGGTACCACAGCTAGATGCTGGTTTCGCTTCTTCTTTTTTCTTGCTTGAGTCACCGCAAGAAGTACCGCATGAAGAAGAACCTACTGCTTCGTATGCTTCTGGTTTTACGTAGCGCTCAAACCCAAGTTTTTCAAGTACATAACCTGCTACTACTGATACTGTCATCGCAATAGCAAAGTAGAATACTGCCACTTTCCAACCAAAGGTCACCACAAACAAGCCAATGATCACTGGGTTAAGCAGTGGACTTGCAAATAGGAACACCATCATTGGTCCAAAACCCGCCCTTGCACGCAACAATCCTTTTAAGAAAGGAATCGTTGAACATGAACAGAAAGGCGTAATCGAGCCTAGCAACGCTGCAATAAAGTAGCCCTTACCCTTTTTAGAGCTCAGGATAGACTGAATTTTTTCTGGTGTTAGAAAGTCTTGCAACACACCCACGATATAGCTAATTGCTAGGAATAGAATGATTAGTTCGGTTGCAAGAAACGCAAACATATCAAGCGCTTCTTTGGCCATTGCCATGATTTCTGGATTCATATTTTATCTCCTACTGATGTCACATCAGTAACTGTAAATTTCCTAATGAAGCTGAATTCTTCATTTCTATTTTTCTCGAATTATAGAATTAAAAATCGATGCGTCAACCATTATATTTCGATAAATATCGAAATATAAATTTAACCCTTACTAATCAATAAATTAGATATTGAAATTTTCTTGTTTGCTATTCATCTACACTTTCACTATCATCGAAATGTATTTATCGTCAGTCATTCCAAGAGGTCAGTATGGAACTCGAAGCTGTAGCAAAAGCGCTCAAAGAGCTAGGACACCCTACCCGTCTATGTATCTATAAAGAGGTGGTTAAAGCGGGCTATGAAGGTATCGCAGTTGGTGGCGTACAAGATAAACTTGGCATTCCAGCTTCTACTCTTTCTCATCACATCTCGAGCCTTGCCTCAGCTGGCTTAATCAGTCAGCGTCGTGAAGGTCGTACTTTGTATTGTGTTGCTGAGTATGAATGTTTAGATACGGTTATTGGCTTCCTGCGTGACGAGTGTTGTATCAATGAAAACTGCTAACCTTGAATCGATTTGGAGCGAATACGAACACGCTATTCACGCCTTCTTGCGCTCTAAAGTCAGTAATGAAGATGACGTAGACGACCTCAAACAAGAGATCTTACTTAAGACTTATCAGAATCTCGGGGATATTCGTGATGTATCGAGCGTCAAGTCATGGCTATTCCAAATCGCTAATAACGCCATCATCGATTTCTACCGCAAACGTGCACGAAACCAGCGTGATAATGACCTCATCGCTGAAGATCTGTGGTTTGAAGAACAAGCAGCGAGTCTTAAACAAGAGTTGTCAAAGTGCATTGCACCGTTTGTGCAGGCGCTACCAGAAGAGCAATCGCAACTGCTCTCTTCTATTGAGCTTGAAGGTATGAGCCAAAAGAAGCTCGCAGAACAGCAAGGCATCAGCTACTCGACTCTCAAATCACGTGTTCAGAAAGGACGGGTAGAATTGAAAAAGCTGTTTGAAGAATGTTGTAGCTTCTCATTCGATAAACAAGGTCGCATGACAGATTGCAACCAAAACGGTTCTTCTTGCGATAAATGCTAAGCAGTTTTTAAACCTGCTTATCAAACCATTCGGTCACCAACGCCACCAGCTTTTGATGCACAGGGCTTAACGTATTGCCTCGCTTTAATAATACATAACCTGCACGACCTTCGTTCGCCATAAAGTCTATGTTTAAAGGGACAAATTCGCTCTTTTCATCATGAGCTTGCACTAAATGATGAGGAAGCAAGGCAAAGCCATCATTTTTCAATAATCGCATCAACACATCAATGTTGCTGATTCGGGAGATATTTGGTGACATCACCTGTTGATTGCCAAGTGCACTGGTACTGAAATTCTCTGCAATGTATTGGTGATGTGATGCGAGGTCCTGCAGAGTCACAACGGGGTTCTGCGCTATCGAGCTTTTCCGATGCGCATAGAAGGTAAACCTCGGATAGCCCAAGTTTATAAAAGACATCCCTTCAGTTGGGAACGCTTTACCACTGTTAAGTACCACCGCAAAATCCGCGTGTTTCGCCATAAGCATATCTAGCGCTTCATCTCGGCTACGATGTAACCAATGAATCGCTGTATTTTTGTATTGCTTACGCAGAGACAGGTCGATGTCTGCGATGGCATCACACGGCACCGACATGTCGTGACAAATCGTTATTTCCGGAACATCCCCTTGAGAGTAGCTATCACAAGAAAGTTCTAAAGCCTGCATTTGGTAAAGGATGTGCTTGGCTTGAGTAACTAACGTCGCCCCTACTTCCGTCAAGACTGGTGTTCTTCCTTTGCGTTCAAACAAGATCACATCCCAATCAATTTCGAGATCGCTGACTTGGTGATGCAGCGTCGCTCTGTCTTTTCCGATTACCCTTGCGGCTTGGCTAAACGATCCATGCTCCGCGACAGCAACAAATGCCGTAAGTTGGTCAAAACTGGCTCTGGGCATTAGAAGATCCTCAAACAATAAACCCGTTTATCTTAGCTCAACCGACATTCTTTTGTTGCAAAGTTTGCAACATAACTGAGATTACATGGTGAATATTCCACGTAATAATGACCTCGTATTGAAACGTTACGAGGGCAATTCAATGAAAGGTTTTAGCAAAAAAGTACTTCTAGCAGCATCAGTCGCAATGGCAGTCGGCAGCATCTCTACCGCAGCAAATGCGTGTTCACGTTTGGTTTGGGAGACTCAAGACCACGGTGTATTTGTCTCTCGTACCATGGATTGGATGGAAGCCAATCAGCCAACTATTGACGTTCGCCACGCAGGTCAAACCTACCGTGGATACGATAAAGGCGATGCGCTTACGTGGACATCGAAATACGCTTCTATCGGTGTAAGTATCTACGGCGTGGGCATTATTGACGGCTTTAACGAGAAAGGATTTGCGGCGAATGCATTGTTCTTGGATGAAGAGAACTCTGGCGCGCCACAAGCGGGAAAACAACAAGTTGAAAACTCGCGCTTTGTCGCTTACCTGATCGATAGTTTTGCATCCGTTGATGAAGCATTGAAGCACCTAGATTCAATCCAAATACAACAGTTCAGTCACAATGGCATTGAGATGAAGGGACATTACTCACTAGAGGATGCAAGTGGCGATTCTGCCGTATTGGAATACATTGATGGTGCTTGGCAAGTGCATCATGGCAAACAATATGACGTGATGACTAACAGCCCAGAGTACGCGCAACACTTGAAAAACTGGCAAGAAGCGCAACCAAAAGCGAAGAGTGATGTGAATGGTGAGTTCCCAATTCCGGGTAACATCAACTCTGCTCAGCGCTTTATCTGGAACAGCTATATGAAGGATCAGCTTAAAGAGCCAAGTAGCTACACCAATGGCATTGCGAAACTCGACAGTGTGACCTACAAAATCCCATTGGATGCAGCAAACCGCCCTGTGAATGGTGAAATGCGCGGCTACGCGACCATCTATGGTTTGGTGTACAACTTAGACCAAAAAGTGATGAACGTACGCTATCAGTATGATGACAGCTACACACAGTACTCAGTGGACTTTAACAAGTTGAATGACGGTCATAACTACACGATCAAAGCCGACTTACCGGATCTGTTTGGTGACATTTCATCTCGCTTAGAAAAAGGCGACGGCGTAATGGGTCAGCACTTAGTGAAATAGCTCTGATTATGTAAAAAAACAGAACTTGAAAGGTGTGTGGACAAAAGCACCATTCAAAAAAGCGCCGACATGCTCGGCGCTTTTCCTTTCTATTCGTTTTGTACTCAATGACACTGCTCTCGATAATGCCCAGGGGAGACTCCCCTCCAAGTGCTATACGCTCGAATGAATGAGTTCACTTCTTGAAAACCAAGCAAGAACGATATTTCAGCCAGCGACATTTGAGATTTCTCTAAATAGTGATCAGCAAGCTCTGCTCTCACCATTTGTAACACGGATTGATAACTTTCAGTTTCGGCCGTGAGCTTGCGTTGCAATGTACGTTTACTCATTGCTAGTTTGTCTGCCACCATTTCAATAGTACTGTTCCCCGCAGGCAATGACTCGATCAAGACCGCTCGAACACGTTCAACGGTTGACGCGCTGGAATCGAGATCGATGAGTTTCTGATTCAAGCCTTGCTCGAAAAAGCTCCACATTTGCGCATTTGACGTCACGAACGGATGTGCCGCATCTTCAGCGCTAAATCGCACCTCTACGCCATCACCTTTGACCAACTGGCAACCAAAGTAAGCTTGGTATTCCTCAAGGTTATAGGGAAGCTCAGGTAACGTAACCTGTAGCGGTTGCATCCGCTTTCTCGTCGCTAAACGTGCTAGTTGAGTAAAGAATACCACTTCTGTCAAAGCCAAAGATTTAGGCAGCGCTTGTCGTTGGCCATAGCAACTAATGCTGAGTTTTGTTTCTTTATCGGTAACGTTCAGCGTCATTACCATAGGTCCAATTAACGGCTTATATTGCTGAATCCGTTTGAGTGCGGTGTTCAAGTTCGGACTGCAAATAGCGGCAAAAATTGGAGCATCAAACCCCTCCACCGACATATGTTCAGCGAGGAGTAGCGGCATCTCGCGCTCACCAGAGGCTTGCTCAACCCCAACCCAAAGCTGAAAGTACTCGTCTGGGCTAAGCGTTGCCTTTTCTCGATTGAATAAGTCGACAGGTAACTTGGCGTATGCCAGCACCAATTGCGGGTCGATATCCATATCGTTAAGCAGCACTTTCCAACTCTGAGGTACGCTGAACTGACTCGCTCGCTTGATCATATCTGATTCCTAAGCACTTTTTTCCATGGTTTGACGCGATATTTTTAGCACCAATTTTCTTGGTAGGAAAGGCACAATCCATTCAAGCATGAACTTCAAACCACCTTCGTTGAAGGCCACCAACTTGCCTTGTTCCATAGCGCTATAGCCACACTCAGCAACAGAACGAGGAGACTTAGCATTTTTGAAGACTTCCACTCCTTGTAAATCCCCTGCGGCAACAAAACCCGTCGCTACCGCACCCGGACACAAAGCTGTGGCAGTTACGTTGGTGTCTCTCAGCTCTTCTGCTATCGCTTGGGTAAACGAAGTAACATAAGCCTTAGTTGCGTAGTACACCGCTTGCAATGGACCTGGCATAAACGACGCCGTTGATGACACATTTAAGATCTTACCATGATTGCGTGCCACCATACCTTGCAGATACAAGTGAGTCAGATTGGTTAACGTCACCATATTAAGTTGCATCATGGCTTGGTCCGCCACGAGATCACGTTCATGGAATTTTCCGTGACCACCAAAGCCAGCGTTGTTAATGAGCATATCAATTTGCAACCCTTGCGCTTCGGTTTGCTCAAACACACGTGTAGCAGAATCAGCCTGAGTCAAATCCTCTGCAATCACAGCAATCTGAACCTTGTGTTTATCGCGAAGCTCTGATGCCAGTGCCTCTAGCTTGTCTTTAGAGCGGGCTACAAGCACTAAGTCTCCACCCTTTTCGGCGTGTATACGCGCTAATTCTTCACCGATACCACCTGATGCGCCTGTAATTAATGCTGTATTTGCCATGTGCTTGTCCTCTTAATGTTCTGACTGATTCGCTGTTGGTCACAGCGTAGTTGGTATGGACACAGTTTATGCAATCCAATCACGCCACACACTGGCAAAAGATGCCATCTTGCTCGCCAATCGTGCCACTCATTAAGAGACCTCTGATTACAGAAATTTATTACATTCAAAACAAATGATAATTTTTAGCTCACTTATGTGATGGCTAACATATCGAAATGACTTCAAGGTGCGTGGGAATACGCATCGAACAACATGGAAATTTCCAACTATTCTAACTTTGTTGGGCTGCATAAATCTGGGTTCCAAACCCTCTGGGGAAACGAATGAAAGCAATCACCTATCAAAAAGATCAAGATACCTTTACTTATACTGACATCGATACGCCAGAGATAAACGGCAGCTTCGATGTACTAGTGAAAGTTCATGCCGTTGGGCTCAATCCTGTCGATGCAAAAGTAAACCTTTGGCACGAGATGGTCGACGGGATAGATGATACATTCGTTGGTGGTCTCGATGTTTCGGGGGAAATCGTTGCCATTGGCGACAAGGTATCAGGTTGGCAGGTGGGCGATCGCGTACTCTACCATGGCAACATGCGTCGAATGAGCGGTGGCTTTGCCGAATACGCAATTCAGGACTCGCGCACGCTGGTTACGCATCCTGATGTTGATCCAGAAATCGCAGCCGCTTCTCCATGTGCAGGTTGGACGGCTTATCGAGCCCTTGTCGACAAGCTGAACATTTCTACCCGTAAGAGTATCTTTATTGCGGGCGGCTCTGGTGGCGTTGGTAGTTTTGCTATTCAGTTAGCTCGCTTCTTCGGCGTAGAAACCATCATAACCACAAGCTCTGCTGCAAACCATGATTTCGTACGTTCGTTGGGTGCAACACACGTAATTGACTACAAACAAGAGAATGTACGTGAGCAAGTTATGTCAATTACTGAAGACTTAGGAGTGGAAGTATCTTTGGATTGCGTTGGTGGCGACAACGACATCTTATGCGCCTCTGTGCTTGGCTTTGAAGGTGAAATGGTTGAACTAGTAAGAACAACTCGCGCAACAGAATACCCAGGCGCTTTCCTGCAAGGGCTCACTTTTCATCAGTTGAGTCTAGGCTCAGGGCATGTTCATGGTGAACAAGGCTTTGCTTCTATGGTTAACGCTGGGGTGGAATTCTCGCATATGTTAGAACGCGGAGAGGTTATGGTGCCAAAATTGGAAGTGGTAGAACTAAAAGACGTCGCTCAAGCTCTAGTCTTTATTCGTCAGCAACGAACGGTCGGAAAAATCGTCGCGAAGCTCATCGACTAAGCACTCAATCCCAAGCGACAAAAAGGAAAAGGAAGCGCAAACTCCAAAGCAGTTTGCGCTTCAAGGGGTATTATTTCTCTACAAGCAGCATCGCCGATTTTGCTGCCACTTTAATCTCTTCAGTACAAGGCATCTCTTCGCCTGTCATCATGTCTACCAAGGCTTTATTCAAGGTAAGTTGTAGTGATTGCGCTCGTGAAGATTTATTCAGCACTAAGATGCCCTTTTCACCACGTTGCAACACCAACATATCGTCGTTACCTTCAAGCACCGTCATCGGTTCACCATGCACTAGGTTATGGAACGCTACCATCTTCGCCATACGCGCATCTTGCCACGCATTTTGCCATCTTGGTCGACCATCTGCGCCCTTTATGCCACTGGTATCCAAATCTGTGTAAACAAGTGGTACACCTCCATCGCGGCCTAGGATATAGGCATACGCTAGCCACTCATTCTCTTCATCCATGACTAAATCCAAGAACACATCGTTATTTGGAATATCGTGAGTGATGGCAAAAGTAATGGCTCGACGGTTCGACAACGCTTGGCCAAAACAGTACGGGTCGATCAAAGACTTAAAGCTGCCTTTCTTTGAGAACGCCTTAAAGATGGTTGAGAACAACGGAAAGTCATATGCACCCAATCGTGTCTCTTTCAAATACGGTTCCAAGAACAGCTCATACTCTTCTTCTGTTGCGCCACCATCGGTGATGATCTCACCAAAGATATGCACATCTCGCGTGATCTCTTCTGTCCAAACCAGCTTTAGGTGCTCTAGGGTCATATGCTTCGCAGCATCGATACGGAAACCTTTCACACCCATTGACTTAAGCGCCTTTAAATACGCTTTTTGCTGCTCAACAACGTGCTTGCATACACGCAAAGTTGGTAAACCAGGATCGGTAGGACCACCAGTGATTCGACCGTTTTGCACTTGCCATTTGTCTTTCCAATCTTTGATCCCAAAGGCTTCAACAAAGTCATTTTCGTCAAATAGCGGCTCAGATAAATCGCCAAATAGAATCAGGTCTTGATACTTGCTCGCATTTTGTTGGTAGTCGTCCATCACGCCTTGACGTGGATACTGTAGATCCGGACGAAGGTGCGCTTCGTTCGCCATATGATTAAAAACGACATCGGCATAAACCAGTACGCCTACATGATTGAGTGCTTCAATCATGTTTTTGAAATCTACTGTGTTACCGAGTGCATTGTCGATAATCCGATAATCTTGAGGTTGGTAACGCTGCCACCAGCGTTCGTCTTGTGCGCTTTTCATCGGTGGAGAAACCAACACCGAGCCATAACCTAGCTCGCTGATTTCCGATGCGCGTTGGGCAATGTCAGCATACTTCCAATCAAAAGCGTGCAAGATAACATTTGCACCTGTTGATAGTGTTTCCTGTAAGCCACTCATGTTTCTCTCCTCGTCGCGTTCGCTCACCCATTGTTACTCAAATTCGTCGTGAGCGAATCCAATAGCCGAAATTATAAGAACTATTGACGCGTCGCCCTCACCCCTTTTGTGTTTCTGCTAGGGGGAAAAACAAGGCGTAGCTCATCCCTTGTTAAGGGTTAAACGTGTGTTTAAAAGCACTTTAACACCATAGAGATAACTAGACATGAAAACATGAACCACTAAGCATCTGTTTTATAAATACTTTATTAAACTCATCATAACCCATGCTTGATCAAGCTAATACGCCTTTTCTCAATAAGAATGAGAGAAAAGAGCGCAACAAGACCATATGTAACAAATATTTAAGAAAGTGAAACTGCTGCTTACGTCACAGTTGGTGCGAATAATAAAACGCTCAAAGTGAAACCTATCCCTTTAATCACCCTTTAGATGGATAAAGAATCCATCAAGTTCAACACTTTAGAACTACACAGCAATATATAGAGCAATGAAACTATGAAGCGCGTCGTCACCTAACTATAGGGTGGTCACCTTTTAAAATTACATATGCAACAATTTGTACTTATTTTTGAGTGCATGAGGAAAAACATGTCTTTTTGGGGAGTTACATTCGCGATCTGCATTCAGCTGGTTACTGCAGGCATTTTTGGAATGGTCGTAGCGGCTTGGATTGCTTTTAAAGCAGAAACTTATGATAAAAACGATTACCAACATATGTTTTTCCTCGTTAATTTTATCTGCTTTATCCTAGCGCTATTTGCCTCTGTCGGGTTATTAATCTACGGTCTTATTTTTAGTGACTCATCTCATTACTATCAATATCTAGGGCTGCCTTGGTTTTTTGCTCTGACTGGTTTTTCGTACCACATATACTGCCATTTAAGGTACAACAAAGCATACCGCATGAAGGAAATGCAAATGTGGCGCGAGCACTGGTATGAAACGTTAGAAATAGAAACCGATGAGGATTTATCTAAGTTCAAACTTGACGATGTCATTCGATTTGGCGCTTGGAAAGCAAGCTCAGAAAAGCAAGCCTCTTGTCTCGATATTTTACCTGCAGGAGAAGAGGTCTATCAGCGGGTTCAACAAGCAAAAGCACTGGCGGCAACCAAAGTACCAGCAGGCGACCAGATGGTGCTCAATAAGCTAAAAGAGTTTGAAGCCTCTGTTTCAACAGTGTATCGCCTCTCATACAAAGCAAGTCATGCGTTTGGATTCAAGAATGACGAATCTCACTCCTTTCAACGTAATGTCCGTAGAGGGAACAAAGATACCTACCCAGACCTTGAAGACGAAGTTTCGAAAGTACTGGATGCTCTAAATGAAATTGCCATCGTCACGATATCCAACAACTCGGGCGAGACAATGATCGATGCGCACATCTTTTTGCAATATGCATTAGAAGGGTTATTTGGTGAGCAGGAAATACTGACGAACTATGTACTATGGACTTATGTAGAACACTTTTATCACGTCAACCCATTCCAATTAGCACTAGAGTTATCGCAAATGGGCGTGAAGGTCCTCAAGAAAGACGGTGAAATCTTTGTCTTTGTCGAAGAGCCAGAACAATCATCGCTACGGTTAGAGGACTTCAATTCAGGAACTCAGTATGCAATGAGTACTAGCTAAAGAAAAAGCCAAGTGATGCTTGGCTTTTTTAATTTTAAGTACGGTACCACATCTAAACAGCATGCTCATTACGCTGTACTTTTTAAAGCGCTCAAAGTCTGTTATTTGCTCCGCTGTTGTTCTTACAACTTTTTGATCATAAGTTTTATTGATTGGTGTTCTTCTGTAGCATGAAACGGCTTCGTACCATTAAAAAGAAATTCGTCATATTTCACACTTGCTTTTGCACTGAACCCCATTCTCTCAAACACATATTGTGAACGAGAACCCGCAGATTCAGCTTGCACAAAACGGAAACCAAGTGCCCGACCATTATTAAGCACTGCGTTAATCAACGCAGAGGCAATACCTTGACCACTGTGATCATTGCGAACACCGATAAACTTAACTTGTAAATAGGAACGCTCAGGAACAGTAAGCGTCTCAAAGTATTTTGAATTGAGCTCTTTGAGAATAGCCATCATTGAATCATCATCAGCATTGTCAAAAGATAATGCTTCTTTGAGGTCACAACACAATACGCCAGCAATAATTTCATTGTTGCTATCAACTGCGACATAACCTAGATTGCTTTCCACGTTGGTCACACTCATATATGTCAAGTAATCTAGAAACTCTTCGTTGACATGTTCGCTGTCAACTTGATTGCTAGCAAACGAGTCGAAAATAACTTTAGCTACAGAGTCGATGTGTTTGTGTGTAATTGGTTCGATTGTAAATGGCATAATGCACTCCATTGGGAGTAGCACAACAGATGCACTACTCCATGATTAAAAGTAGTGCCAAGGAATCTAAAGGTGAATTCTTGCGGGGCAAGGAGCGGAATAACCAACCGCTCTTTATCGTTTTAGGCGAAGGAATTGTAGATTAATAGTTCGCAGAAGGGAATAATTTTTGCCTACGGTCTAGCATCTCTAGGCAGAAACTATTAACTAAGTACGGTAAAGAACCTTCACAACGTGCCAGCCGAATTTAGTTTTTACTAGGTGCGGAGTTAGAACCTCACCTGAAAAGCAAACTTTGTCGAACTGTGGCACCATTTGACCACGGCGAAACTCACCTAGGTCGCCACCACGTTTACCAGATGGACAAGTTGAGTATTTCTTTGCCAACGTCTGGAATTTAGCACCTTTCTTAAGTTGCTTAATGATGTCTTCAGCTTGTTCTTTGTGCTTTACCAGAATGTGTAAAGCGGCTGCTGTATTTGCCATGTGTTTGTCTCTCACTGTTCGGGTGGCGCAAGTTTACCGAAACGCTTCAATATCGCAATAATTTCTCAAATTCAGGCTCTATCTTCATCCATTAATGATCGGAACTCGCGGACAAGTTGATGAAAAGTTACCCATTATTGAACGTTATTTCTCTCTTTATTTGTTCTATTTCCTAAAAAGCTCATTTTTCCACGCTCTACGGTTGAAGCTGTCGCCTTATAAGATTAGATTAGTTACATAAATCAGTGATATTGATAAGGTTATTTTCATGGCAAAAGTCGCAAGTAAAGCGAACCAATCTCAGGGCATGTTGGTGTTTAAACTCACCCTGCAACAGAACTTCGCAATTGGCACACTTAAAGTCCGTGAAATTGTTCCTTACATGCCAACGACCAAGATTCCATATTCTCATCACCACGTGATTGGGACCGTCACGATTCGTGACTTAACGGTACCAGTGATTGATATGGCAGCAGCGATTGGATTCCGTCCGATTCAAGAAGAGGAATACAAAAACTGCTATCTGATCGTGACAGATTGCTTGCGCACGGTGGTTGCGTTCATGGTACGAAGTATCGAGAAAATCATCGAATGTGACTGGAAAGCAATTGAAACGCCACCAGAAAGTGCAGGTCACAACATCTTTGTTACTGGCATTACTCGCTATGAAGAGAAAATCGTCCAAATGTTAGATGTCGAGCTTCTGCTTTCGAAGATCTACCCTCAATATGAAAACACTAAGATTCCTATGCTGACAGACATTGAGCGTGAACGCCTGAAAGCCTTGAGTATCCTTTTAGTTGACGACTCTTCGATTGCACGCAAACAGTTAAGTGACGCGTTGGATCGCATCAATATCCCTTATCAAATTTGCAAAAATGGCTCTGATGCACTCGATTTAATGAAGCGAGAAGCAGAAGAAAACCGCCCTATTGATCTTCTAGTAAGTGATATCGAAATGCCAGGATTGGACGGTTATGAACTTGCGTTTGAAGTTCAAAACGATTCCGCACTGAACAACTCTTACCGTATTCTTCACACCTCTCTCTCTAGCGAGATTTGTGTTGACCGAGCTCACCAAGTTGGCGCTCATGAAGCACTAGAGAAGTTCAATGCAGGAGAATTGATTGAAGCTATGCTGCGCGGCGCAAAAGAGCTAGAAGCAAAAGCGATGGCATCATAACGACTTTAGTTTGTCTCGTTATTTACTTGGCATCGTGTAGCTGCGAGACACAAACTCCGTTTCTTCCACTTGATAAATGTGATTGATATAGGAAGCCAAGCTATAAAGCACGTTAGCTAGCAGGTTTGAATAGCGGAACAAAATTGGGGCGGGTTGCTTCTTACATGAATGCTCTACCGCAACCAATGCACGAACGACCTTCTTGGCTTGGCAGCGACACAAATGTAATTGGCTGGAAGTTGGGTGACCACCGGGAAGTACAAACCCCTTAAAACCACCGTCAATGCGCGCTTTAATTGCGTCGTAGTCAGCTTTTAACTCATCAACTTCCGCTTCTGTGATTGCGAGCTTGCCGCGGATAGAGCCGTTCACATGGTACACGTTTGGCTGCATGCGAGTTAGGACGTCGCGACTAAAATCATCTAACTCCATCGATAGCACAAGCCCAATTCGACTGCACAACTCGTCTGCCGTAATTTCAAAATCGCAGACCGGACTGTCTTCATAAATGAATGGGTAACAAATCTCGCCAAGTTCCTTACTTACTGGTCTCATGCTCTTTCTCTGTACTTTTGGTCTAATAAAAAGGGAGTCATTATAACCTAACTCCCTTTGGGCATTCACACCCGTTTAGACGATCATAAGTTAGAAAGCCAGCTTACGCTTTTTCGACTCTCTTGTGACCTTCTTGAAGGTGAACAAAATCAACCAAATCATCACCAGACACTTGGTAAGCCTGACCAAAACCTTTTACGAATAGACCTTGCTCTGCTTTTAGGTTAAATAGAACAAAGTCTTCTAGTTGGCTTAGACCGTCGATGATTTCACCAAAACGATCTTTCATTTGACCAACAACTTGCTGCCACATTTCAGAGTCACGTTCTACAACTGTCGCAACCGCATCAAACGTTAGACGCTTGCGAGCAAACAACTGCTTAGATGAATCCTCATCTTCAATCATCATCAAAGATACGTTTGGATTCTCAAGCAGATTGCGCGCGTGACGAGCAATCTGAGAAATAAGAACGAAGTAACCTTCCTGGTTTTGTACGTATGGGGCGTAACTTACGTTTGGACGACCTTCTGCATCAACTGTTGCTAGTTGAATCGTACGGCGCTCCTGACGAAATTCCTTAATTTCTGGTCCTAGACGACCTTGTAAACGCTCTTGTTTAACTTGCTGATCCATTTTGATACCTAACTTTACTTGTTTTGTGTTTCCGAATTTAAACTCGGTTATTCTTTGATAAACGACGCCACCCCACCTGTTGGCGGATGGAGCAAGCGTCGTATGCATTTAACATTATTAATTCTATGTTGGAGCTACTGATTGAACTCAGCTTGCATTGCGCGAAATGCCGTTACTTGCTCTTCAATCAGTTCGCGCTTTTCATTACGACCGAGGTAGATCTTAAAGATGTTGCTACCGCACTCAGAGAAGAAACCAAAGTAGTGGCTTTCACGCCCCATAAACGGCTTACTTACTAGCGCGATGTTTTTCACGTTATCCAGTTTAAGGTGACCGTGAAGCTCCCCTTCTTTGCCCATTAAGTTGTAGTAACCACGTGCCACTTTGCCTTTCGGGAACGGTGCTTTCACTTCAAAGATTGAGCCGAAAGAATGAACAATCGTCGTTACAGGACCAAAGCCTACAAGACCTTCTAAAATGCTTTGAGCTTGCTCTCCCGGAGCCACCGCTACCATTTCTTGAGGTAGTGCTGCAACCACATCAAATTCCGATACGCCAAGGCGCTCTGCCATCGCCGCAGGTAGCAGTTGTGGTTCTTGTTCTAGTAGGCTTTCAACCTGTTGCTTAATTGATTCCATTGGTTTTTCCATTTCTTTTAGATGTTAGATACTTTTGGTACGTTTTCGTTCATTTCCGACGTTAGTACCTGAATACATGCCTGTGCGAGAGAAACAGCCCAGAAGCTCCCTGCAAGGGTTAGCACTAAGCTACGCTCTTGAAGCTCGACCAAGCCCTTGTCGTGCCATACTTTGAACAACGGCATTAGGAAGTTAAAGGTGTCTTCACCCATGAAGTTTGGCAGTTTGTTCCCTTGAACAATGCCACGGTCGAAACCTGACTTTAGCGCAGCAAAGAGTGGCTCTAGCGGGCTTTGTTTCATCATCATCGCGATGGTGCTTTGCCCTTCATTGACGGCTTTGACATAAGTGTCTAGCGTGCGATGTTGCATCATGCCGTAACCACCGATGTTACCGCCGGCACCACAACCAACCGGAAGCACTTCTGCATACGTCTTCGCTAAGCTGTTGTATAAGCTGCGTTCACGGTTATCGATCGCCCAATGGTTTACACTGAGCTGCTTCATATGATGTTTCGACATGAATTTCGCACCGAGCTCGTACATACCAGCTTTTTCAGGCGTGGTTGCCGGTGGCGGCATCTTACCCTTCTCAACTAGGTTCAACATTGGGGCTGTCCCACCAACAACCAGTTGATATAGGTCCAAACCGTGCGCACCAGTAGACATAAAGTCGTGCAAATCTTGTTCGAGCACTTCCTTTGTCTGATAAGGCAAGCCATATAGCAGATCTATAATGACGGGAATTTTGTCTTCTTTAGCGAGCTCAGCAACGCGGTTCAAGACATCTTCACGATCATCTAAACGCTTAGCACTACGACGTACTTTGGTATTGAAGCTTTGCACACCAAATGAAAAACGGTTGAAACCTCCGTCTAGCGCTCCCTGATACAGCTCGTCCGAGAATCGGTTAATACGCCCTTCTAGGGTAATTTCACAATCGGCGGCTAAAGGGAAATAGTCATGAATTGCCTGACCAAGAATACGAACCTGATCTGCAGATAAATCTGTAGGCGTGCCCCCACCGATATAAACCGCATGAAAAATGCCACTTTGTGTCCATGGCAGTGCTGCTTTCTCTTTCAGCTCTTTCATCAGCGCATCAAAGTACTCATCAACAAGCTTACGGCTCGCGGCGTTTTGGAAGAAGTTACAAAAAGTGCAGCGCACACGACAAAATGGCACATGAATGTACAGGCAACGCTTATTGTTCTTTTGCGTTGTTTCAGAAGTGATCCGTGACAGGATTTCACCTTGTTGTGGCGGTGGCACAGGCATACTGCTACCACCCGCGTGCGCAGAGTGTTTTTTCACAAACGCAAAACGCAGCGGATCGGGGCTGTCACTCCCGAGAATTGATTCGTCAAATTTATAAATGTCGACGCTCATATTTACTCACTTAAAGCCCACCACACAAAGGATTGAGGCTCATTTCAAAAAAACTGTAAAGATCATAATTTGCACGTAATGATAATGCAATTGATAATTGATCTTATTTCCTTTTCGAGCAATAATCTTCCCACTTGATAATGATTCCTACTACCGAGATTTACCCGTGAACGTAAAAAGATATGCCATTGCCGGTGGCGCCTCTTTAGTGGTGCACGCAGCGCTTCTTTTTGTCTCCCAAGAGACAAAAGTGTTTGCAATGCCAGCAGGCAATCCCACCAGCTCGGTAAGCTTGAATTTAGTCTCAGCGCCAAAACCGGTACAAGCGGCTCCTACGCCACAAGAAGTGGTGGAAGAGAAGCACCCGGAGCCAAAGAAACAACCTGAGCCTCCGAAGCCAAAACCAAAGCCTGAGCCGATTAAAAAGACGGTAGAAAAGCCGATCGTAAAAAAAGAAGCGGTGAAGAAAAAACCAGTCCAAAAGAAACCTGAACCGGTTAAAAAACCTCAACCACCAAAACCCGTTGCAAAGAAAGATCCGCAACCAAAAGAAAAAGTGGAAGAGAAAGTCGCAAAAGAACCTCAACCACAACAAGCGGCTCCTACTGATCAATCGAAAGGGGCGACATCACAGCCAGTGATGATTGACCAACCGACGTTTGTTTCTCAACCAGTACAACCTCGTTACCCACGTTCAGCGCAAAAGCGTGGTATTGAAGGGGTTGCGCTGTATGAAATTTGGCTTGACGAAAACGGCAACCAGATTAAACAAATACTTATCGAATCATCTGGTGCAGAAATGCTCGATCTTTCTGCTCTACGTGCCATTAAACAATGGCAGTTTTCACCTCATATTTCTGGCGGGCACAAAGTCGCTCACCGAGTTCAAATCCCAGTTCGTTTTAAGTTGGATGGATAATGGAACAGCTACAACATTTACAAACCCAATTTGGTCTTATGACTTGGCCTTTAGTTATTTGCTCTGCACTTACAGTCATGATCATTGCGGAAAGACTCTTTCAAGTATTCATTAGCCTAGGAGTCGGTAAACGCGCGATTCGCCAAAAGCTGACCAAGCTTGACCCAACCAACAACAAAGACATCGAAGCACTAGCGGATGAGTTTTCGGGTAAACGACCTCTTTTATATCGTGGTGTTGCAATGCTGCTTGCGCATCACTCTTTTTCTAAATCACTGCGTGAAGATGCGGCTGGTATTTGGCTTCAAGAAAAACGTCATCAGTTGCACTCAGGTCTGCGTCTGTTGACCTTGATTGGCGTGATCAGCCCCCTGATTGGTCTATTAGGTACAGTTCTTGGTCTTATCGACATGTTTAAAGGTATTGCTTCTTCTACCGGTAACATTACGCCAAACGACTTGGCAGATGGCTTGGGTCTTGCGATGCGTACGACTGCAGCTGGTTTGATCATTGCGTTACCTGCTATTTCTGGCGCGCAACTGATTGGTCTTTGGGCAGATCGTGTTATCGCTAAGCTTGAACACACTCTGAACTATGTAAATCTGTGGCTCGAAGGCATTTCTCTACAGCATATATCTCCGGAAAACAGCAAAGAAGTCGCGACTGTTGCAAATCATGTTGAAGCGAGAAGTTCATGATTAAGGCACCACAAGACAACAACAGTCATGGCTTAACACCAGACTTAACGCCACTGCTCGACATCATTTTCATCGTAATGGTGTTTTTGATGCTCACTGCAGCAGTGAAGTTAGATTCCCTAGATGTGAACCTACCAAGCACCGATTCCCAAGCTGTGGCTGAGGTGGACAAACAATCAATCACGGTGAACATCCTTAAAGAAGAGCCACACTGGGCGATCAACGGTAAGGCGTACATCGATTGGGAAAACTTTACGATGGCTCTGTTAGAAGAGAGCAAATCAACCGACAAACCTATTGTGATTGGTGCGGAAAAAACCGCAGACATTCAGTCACTGGTTAAGCTTCTTGGCTTTTTACAAGAAAACGGAATTCAAGCGACTCAACTGCTCACTGAAGAGTCGCAATAGAAGAACATAAGATTGAGAACACACTAATGAATAAAACACTTTCGCCCGTTCGTACCGCATTGACTGCAGCCATTATTATGCTTGCTAGTGCGAGCCTATTTGCCAACGAAGCTCCATCAAATGAACGCGTGGTCAGTGCCGGCAGCGCTGTCACTGAACTGTTACTTGCTCTTGATGCAAAAGATAGCCTTGTTGCTGTCGACGTAACAAGCCAACTACCGGAAGGGATGGAGTTGCCAAAAGTTGGTTACCACCGTCGTCTTTCTGCTGAAGGTCTACTGGGATTAAGCCCGACTAAATTGATTGGATCAGATGAAATGGGACCAAACACCACGCTAGACCAATTGAAATCAGCAGGTGTTGATGTTGAAGTCGTCAATACAGAAGCAAACGTGGAAGGTTTGGTTGATCGTATCGACCAAATTGCGACCATCATGCATCGCGAAACTCAAGCGACAGCACTAAAAACTGAAGTTGAAGCACAAGTGAAAGCACTGGAAGGCAACCAACCAGCAAAAGCTGACAAAAAGAAAGTACTTTTCCTACTGATTCACGAAGGTCGCCCAGCAAACGTAGCGGGGTCAGAAACAACACCAGACGCAATCATTCAACTTGCAGGTGGAGAAAACCCAGCAGCAAGCAAACTCTCTTCATACAAGCCACTGTCAACAGAAGCTATGGTCGAGATGCAACCAGACGTGATTCTTGTGAGTGGGCGTAGCTATCAAACAATGGGCGGTGCAGATGCCATTCTGAAAGCAATGCCTCTCCTTGCCGCGACTCCAGCAGGTATGAACAAAAACATCGTGACAATTGACGGTCATGCGCTTGTTGGTGGTTTAGGACTTAAGAGCCTTTCAGAGGCGAAGCGCCTAAACGAGCTGCTTTACCCGTAGAGAGATTCAATGCTGTTAAGACGAATTCCTTTATCTACTACCCTACTCGCGTTATCTGGCATTTTAGCTTTTATCGCAGTAGCGTCCATTACAGTAGGTCCAATGAATATTAGCTTCTCAGACAGTCTGAGAAGCTTAACAGGAGCAGGTTCAGACCTTGCTCCTCATATTCAGTTAGTCATCAACGAAATCCGCCTTCCACGCACTATTCTTTGTATGTTTATTGGTGCGATCCTCGCTATCTGTGGTGTTGTGATGCAGGGGTTATTCCGAAATCCTCTAGCCGAGCCAGGCATCATCGGTGTTTCCGCAGGTGCAGCGCTTGGTGGCGCATTTGCAATCGTCGTATTTGCCGATTTCAGTCAAAACTACCCGACACTAATGAACTTAGCTGCCTTGCCATTTTTCGCCTTCCTCGGCGGTGCAATTACCACGGTATTAGTTTACTGGTTAGGTACGAATAAGTTTGGTACGTCAGTCACCATCATGTTGCTTGCGGGGGTTGCAATCAGCGCACTCTCGGGCGCTGCGATTGGTTTTATGAACTTCATCGCCGATGATCAAATGCTGCGAGACTTAACTCTTTGGTCGATGGGATCGCTGGCTGGGGCAAACTGGTCAGGGATTGGTTTAGCTGCGGTGACTCTCATCGTCTTGATGTTCTGGTTCCAGAGAAAAGCCATGTCATTAAATGCGTTGCTTTTGGGAGAATCAGAAGCCAAACACCTAGGTGTGCCAGTACAGAAGCTCAAACGCCAACTTATCCTGTTGTCCGCAGTTGGTGTGGGTATTACGGTGAGTATCTGTGGTGCAATTGGATTTATCGGTCTGGTGATTCCGCATTTAGGTCGTATGCTTGCCGGTCCAGACCATCGCACGCTGCTGCCTATTTCAGCGCTTATGGGCGCACTACTTCTTACCGCTGCTGATATGTTTGCACGAGTTGTTGTTGCACCCGCAGAGTTGCCTGTAGGCATTGTAACCGCATTGATTGGTGCGCCATTCTTTATCTACTTACTGTTCCAACAAAAAGGGAAGATTCTGTAATGAATGACATCGTTCTGTCTGGCAGAAACATCTCCATGAGATATGGGAGCCGAGTGGTACTAGACGACATCAGTATTGATATTCGTGCAGGCGAGGTCACCGCATTATTAGGTCCTAATGGCGCGGGTAAGAGTACACTGCTGAAGCTATTGTGTGGCGAGATTCCGTCTCAGAATGATATCCAGTTCTTTGGTAAACAAAAAAACGACTGGGAGCCTTCGGAGAGCGCCAAACACGTGGCGATGTTGCCGCAGCACAGCACGCTGACCTTCCCGTTCTTAGCGAGAGAAGTGGTCGAACTAGGTGCGATTCCTCTGTCCATTTCTAATAAAGAGACCACGGAGCTTGCTCTGCAATACATGAAGCAAACCGATGTTTTGCATTTGGCTGATAACCTCTACCCTGCTCTCTCTGGAGGTGAGAAACAACGTTTGCATTTGGCTCGCGTGTTAACACAACTTCATCTATCCGGTGATAAGAAGATCTTAATGCTGGACGAGCCTACCTCTGCATTGGATTTAGCTCACCAGCACAATACATTAAAAATCGCTCGTCAAGCGGCAAAAGAGCACAACGCAGCGGTTGTAGTCGTATTACACGACCTTAATTTGGCCTCCCAGTATGCAGATCGCCTTATACTACTGCACGACGGTAAACTTGTCTGTGACGATACGCCATGGAACGCATTAACACCGGAACGCATAGAACAGGTTTACGGCTATCACTCCATTGTGACCAAACACCCTACGTTGGATTTCCCACAAGTTCACGCTGCGGCATAACCTCTATCGATTAACCAAACGATTCATGCCTAACAAAGCCCAATGTTCAATATTGGGCTTTTATTTTGCCTAAATAACACTCAAATTTCCGAGTCTAATCTGTTTTAATCATTCAATAATGTTTTGGATACACAAATAACTAAATTGAACAATAGGTAAATTCTGAATTGCCGTTTAGTTATCAACAATAATACATATTGGGAATTAGAATAATTTATCATTTAATTAATAATCAACCTCATCAATATCGATTAATTATTAACTTATTTTCAAACGAAAGATGAACATTAAGTTTCCAACTTAATTCAGGTTGCGATAAAATTTTTTGCGACATTCGTCACACAATATATCTATTCTCCCCCTTAGACTCCGGACTTTTCAAGCCCCCCAAATTTGCAGTGAGTCTATGAAGCTTTCTAACTTAAGTATTAAAAGTAAAATTAGTGCGTTGATATTAATTATCTCCGCCGCCGTAATTGCACTCTCTTTCTTCTTTAACTCTCAAATTAAATTAATCGATGGAAAGATGTCGGAATTTTCTGACACCACAGTTCCGAGTATTTTGTTAGTTAAAAACATTGAAATCGAAGTCGGCATTTTAAGAAAAGATGAATTTTCTTTATTGACGAATGTAAACCATGCTGAGTTTAAAACATGGTTGAAAGGTCTAGATGGATCAGAAAGTAAAGTTGACAACTATATTAAAAAGTATGGTCAGTCGTTATGGGATCAACGTGACCGTGATGCCTTCAACCGTGTCAACGATGCATGGGAAAAATACCGTAGCTTCAATGAAAAATACTCCGCACTGCTTCTAACCAAGCAAGTTGATGAAGCCAACGCAATGCTGCTTGATGGCTTCCCTGCTTTCCAAGAGCTACAAAACGCTATCATCGCTCTTGTTGAGCTAAACCAAACCTTCATTAAAGAAGACATCGACAGCACGCATATCGTGGTAACCGATGCGATTACTTATGGCATCATTGCTATTGTAGCCTTGTTAGCTTTGGGTTTTTCTCTAGGGCTATTCCTTACCAAGCAAATTTGCTCGCCACTTAACTATGTTGTTGAAATGGCGTCTAAGATTGCCTCTGGTGATCTTACTTACCAACTGCCACGCAATAAGATTGGTAATGATGAACTTGGTATCCTTGCCGATGCATGTATCGATATGCAGGCGAAACTTTTAAGTCTGGTTGACAGCATTTCTTCAACTACCGCACAAGTAAGTACAGCAACAGAAGAAGTGAGCGCGATTTCGGAACAAACTTCATCTGGTATGGACGAGCAGCAACAACAGCTTAATCTGATTGCAACCGCAATGAACGAGATGCAAGCAACAGTTAACGATGTCGCCAACAATACCGAAGCCGCATCTGAAACCGCGAATGGTGCGTCGAACGATGCGAAACAAGGTTTAGAAGTCGTTCAAGAGTGTATCTCGCAAATCAATGAAGCATCTGTTGCGATCCAATCTGTTGGCACCATGGTCAGCGAGCTTGAGCAAGACGCATCAAACATCAGCGTTGTCGTCGACGTGATTCAAGATATTGCTGAGCAGACCAACCTTCTGGCTCTCAATGCAGCAATCGAGGCAGCACGCGCTGGCGAACAAGGTCGAGGCTTCGCGGTTGTTGCAGACGAGGTACGTACACTAGCAAGTCGCACGCAATCATCCACAGAAGAGATCGTCTCCATCATTAGCAAGCTACAAAACTGCTCTAAAACCGCAGTGTCTGCGACAAACAACAGCAATGATTTGATTCAAGTGTGTGTTGAACAAGCACAAAACGCAGGTGCAACCATTGGTCAAATCGAGCAAAGCGTGGATAACATTGCAGAGAAAAGCATTCAAATTGCAAGCGCATGTAGCGAGCAGAGCTCAGTCACTGAAGAATTGCATCGTAACGTAGAACACATCAATCAGTTCTCTAGTGAAGTGGCAACGGGCTCTCGCCAAACCGCGGTTGCTTGTCGTGACTTAAGTGAGCTGGCTGTTGGTCTACAAGAAATCGTAAGTCAATTTAAAACGGCTTAGCCAATCATTAAAGGCTTCTAGCCTTTTACTCGCATATCCAAAGCCCAATGTTCATTCATTGGGCTCTGTTTCTTTTATCGCTTCAGAGAAAACCCGATCGCCGTCTCGATTCTCCAATTTATCCCACCGAAACCCACTAGCATCAGGGTAACCCACTATGATTATTCTTTGTGGCGTATAAAGTGTAAAAACTATTTCTATACCCAAGTAACCTCAAGATGCTAGGTTCAGCGAGAATGACTTGGTTTGTAGACGCGGCGGCGATTTAAAGATCTAGTCATTCTAAATCAAGAATCGTATTTGCAAAGAGTGCCCTTTGGAAGCGTGTCTTTGACGCGCTTTTTTAGTCAAACAAATAGCTGCGTCAAACAACTTGGAAAGAGCTAGCTATTACACTGCATTGTTTTCCTTACTCTCGAATCAATGACAACGCTCTGAATCCTGCATCTTGAAGTCACTTGGGCATAATAATTAATCAATTGATGAATATTAAGGGAATTATCGCCCTAGCCGACTAAAACTTGTCCACGTTACACTGAATACAGTCCCACATTCTTCTGCAACCTGACCTACGATCAGGCTCAACTTCTTGAGGAAGCATCGCATGATGAAGCGAATCATTCTTGGCACATTTGTTATTACCCTTTTGACCGCTTGCTCAAAAGACGATGGTCAGCAAGCTCTTGGCACATTAGAACGTGACCGCGTCACCTTTACAGCCACCTCAAGCGAAATCATTCGTGCTCTACCAATTAAAGAAGGCAGCCAAGTAACTGAAGGTGAGGTGCTAGTTCAACTCGATACTAAGAACCAAGAAGCGATATTAGCCCGCGCCATAGCTGAGGAAGCTAAAGCAGATGCTTACCTATTAAAGCTGACCAATGGCGAACGTCCTGAAGATATTGCTGCAGCCCAAGCAAGAGTTGCAAGAGCAGAAGCGCAATTAACCGAAGCTCAAAAGAACTACCAACGTAAAGCAGAATTGGTACGTAAGAAACTCATCAGCCAATCGGAAAAAGACACCGCATTGGCAGCAAGAGATTCTGCGCGTGCCGAGTTAGACTCGTCACAAGAAGAGTTCAGCAAACTTACCGCAGGCTCACGTCCTGAAGACATTGAACAAGCCAAAGCCGAACTGATGGCAGCAAAAGCAGATGTGGCTCTTCAACAGCAAAAACTAGCAGAGCTAACCATTACCGCTACCCGTGATGGTTTGCTCGACAATCTACCTTTTAACTTAGGCGAACGCGTTCCAGTCAATGGCATCGTTGCCGTGATTCAAGCAAGCCGTGTCCCTTATGCACGTGTTTATGTCCCTGCGACTTATCGAGTTAACTTTATTCCCGGTAAAGCCGTACAAGTCCATGTGGATGGCGTCGAAAAACCTTTAGAAGGAACCGTGCGCTGGGTTGCTACTGAACCATCATTTACCCCCTACTTCGCCCTAACAGAGGAAGAGCGTTCGCGCTTGATGTACCTTGCAGAAGTCGATTTACAAGACTCTGCTGAATCTCTACCTTCAGGCATTCCTGCACAAGTGGATTTAGTGGAGTAAACGATGACTGAATACGCAATTCAAGCAGAGAATGTGGTAAAGAAGTTCGGTGACTTTACTGCCATCAATAACATCACGCTCAATGTGCCCAAAGGCAGTATTTATGGTTTTCTGGGTCCAAATGGTTGCGGTAAATCTACCACCATTCGTGTGTTAACGGGTCTACTCAGCCCAAGTGAAGGCAATGTTGATGTTTTAGGGTTAGAGATCCCAAGACAATCTGAGCTATTGCGACTCAAAATTGGTTACATGACGCAAAAATTCTCCCTCTACGATGATCTTTCCGTTCAAGAAAACCTCGAGTTTATTGGGCAGATCTTTGGCATGGATACTAAAGCACTTAAAGCTCGCATCGAAGAGCAATTAGCGACATATGGACTTGATCAATTACGTAAGCAACGCGTTGGTGGCATGAGTGGCGGACAAAAGCAGCGACTTTCTCTTGCGGCAGCGACCATGCACAAACCTGAATTGTTGTTTCTCGATGAGCCTACCTCCGCCGTAGACCCGGAGAACCGTCGTGACTTCTGGGAGCAATTATTTGATCTCTCCGATCAAGGCACCACAATTTTGGTCACCACTCACTATATGGACGAGGCAGAACGCTGTCATCGACTTGCTATTATGGAGGCTGGAGAAATCCGTGCTGATGGTGAGCCGGAGCAACTCATGGCGCAAATGGGTGTGAATATTGTCGAGGTCAAAGCGGATAACTTGCGTGAACTGAAAGAGAAAGTCATAAAACGTAAAGAAGTCCGTTCTGCTGCCCAGTTAGGTATCCGCTTACGCATCCTAATTCATCAACATATCGAACAACCGATTAATTGGTTAATACAAACCTTCCCAGAGCTTGAAGGCTGCGAGATGAACATCGCGCGTCCTAGCTTAGAAGATGTATTCGTTAGTGTAACGGGGGAAGGTCGCCAATGATGAAGTCCATTGCTCGAATGAAGGCGGTGATGATCAAAGAGATTCGACAGCTTTCTCGTGACCGAATCACCTTTGGCATGGTGGTCATGATTCCTCTGATCCAATTATTGTTATTTGGATTCGCCATCAATACCGATATTCGCAATATTCCCGTCGGCGTTGTTGACCAAAGCGGTAGCACTGCAGGTCGCGTTATTACTGAATCGGTAAAAGTGACTCAAGTTGTCGATGTGGTCGAAACCTTTGCCACCGCTTCAGAGGCGGAACAAGCGATACAAGACGGTCTCGTGCGCGCGGCACTCATTCTGCCAAGCGATTTAACTCAGCGTATGGTGCAAGGTCGAGAGCTGGGACAGTGGATTGTAGACGGCTCTGATACCATGATCAGTTCAGCCATTCTCTCGCTGCAGACCATGCCATTGACTGATTTCGACTTTGAGATCCGCCCTGCTCCCACCAAAACTTTTGAAGTCGCGTTGTATTACAACCCGAGTCGGCGCTCGGCAGTGAACATCGTACCCGGTTTACTTGGGGTCATACTTACAATGACGATGATCTTGTTTACCAGTGCTGCCATTGTGAGAGAAAGAGAACGAGGCAATTTGGAATTACTCATCACCACGCCAATTCACTCTATTGAGCTCATGGTCGCGAAAATTATTCCGTACATCTTTGTCGGTTTAATTCAGGTATTTATTATTCTTGGCTTGGGGCATTGGATCTTTGGCGTGCCGATAAATGGAGCCATTAGCCAGATATTATTTGGCACCTTGTTGTTTATAGCCGCCAGTTTAACGCTCGGTTTGGTGATATCCACCATCGCCACAACACAGCTTCAAGCCATGCAGATGACGGTATTTATTCTCCTCCCGTCTATACTTCTGTCTGGTTTTATGTTCCCTTATGAAGGGATGCCAGTCGCAGCTCAATGGATATCAGAGGCTCTGCCCGCGACCCACTTTATGCGCATCATTCGTGGTGTGGTGCTTCGTGGTGCCGATCTAATGGAGTTATGGCGAGACACAATATGGTTGCTTGGTTTTACCGTGGTGGGCTTAGTCGTCGCCTCTTTGCGCTTTAAGAAATCACTCGATTAGACCAGAAACAAAAATGCCACTCCGTTCAATACGAGTGGCACTTTATCCCCAAGTAACCTTGAGATGCTGGGTTCAGCGAGAGTGACTTGGTTTGTAGACGCGGCGGCGATTTAAAGATCTAGTCATTCTAAATCAAGAATCGGCAACAAAGTATACAAGCCAAGGCCCTTACTATTTGCAAAGAG